>JBBRYP010000006.1:0-97170 GCA_038237515.1 Gaiellales bacterium
CCGCCTCGACGAGCGCTCCTACCCCAAAGGCATCAAAATCAGCGACACCGAACTCGCCGCCGTCCAGATCACCGGCGACCCCTTCCACCCCGAATGGAACTACACCATCAAACCGCGCGGTCATTGACGCGCGGGCCCTTACTCCTCGCCGTCCCAGTACTCGAGCTGCGTGATGCGCCCGAGCACCCCCACGCCCCGCAGGTAAACCTTCCCGGAACGCGGGTAGTAGGCGATGTCGCTCGCCTCTCGCGTGCCGTAGGCGAGGTAGGAGAGGCCGCCCTCGCCTGCACGAAAGGCGTGGGCGACGCGCGTCCCGGCCGGTCGCGAGACGACATGGCCGCGCCGAACCTCGTGCTCCTCGGTCGCATGCGTCGAGACCGGCGGGTGGACTCGCGTCCCCGGGTGCTCCAGGAGCATCAAGGTTCCCTCACCGCCGAGGATCACGAAGAGCTCCTCTTCGGCGGAGTGGCAGTGCGGCGGAGGCCCGAGCTGCCCGGGGGCGAGCGTGTAGTGCTTGAGCCCCGTCTTCGCCGAGCCGGCGGCACGGCCGAGGTCGCGGACGTGGTAATGCGAGCCGCCTCGCCCCACGTCCTGCTCCGCGACATCGGCCAGCGAGACGATCCAATCGGGACGCGCCCGCGGCTCTCCGAATTCGAGCTCGCCCGCGGCGACCTCGCGCTCCCACGGCGAGGGCTCCGGTGCGAGCTCGATCCAGCGGCCCCCCGGAGCCCACATCACGCCGGCCCGCGGCAGGACGCCGTGCTCGGTCTGGAGCCGCTGCCCGAAGGCGAGGACGTCGAGCGCCTCCTCGCCCGCCCGCAGCGTGTGCGCCTCGGTTTCCGCCAGGTGGACGAGGCAGTCGTCCGCGCGAACCTCGTAGGTGCTCCCGTCCTGCCAAGAGAGGCCCGAGCCCTGGAGGACGAAGAAGATCTCCTCCTCCGCGCCGTGGACGTGGACGGGCGTCGTGAGCTTGCCGGGATCGACCTGCATGCGACGAACGCCGATCGTGGCCGAGCCGGCAGCCTCGCCGAGGAACGACCACGTCGAGGTGAGCGGGCCCAGCTCGCGGCGCCGGCTGGGTGCATCGTCCCAGTGCGCGATCACGGGAAGAGATTCTGCTCGAAGGGCAGCACGAGGTCCTGTGCGGATCCCTCGCCGGAGACGTCGAGGCCGCGGACGACCGCCGCGGGCACGCCCTCCGCCTTGCCGCGGACGAGCTCGGCGGCGCTCGCGATCTCGTCGGCGAGCGCGATCTGGGTGGAGCGGAGCTCGTAGCCGCTGCGATCCCGCGTGCCCCGGAGGTCGGCGAGGGCGACAATCCCGGCGGCGCCTACAGCGACATCCGTCGTCCCGCGCCGCCAGGGGCGCCCGAAGGAGTCGCTGACGATCACACCGACGGTTCGACCGGTGAGCTCCCGGAGCCGGTCGCGGAGCCCGCGCGCCGAGGCGTCCGGGTCGACCGGCAGCAGGACGAGGGTGTCCCGCGCCGGCGCGTTGGATGCGTCAACGCCCGCCGATGCGCAGAGGAAGCCGTGCCGCGTCTCGGCGATCACGAGCGGCGGTCGGGCTCGAACCACGCGCCCCGCCTCGCGGAGGATCACCTCCAGCCGGCGCGGATCGTCGTCGGCGGCGAGGCGCCGAGCGTCGCCCGAGGGCTCGACGTCGGCGAGCGAGACCACCCGGCCCTCGACCTTCGACACCGCCTTGTGCGCGACGACGACGACGTCGCGATCCTCGAGGGAGGTGCGCTCGGCGATCATGCGCGCGAGGTCGTCGCCCTCCTCGAGCTCCGGGACCCCCACCACGGGGATCACCCGCAGCTCGGTCACGGGAGGCCGGTGATGCGCATCCCCGCATGGGCCTTGTAGCGGCGATTGAGGTTCACGATCACTGCGGTCAGGCCCTCGAGGGCGCGCGCGCTCGCGAGCGGACCGGCGTCGACGGCGCGGCCGCGAACGAGGCTTCCTGCGAGCTCCAGCACGAGCTCCTTCGCGCCCGGGTCGTCGCCGCAGATCAGCGCATCCTGGTCGGGAGCCTCGCTGCCGCCGAGATTCGAGGCGGCGAGAGAGTGAAGGCCCGCGACGACGGGGCCGGCGACAAGCCCTGCAACCCTTTCGGCGAGCGAGAGCTCGTCGGGACCGGGGTACACGCCGTCGCTCGAGAAGCGAAGCTCGCTCGCCACGCAGAGCACCGGCGTCTGATCGAGCGATGGTGCGAGCGCGGAGGCTGTGTCGAGCGCGGCGTCTGCGTTCACGGCGAGGATCGCGACGTCGGCGCCCGCCGCGGCCTCGTCGTTGGACGCTCCGCGAACCCCGAGCATCTCAGCGACCTCACGGGCGCGGTCGGCGCTCCGCGAGCCGACGATCACCTCGTGACCCGCCTCCTTCAGGCGGACGGCGATAGCCCTGCCGAAGGGGCCTGTCCCGCCGACGACGGCAACCCTCACCGGAGGGCTCCGGCAGCGTCGAGGGTCGCCTCGGCAAGGCGGCGCCGGGCGTCGGCGTCACGCATGAGCGTGCGGGTCACGACCGCGCGCACGGGCAGCCCCTCGAGATCTCCCGCGTCGGCCTCGTCGACGACGATCGCATCGATCAACCCCTTGTAACACTGTGTTACTTGGAGCGGCGAGGTGCCCCCCGCGAGACGCGCCAGCATCCGGTCCGCGGGACCCTTGACCGCACGGCCGCCGATCAGCGGGCTCACCGCGACGGCGGGAACGGCGCGTGCCTCGAGCGCGGCCCGGATTCCCTCGACCGCGAGGATCGGGCCGATCGAGACGAAGGGGTTGCTCGGCGCGATCACGACCAGGTCGGCCTCCTCGATCGCCTCGAGTACGCCGGGCGCCGGTCGCGCCTCGGCGGCGCCTTCGAAGCGCACGGCATCCACCTCGTCGCGGTGCCCGCGCGCGACGAACCAGTCCTGGAAGGCGAAGGTGCCCGCAGGCGTCTCGATCCACGTGCGGAGACGGTCGTCGGTCGCCGGCAGGATCGCGGATTCGACGCCGAGTGCGCTCGCGAGACGGGCCGTGATCGTCGAGAGAGGCTCGCCGGCGCGCAGGCCCCGGGTGCGCACGAGGTGCAGGCCGAGGTCGCGGTCGCCGAGCTGGAACCAGCTCTCGCCGCCGAGCGTGCGGACCGTCTCGAGCGCGTTCCAAGTCTCGCCGGCGCGTCCCCAGCCGCGCTCCTCGTCGTTCACCTCGGCAACGGCGTAGAGGATGCTGTCCAGGTCCGGAGACACGTGAAGGCCGAGCACCTCCAGATCGTCCCCCACGTTGCCGACGACGGCGACCTCGGCGGGATCGACAGCGTCGACGAGCCCGCGGACGAAGCGGGCGCCGCCCACGCCGCCCGACAGAACCGCGACCCTCACGAGCAGACCCGGAGCCCCTCGAACGCCGCCCGCGTGCGTGGGCCGACACGGGCGCCGAGCCGCTCGAGATCCTCGAGCGTGTCGACGTCGTCTGCGAGGTTCGCGAGCTCGATCGGCGTCAGCCCGAGCTCCGCGAATCGCGCGGCGCTTCCCGGGCCGTAGCACGGTCGAAAATCTCGGGCGTCCGCCAGGACGAGTGCGTTCGTCGTTCCGTCCGCCGCTGCCACGAGCGCCGGAGCCGCCGCGAGGAGCGCCGCGACGTCGGCCGGGCGAAGGCACGGGAGGTCCGCGTTCACCACCGCGACAGGGCCGCTCAGCTCACGGAGTGCCGCAGCCACCGCCGCTCCCTGACCCCCGGGAAGCCCCGCCACGACCGTCGCCGCAGTGGCCGCACCGGCCGCCTCGACGTCGCGGAACATCGCCTCCGCGAGCTCGGCCCTCGCCCCCGCCGGGAGAGGCGCGAGCCGGCTCTTGGGCGCGTCCCGACGGAAGGGAATCACGATCGTCGCCATCGCGGAGACACTACCCGGGGCCCGTGCGGGAACAGCTCGAGAACTCCGCCATCGCCGAGCGTCTGGACGCGTTCGCCACGCTGCTCGAGCTTGCCGGCGCGCAACCCTACGCAGCGCGGGCGTATCGCCGCGCCGGCGAGCTGATCCGGACGACGAGGGCGCCGGTCGCCGACCTCGTCCGCTCAGGACGCGTGCAGGAGCTCAGAGGAATCGGAACGGGCATCGCAGCGCGCCTCCGCGAGCTCGTCGAGACCGGCGCGATCAGCGAGCTCGAGGAGCTCGAACGGGCGGTCTCGCCGGAGCTCGTAGGCCTCGGGCGCTACCTCGGCTTCGGGCCAAAGCGTGCCGTCGAGATCACCCGGGCGCTCGGGGTGCGAACGGCCGCCGAGCTACGCGCCGCGGCCGGCGCCGGTCGGTTGCTGGAGGTGCCCGGGATCGGCCCGGAGACCGAGCGGAAGCTGCGGGAAGCACTGGCGCGGGAACAGCAGCCGCGCCGCGAGCGGGGAATGCTGCTCAATCGCGCGAGGGCGCTCTCGCAGGCGATCGCCGCCGCACTCGGCGGCGAGATCGCGGGCGACGCCCGGCGCTGGCGGGACACGTGCCACGCGTTCGCCATCGTCCGCGCCGCCCGGCGGCCCGCGCCCGTCCTCGACCGGTTCGAGGCGCTCCCCCTGATCGTCGCGGTCGTCGAGCGAACGGAGCGACACGCGGTGGGCGTGACCGTCGAGGGCGTTCCCGTCGAGCTGCACGTCCCGCGCCCCGAGGACTTCGGGACCGAGCTCGTGCGAGCGACCGGCTCGCCGGAGTACGTCGCCGGGCTGGAGCCGCTGGCGGACGCGCCTTCCGAGAAGGAGCTCTTCGCGCGACTCGGCGTTCCCTGGTGCCCCCCCGAGCTGCGCGAGAGCGCCTTTCGAGGCGAGCCGCCGGCGCTCGTCGAGCTCGCCGAGGTTCTCGGCGACCTCCACTGCCACACGACGTGGTCGGACGGGAAAGCGTCGGTCTACGAGATGGGCGCCGCCGCGCGCGACAGGGGCTACGACTACCTCGCGATCTGCGACCACACCCGGAACGTCCGCGTCGTGCCCGGCCTCGATGCGGACGACCTCCGGCGGCAGGCCCTGGAGATCGCCGAGGCGAACGAGCGACTCGCGCCGTTCCGCCTGCTGCGCGGGACCGAGTGCGACATCCTGCCGGACGGCCGCCTCGACCTGCCGGATTCGATCCTCGCCGAGCTGGAGTGGGTGCAGGCGTCGGTTCACGCAGGTCAGCGGGCGCCGCGGAGCGAGCTGACGAAGCGGGTCCTCGCGGCGCTCGAGAACCCCTGCGTTTCCTGCCTCAGCCATCCGAAGGGCCGGATCGTCAACCACCGGCCGGAGAACGCGCTCGACCTCGACGCGGTCTTCGAGGCGGCAATCCGTCACCGCGTGGCGCTCGAGGTGAACGGGCTGCCCGACCGCCTCGACCTGAGGGGCGAGCATGTGCGTGCGGCCGTCCAGGCGGGCGCCCGCATCGTCGTCTCGACCGACGCTCACTCGGTGCGGGGCCTCGGGAACATGGAGCTCGCGGTCGCGACGGCGCGCCGGGGGTGGGCGAGGGCGGCGGAGGTCGTCAACACCCGCCCGCTGAACGAGCTGCTCACCCGGTCGGGAGGCGGTGGCTAGCTCAGGCGGAAGGCGGCGCCCGGCCCCGTCGTCGACCACTCGCGCAGGTCGAACCAGTGCGTGCCGTGCAGAGCCTCGGTCACCGCGGGGTCGGTGTGGTTCGGGTTGAAGACGTTGTGCTCGAGGTCGCAGCAGACCTCCAGCTCGCCGACGGAGATCTCCGACAGGTGCATCAGCGCCTCCGCGGGCAGGTGCGCCTCGGCGAGGGTGTAGTGCTTGAACTGGAGGTCGGGAGCGAGCTCCATCAGGGCGGGCCAGTCGGGGCAGCTGCGCGTCGTCACCGCGTACCCATTTTCGCTCGCGCCCCGATCTCCTCCGTCGACCAGCGGCCCTCCAGCCGCAGCAGGCCCTTCGCCTCCTCCGCCGGGTAGACCACGAAGGAGACCGCGTCGTCGAGCCAGTGAAGGAGGCGCTCGCCGCCGGCGTCGACGAGGCCGAAACGCAGCTGGAAGCGGCCGTCGGCGAGCGGTAGACGCTCGACCTCGAAACGGTAGACGCGCTCGCCCGGGCCCTCGTCCCAGCCGAGCTCCTCCGTCTCCTGCACGCCGCCGGCGAGGAGAAGGCCCGCCTCGTCGCGGAGCTCGTAGGAGAGCCCCGGCGCCGCGATCGGGCGCTCGGCTCGCACCCGCAGGCACACGGTCAGCGGCTCGCCGGAGAGGAACTGGCGACGCTCCTCGCCGTCCGCTCCCTCGAGGCGCGCTCCCACGATGTGCGCCTCGCCCGACCCCCACTCGCGCAAGCCGGCGCCGCGCTCAGCAGGGTCGCGCTCGGCGGCGAGGAGGCGCTGGTACCGGGCCATCGCCTCCTCGGTCGACCCGTCCAGCTCGACGCGGCCCTCGTGAAGCAGCACCGCGCGTTCGCAGAGACGCGCGACCGCGGCCGCGTCGTGGGAGACGAAAAGGATCGTGCCGCCGCGCTGCTTGAACTCGGAGATCCTGCGAAAGCACCGGCGCTGGAACTCCTCGTCGCCGACGGCGAACACCTCGTCGAGCAGGAGCACGTCGGCCTCGAGGTGCGCCGCGACCGCGAAGCCCAGCCGCATCTTCATCCCCGACGAGTACTTGCCCACCGGGACGTCGATGAAGCTCTCGAGCTCGGCGAAGGCGACGATCTCGTCCAGGTGCTCCCGGATCTGCGCGCGGCGGAGACCGTGGATCGACCCGTTCAGAAAGACGTTCTCGCGTCCGGTGAAGTCGGGGTGGAAGCCGGCTCCGAGCTCGAGGAGCGAGGCAACTCGCCCGGTCACCGCGACCCGGCCGCTCGTCGGCTTCATGATCCCGGCGATCAGGCGCAGGAGCGTCGTCTTGCCGGAGCCGTTCCGGCCGACGAGGCCGACGGACTCGCCGCGTCCGACCGAGAAGGACACGTCCCGGAGCGCCCAGAGGTCGGTGCCGCCGGAGCGGCCGCGTGCGACCAGGAGATCCTTGAGCGTCCGGGTGGGCTGGGGGTAGATGCGGAAGCGCCGGCTGACGCGGTCGACCTCGATACGACCCGCGCTCATGCCTTCGACGGTAGCTGAAGGGCCCCCCGGATGAGATCGGCGAGAACGGCAACGAATGCGGGTTCGGCGTTCGGCATCTCGACGCGCGAGAGCTCGAGCCCCAGCTCCTCTGCGCGCTCGCGCGCCTCAGCGTCGAGATCCCAGCGGATCTCGAGGTGGTCGGCGACGAAGCCGACGGGGCAGACGAGGACTTTGCGCACGCCGCGCCCGTGGAGGGTGGTCAGGTGGTCGAGGATGTCGGGCTGAAGCCACGGCTCACCGGTCGGCGACTCGCTCTGGTAGGAGAACGTCCAGGCGTTCAACCCCGCCGACTCCGCGACGAGCCCAGCCGTCTCCAGCAGCTGATCCTGGTAGGGATCGCCCTCCTCGAGGATCCGCGCCGGGAGCGAGTGCGCCGTGAAGACGACGTGCGCGTCGGTACCTCGCACGCGGTCGGAGAGCAGGTTCACGAACCCCTGATGGTCGTGCCAGCTCTCGACGAACGCGAGCCTCGCCCTCCCGGCGAGCGCCTCTTCGAGCTGGCGCCGGTAGCCCGCGATCGAGAGTCGTGAGTAGTGCGGGGCGAGGACGAGGCCGACGACGGTTCTCGCTCCGGCCGCGAGAGCGGCCTCGCCGGCGTCCGAGATGCGCGGCCGCCAGTGCTTCATGCCGGTGAAGACGGGGAGGCCGGCCGCGAGCTCGAGCGCCGCCCGAGTCTGCTCGGTGATCTCGTTCAGCGGGTTGTCTTCCTCGATCCCGAGCCGGCGGTAGCGCTCGACCAGGTCGTCCAGGAGCTCGGGCCGGATGGGCCTCCCGCCGCGGATGTCGGCGTAGTAGGCGGGGACGTCGGCGAGCCGGTCGGGTGATCCGTACGCCATCAGGACGACGGCGGTATCGCTCATCCCGTTCGCTCGTGGACGAGCTCGACGAGGCGCCCGAGGTTGTCCGGCTCCGTCTCGGGGAGCACGCCGTGACCGAGGTTGAAGATGTGGCCCGCCCGCCCGCGCGCGCGGGCCAGGACATCGAGCGTCGCGGCCTCGATCCTCTCCCACGGGCCGAGAAGGAGCGCGGGGTCGAGGTTCCCCTGTACGCCCCGGTCGAGGCCGACCGTCTCCCAGCCCACGTCGAGCGGAACGCGCCAGTCGAGGCCGATGACGTCGCCTCCGGCCTCTCTCAGGTCGCGCAGGAGCGTCGCCGTCCCGGTGCCGAAGTGGATCGTCGGGCACTCCAGGGCCGCGAGGATCCGGGCGGAGTAGGGCAGCACGAACTCGCGGTAGTCGGCAGGAGAGAGTGCACCGACCCACGAGTCGAAGAGCTGGATCGCGTCCGCGCCCGCTCGAACCTGGCCGCGGACGTAGGGGACGAACGCGTCCGCGAGCTTCGCAAGGAGCGCGTGCCAGACCTCCGGCTCCGTGTACATCAGCCGCTTGACCTTCGTGAACTCGCGTGTGGGCCGGCCCTCGACGAGGTAGCCGGCGACGGTGAAGGGCCCGCCGCAGAAGCCGACGACCGCCTGATCCGGACGCAGCTCTTCGCGCACCAGCCGAACGGCCTCGAGCACGAAGGGCACCGACTCCTCCGGCTCCGGCGTTCCCAGACGCTCCACGTCCGCCATCGTCGCGACCGGCGACGCCACGACGGGTCCCACGTTCTCGACGAGCTCGACGTCGATGCCCATCCCGAGGACCGGCAGCATGATGTCGGCGAACATGACGGCCGCGTCCACGTCGTGGCGCCGCACGGGCTGGAGCGTCACCTCGGCGCAGAGCTCCGGCCGGCGGACGATGTCGAAGAGGCCGTAGCTCTCGCGAAGCTCTCGGTACTCGGGCAGCGAGCGACCTGCCTGCCGCATGAACCACACCGGCGTGTGCTCGACCGGCTCGCGCCGGGCGGCGCGGACGAGGAGCGGCTCGAGCACCGGCCTAGACTAGATGCTTGATCGCCGATTCACGCGAGCCGGATCGTGGTCCAGAGGCGACGCAGGATCAGCACGCACGCCCGCGATCCGTAGCCCTGGGCCTGAGGTGAGGCGCGTCGGGGAGCACCCGATCCCCGCCGGGCCGCTCGCGGTGCGCTGGGTCGCCGAGGGGGTCGCCGCCGTCCGCGCCGGCGCGCTGCACGCGTTTCCGCTCGCCTTCGAGAACGCCGGTGCCGCGCCGTGGCGCAACCTGAAGCTCTCCTACCACTGGCTCGACGAGCGGGGCAACCCACTCCTCTGGGACGGGATTCGAACGGAGATCGGGGTCGTGCCGCCCGGCTCGCGGGTCGAGACGGAGGCGCAGGTGCGCGGACCGATCCCGCCCGGCCGCTACCGGCTCGCGTTCGACCTCGTCCTCGAGTGGCGCTACTGGCTCGGCGAGGTCGGCAACACGCCGCTGACGCTCGCCGTCGAGGTCGGGCCGCGCATCGAGCGCGCGCTCGCGGTCGTCGGGACCCCAAGCAACACAGTGTTACTCGGCCAGGAGGAGTCCCTCGTCGCGCTCGAGGACGCCGCCGCCGTTGCCCACCTCGCCGCAGGCGTCGAGCCCTCGCCCGAGTGGTCGCGCCGGCTCCTCGACGCCCACCAGGAGGGCTACGCGCTCGTAGGCGGCTCGATCGACGCAGGCCACAGCCGTGTGCTCGCACCGTGGGCACCCGGCGCCGGCCGCGTCCCGGCCTTCGCCCGACCGCTCCTCTGCCCCTCGATCGTGACGGAGGTGGAACCGATCTGGGTCGACGCCGTGGACGGCCTTCCGGCCGCCGAAGCCCCGGCCGGGGAGCCGGGGATCTTCGACGGCCGGATCATGCTTCGCCGGCGTTCGCGCTAGCGGCCGGTCAGCGAACAGCCGGTGCCGAGCCCACCTCGTACCAGGTCCGGCCGGCCTTCAGATCGACGATCTGGAGCCGGTAGGTGTGGAAGGAGCCGCGGCGGGCGGTCCGGTCGAGGAACCGGTACGCCGCGCCGCGCGCCTGACCGGAGCGCTTCGCCGGGACGAGCTTCGAGTTCAGCCTGCTCCCGTCCCGGAAGACGTTGAAGCCGAGGATCGCGGCTTCCGTCCCCGTGCGCCAGACCACCGCGACGCCGCCCTGCACGCGCGTCGTCGCGAACCGTGTCACCGCCGCAGCGGTCGGGATCGAGCAGCTCGGGAACTTGAACGACCCGATCCTGGTCTGCCAGTTGTTGCCGGAGGCGGCGTAGTACTCGTTCGTGTACCAGAAGGTGCAGCCGTCCGGGTCGATCGTCATCTCGCTGTAATCGCCCCACCGCGTGCAGGTCGAGGTGCCGCATACGTTGTTCTGCGACCCTCCCCCCGTCTGGAGCGTGCCTTCGGTCTGTGGCAACGTTCCGCCCGGATCGCCCACGAGCCGGCCGTTGTAGCGGATGTCCGGGTTCATCCCGGTATTCGAGGCCGTGTAGCCGAGGGCCATGTCCCCGTTCTTGTCGACGGCGAGGCTCCCCATGAACCGGTGGATTCCGTCGTTGTTGAAGTTCGGCGAGCCGTAGATCTGCTGCTGAACCGGTGCGCCGGCGGCTGTTCCACCCGTCACGTTGATCTGCCCCCACTGGATGCCGTAGGGACTGGCCGTCGAACCTGTACGCACGGTGTGGTTCACCCAGAGGGACTCGGTGCCACCGAGGTTGCGGTACTGCACCTGGTTCATGTTCCGGTCGACGAGCACGTCGAGCAGGTTGGCGGAGCTCGGCGAGGTGTAGGGCTGTGCGAAGTTGTAGGCCGTCTGGCTGACGAGCGTCGGACCGGTGAACGTGGAGCTACCGGGCGTCACGTAGTTCGGGTGGAACTTGAAGACGTCCCATCCGAACACGATCTGATCCTCGCTGACGAACATCTCGTCCCTGCCGGCCGGCGGCGCCGCACCTCGGAGGTTCGCCGGCAGCGCGGTGAAGTACGAGGTCGAGAGGTCCGCGATGATCACGGTTGCGCTGCCGCCGGCCTCCATCGCCACTCGGTCGAACGCGTAGCAGCGCACCCCCTGGTACGAGGCCGCTCCCGGACAACTCGCGGTCGGCACGGCCTCACAGAACATGTTCACGCCCATGTAGAGCCCGTCCGGCCAAATGCCCATCTTCGGGTAGTCCGGAAGGTAGGGCCGCAGGGCGTCATCGGCCCTGATCGCGTACAGGTACCAGCCGCCGGCAACGGGATCGCCCGTCTTCGAGACCGCAATGCATTCGTAGTACGGCCCGGTGTTCAGGTTCGACCAGCTGAAGTCGGCGAGGAACCACCGATCGGCGTTCGGGTCGTAGACGACGGTGGGATCGCCCTGGTTCGAGGTGTCGCAGGGCGTTCCCGTCCCCGCTCCCGACCAGAGCGTGTTGAAGGTCATCGCCGCCTGCTGCGAGCCCGCCTTGCTGTAGATCCCGATCGAGCTGTTGACGGCCTGGACGAAGTTGTTCGGCCCCACGTCTCCGGTCGTATCGGGCGGGTAGCCGGCGCCCCAGGTCGCGTGGTCCAGTCCGGCGAAGGTTGTTGCCGCCGGCATGCTCGGGCCGGTGATCGTCGGCGCAACGGGGGGCGTCGTCGAGAGGCCCTTGTTGGCCGGAAGCGGCTCTGCCTGCTCCAGCCGGACCGTCAGCGGCGTCACCGCGACGGGTGCGATCGAGCGGACGTCGCCGTTGAACTGCGCCGGGGCGGCGATCGGGCGGGACGAGATCTGCACCGGCGGCCCCGCGGTGCGCGACGCCGTCCTCGTTGCACCCCCGCGCGAGGCTCCAGCCCCCTGCGACGGCGCCAGTTGCTGGATCGCGGCCAGCTTCGCGGGCTTCGCGGTCGAACCTCCACGTTGGTTGATGACGACGGCGAGCGCTACGACGAGTGCGGTGCTTCCCGCGAGCACCAGGACACGCGACCTCATGGACGAGCTCCCTTCGGGTGACGGCGACCCCGGCGCCAAACCTAAACGCCTCGCCAGACGATGTCCACGGGACCCCGCTGCCGATAGCACCCCGGTCGCAGCAGACCGCAGCGAGGGCGGCGGACCTCAGAGCTCGACCGCGATCCGATCGTCGACGCGGGCGAAGACGAAGGCGCCGAGCGCCAGCGCGCCGAGGGCGGCGACGACCAGGTAGACCGCGTCGGCGGGACGGGGCGCGTGCCCGGCGTACAGCGGCGCGCGCAGCGCCTCGATCGCGGGGGTGATCGGATTTCCCCACCGGAGGATCTCTTTCAGCGCGTGGTGGCGCGCGAGCCCGCCCGGCAGCGCCGAGAGCGAGTAGATGATCGGCGTCAGGAAGAACCACGGCAGCAGCAGGGCCGCGACGAGATGCTCGACGTCGCGAAAGAGCACGTTCGCCGAGGCGACGGCGAGGGCGAGGCCCGCGACGAGCGCCACGACGAGCACCGCCAGTGGCAGCGCGAGCCAGATCGCGTCCCGCGTCCGGGGCAGGACGATCAGGTCGACGACGAAGAGCGCGACGAGCATCACGACGAAGCTGACGAGCTGGGTCGCGACGACCGATAGCGGCACGAGCTGCCGGGGGAAGCGGACCTTCTTGATGATCTCGGCCGTGTCAACGAGGCTCCGCGCACCCGCCTGCAGCGAGGTCGAGAGGAACACCCAGACGGCGAGGCCCGAGAGCAGGTAGAGCGGGTAGTGGTCGATGTTCCCGACCGCCCGCCAGAGAACCGAGAAGACGAGCAGGTAGATCCCCATCAGGAGCAGCGGGTTCGCGAGCGACCAGGCGAGGCCGAGCACCGAGCCGCGGTACTTCGTCTGAAGGTCGCGCCGGAAGAGGTTCCCGAAGAGCTCCCGGTAGCGGAAGAGGTCGGCGTAGATCGACACTCGCCGAGAGTCTAGGGTCGGGAGGTGGCGAACCGGCTCGTGCACGGGCTCGGCGGCGCAGCACGCACCGCCCGGCGCGCAGTCTCGGCGGCGGCGCGGCGACCGCGCGCGACTGTCCCCGGCCGTGGCCCGCGCAGACGTCTCAGCCGAACTTCCTGGCGTACAGGCTGACCCCCGAGTAGCCGTGGCAGCTCTGGGAAAAGAGGGTCGCCGCGCTGCGCCCGAGACCCGGCAGGCGCAGGAGAGCGCCGGCGATGCGGCGGCGGCGGAGGTCGTCGTAGCCCTCGGCCTGCTCCACCCGCAGCACTAGGAGGCCGGCTCGGGCAAACGCCGCGAGATAGGCCGGGAGTGTGTGGACGTGCTCGTTGATCCCGAGCTCCTTCTCATGGCGCTGCTCGGGATTGTCGCCCGTCCGCCCAAGCGCTCGCGTCCCCTCGTTGAGGGCCGCGACCACCCCTCCGCGCCGTGCGACACGCGCAAGCTCTCGCACCATCCGCCGCAGGTCGAGTGCGTGGTGGAGCGTCGCGACGCAGTAGACGAGATCGAAGGCGCCGTCCACGAACGGGAGGCGCTCGGCGTCCGCTTGGACTCGGTCGAAGCGGCCGACGCGCTCCTCGTAGAACGAACCGCGCCCGAGGCCGATCTTGCCGTCGTCGAGGATGTCCGTCGCGACGTAGCGGCAGCCGCGCGGCAGGAGGTGCTGCGCTCCCCAGCACTTGGCCGCGCCCACCTCGAGAACCCGCATCCCCGGCCGGACGTGGCGCTCGAGGAGGAGGGAGAAGGAGTGCTCGTTGGCGCGCCAGGTCCTGTCCTCCCAGCCGAGCCGTGAGAGAAAGGGCAGCGCCGCGTCCACCTCGTCGTCGGGCTCGTACCAGCCCTGCTCGCGCGCGAGCTCGACCCAGCCGGCGATCTCGGCTCGCTTCTCGCGGATCCCGGGCAGCGAATCGTCGAGCAGTCGCGGGATCCCGTCCTCGACCGGATACCGCCGCCCGCACCGGGAGCAGCGCAGGTCGCCGTCGAGGCTCCCCGCACAGGCCGGGCAGCGGAGCACCTCCAGGAGGTCGCGGTCGACGCTCATCGGCTCGAGCCTAGAGTTCCGTCTCAGGCGCCTAACGACCCGTTAACACGGCCCCGCCGCAGCTATGCGCGTTCCCGGAGGAATCACTGGCGGCGAGATCTTGGCAAGAGTGGCATCTTGCGGGAAACCCTGCAGATCCCGCAACCGAGCCGAAGTGACGTCGGCGGCTAGTTCTTCGGGTTCGATTCCCCCGCGGCCCGCGCTGCATCAGTGGCAAGTCTTGCTCGCATCAGACGTCGCTTCTCGTCGCTGCCGGTGAGGGCCGGAAGGATGAGTTCGGGCACGCGTTTCAGAGCGACATCGAGGCCGGTCTCGAGGGGGACGGCCAGCTTTGACCCGTCGGGATCGAGCGCCCTCACCCAGGTCGCCGGGTAATAGCGGGCGATCATCGACAGTCCGAAGAGCAGGGCCCAGAGCGTCAGTAGCTGCGACGGGGGCGGGCCAAGTCCGGATCCGAGTCGGGGGCGGACAGCGAAGCGCCTCCTTGCCCCGGAGGTCATAGGGTCTCCGACTTCGCTCAGAAGTCGGAAAGGGTGCTCATCGGGGGAGGGGTCTGTCTCCGGGAACCAGACGACGGACTCTGCAAAGCCCGGTACACCTTCAGCTACGCCCGCGTAGATCCAGCCGTTCGTCGTGGGGTAGTCAGGAAGCACATCTTCGAGCTCCTTGCGGCCGATGTAGAAGACCCCGTCGCGCGGGGCGAGGAGGTGCTCGATCCGGCGCTCGTGTGCGACCGGGGCGAGCGACGGCCGAAGCAGGAGCCATCGTCGCGCCTCACCAGTTACAGACCGGTCCGGAGGGAACTCGGGCAAGCTCGCCCAGAGGTCGGACAGCGTGGCCTCTCCCTCGAGCAGGGGAGATTTGACAGCCGCGGCCAGCATCCGGAACGCTTCTCCTCGCCGCTTGGTGACAGAGACGCGCATGAGGAGAGGGTGCGCTCCTCCGGCATTCGCGTCCTTCAGGCCGTGTGCTCCCGGCTCCCACTCCGGCCCCAGCAGCCACGCTGCGCAGATGGCCCGCGTCGCCTGGCTGAGCGAGTAGAAGAGCGGCAACGGGAGGCTTGCGGGCCCGACTGCGGACGCCGCCGCCCACAGCTCTTCAGCCTGCGTGAGCGATGACTGGAAGACCTCTCTCCGCTTCTCGTCAACCTCGGCGATCGCAGGCGGTCGTGCGCGGAGGGCGCGGATCCTTCGCCAGTGCTCGTTCGTCACTCTGTCCACTATCGGAGAGTGTGAAGCTACCTCCGAGACGTCACTAGGAACACACCAGGGCCGCGCTTGGCGGCAGTGACGGCATGGGCTTCACGTCGCTGAGCCGAATCGGCTTGCCCAGGTTCCCTCTTCACTAACGACCCGTTAACACGGCCCCGTTACCTTTCCCCCATGACTGCGGTAGCTGCGGTCTCCCTCCCCGTCGCCGCCCTCGTCATCTGGGCGCTCCTGCGCTCGCCGCTGGCGCGGCGACTCGTGGCGAGCCCACGGGGCGACCGTTGGCACGAGGAGGAGACGCCGACCTTCGGCGGGGTCGGGATCTTCGCCGGCCTGCTCGCGGGCGTGGGGGCGGCGCTCGCTGTCGGCGCACTCCACCCAACCTGGGAGCTCGGCGGCATCCTGGGCGGGTGCAGCGTCCTCTTCCTCGCCGGCCTCGCCGACGACATGTTCGCGCTGCCCCCCTACGCCAAGGTGCTAGCGCAGCTCGCCGCGGCCGCACTCGTCCTCGCGAGCGGGCTCTCGATCCAGATCGTCGGCAACGACATCCTCGCGACCGCGCTCGGCGCCGCCTGGCTCGTTGCAGTCACGAACGCCTTCAATCTGCTCGACAACATGGACGGCCTCGCTGCCAGCCTGGCCGCGATCGCCTGCGGCTGGCTCGCGATCGACGCCGTGACGCAGCATCCGAGCCAAACGGTCTTCGTCCTCACGATCAGCGTCGGCCTCGCCTGCGCCGGCTTCCTCCCTTTCAACCTGCGCCTGAACCGTCCGGCCACCGTCTTCATGGGAGACTCCGGGAGCCAGGTGCTCGGCTTCGCGCTCGGCGCTCTCAGCCTCGCGACGAGCTGGAAGATCGCGCAGTCGACGATCGCGACCCTCCTGCTGCCCCTGCTCGTGCTCGCCGTCCCGATCCTCGACACGGTGCTCGTCACCGTCGTGCGCTTCCTGGAGGGGCGACCGGTCTACCAGGGCGGGCGCGACCACACCTCGCACCGGCTCGTTTACCGCGGCCTCACCGAGAAGCGCACGGTCGTCCTGCTGTCCGTCATCGCCGCCGGCCTCGGCGCGACGAGCCTCGCCTACACGCAGCTGGACGACGCGCGGATCACCGTCTTCGGCGTCCTTCTCAGCTTCGCCCTCCTCGCGCAGTTCGGCGGCTTTCTCGCCGACGTCGAGCCGCGCACCGCCGCCGACGGCCGGCATCCGGTCCTGCGCCTCTTCGTGCTCCACCGCCGGCGGCTGATCGAGGCGCTCGTCGACTTCGCGCTGATCGCCGCCGCGTTCGTCGCGGCCTACCTGCTCGTCGTCAGGGGCAGCGGCAGCGCCTACCAGAAGCACATGTTCAACACGACCCTGCCGGTCGTGCTCGCAGCCCGGTACCTGCTCTTCCTGCCTTTCGGCCTCTACCGCGGGGTCTGGCGCTTCGCGAGCACGAACGAGGCGTCCCGCGTGATCGCCGCCGTCGCCACCTCCGAGCTCCTCGCGTTCGCCTTCCTCGTGCTCACCACCAGGACGTTCGGCGACTTCCCGCTCTCGATCTTCGTCGTCGACGGCCTCATCTGCACCGTCCTCGTCGGAGCCTCGAGGTTCGGCGAGCGGGCGCTCTTCCGCGTACTCGCACTGCTCAAGGACAGCGCCGGGCGCCGACGGTCGCTGATCGTCGGCGCCGGCCGGGGAGGTAGAAGTCTCCTCCGCGAGCTGCGTGAGACGCCCGGCGAGCTCGTTGTCGGCTTCGTCGACGACGACCCGCGCCTTCGCCGCCAACGACTCCAGGGCGTCCGCGTCCTCGGCGGGATGCTCGAGCTGGACCGCATCCTGGCGGAGACCGGCCCCGACGGGGTCTTCGTCACCATCCCCGGGGCGCCGCGCGACCGACTCGACGCGGTCGTGCGGGCATGCGCGCGAGCAGACATCCCCTGCCGCTTCGTGCGTCGCGAGCTCGACCTCGACCCGCAGGTCGTCCTCGGCGCGAGCCGTACCGAGTGAAGCTCGCCGCCGCGCGCGAGCGCCGCACCGTCGGCCGGGAACGTTCGCTCGCGGCCCGCCTCTACGGGGTCCTCCCAGTTGCGATCGCCTTCGTGTGGCTCTGCCTGCTGTACGCGTGGGAGTCGAAGGCGCACAAGACGCCCTGGCTCTTCAGCGACGAGCTGCAGCTCGCCCAGCTTTCGCGGGCGATCAGCGAGACCGGCCACGCCGCGCGCCGGGGTGCCCCGCACGGGTTCCAGTCGCTCTACTCCTACGTGATCGCCCCCGCCTGGTTCATCGGTGACATGCACCGGGCCTATGCGACGCTCAAGTACATCGGCGTCGTCACGATGACGGCGTCGCTCTTCCCGGCTTACGCGCTGGCGCGGACGATCGTGGGGCGGCCGGCGGCGCTCTTCGCCGGCGTCGCGACGGCATCGATCCCGGCGCTGATCTACTCGCCGATGCTGATCCCGGAGCCCCTCGCCTACCCGTACTCCGTGCTGTGCCTCTTCCTGATCGTCAAGGTGCTCGCGACGCGGCGCAAGGTCTGGATCGCGTCAGCCGTCGTCGCCTCGCTCCTGGCCGGCTTCGTGCGCGGCGAGCTGGCGCTGATGCCGGTCGTGCTCGGCTTCGCCGCAGCGTTCCTCTTCTGGCACTCGCCGCGGCCCCGTGCCTGGCGCCGGTCCTGGGGCTCCTGGGACTGGGTGGGCTTCGTCGTGCTCGCGATCGGCATCCTGATCGTGCTGAACACGCTCATCGGCCATCACTCGCGGAGCTTCGACATCGCGACGGGCCACTACAAGCAGCGGATGTACACCTACGGACTATGGGCGGTCGGCGCGCTCGGGATCGGCGTGGGCGTCCTCCCGCTCGTTGCCGGGCTGGCAGCGCTCCTGCGACCCCGTGACGAGCCGCGCACGCCGGCCATGCGAGCCTTCCTCGCAACGGCCGCGGCGGCGATCCTCTGCTTCTCGGGCTACACCGCCATCAAGGCCTCATACCTCTCGACGGTCTTCGCGACGCGAGTCGAGGAGCGCAACATCATCTACCTCGCCCCGGTCCTCCTCGTCGGCACCGCGCTGTGGCTGGAGCGCCCTCGGCTGCGCCTGGGCGCGCTCCTCGCGACCTCCCTCTTCGCGCTGTACCTCGTCTTCCACACTCCCTACCAGCTCGAGACCCGCCTCTCGGCGGACGCGCCGGGCCTCTCCGTCCTCGCCCTCGGGAACCGCGACCTTGGATTCGACGACTCGGCCACACGGTGGCTGTTGCTCGGGACGCTCGCCGTCGCGGTCGCGCTCCTCGTCGCACCACGGTTCCTTGGTGGCAGGCGCCGACTCGCAATGGGCGCGGCCGGCCTCGCCGCCGGCCTCGTCGTCGCCTGGTCGCTCGCCGGGCAGATCGCCGCGGGCAATGCCTCGAACGCCGAGTCGGCGGCCTTCCTGCGCGGCCAGCCCGCCCACACCGACTGGGTCGACAGGAACACCGGAGGTGCCCCGACCATGTACCTGGGGCAGAAGGTGAACGACCCGAACGGCGTCTGGTCGCTCGAGTTCTGGAACCGTTCGCTCAGGTACGTCTGGAGCCTCGACGGAACCGCGAAAGGCCCCGGCCCGACGGAGACACCGAACATCGACGGGCTCGACGGCCACCTGCAGCAGCAACGGGGCGAGCTCAAGTACGTCGTCACCGACTCGAGCATCGACGTCGTAGGCCGCGTCAAGGGAACCGGCACCTACCTCGAGGCGGGGCAACCCGTCGACTGGAAGCTCTTCCAGGTCGCGTACCCGGTGCGCCTCCGCGACGCCCACGAGGGAATCTACTCGGACGGGTGGATGGGGGCGGACGGCTCGTACACGCTCTACTCCTCCGCCGGCCGGCGTACCGGAACCGTCTCCGTCACGGTCTCCCGCCGCGGCTGGGGCGGGCCGAACGTCCCCGGCCAGGTCGAGATCAAGGTCGGACCACTGGGGCTGAGCCCGGACCACCAGCCGACGATCGGGCGCGTCACCGGCCGGCGCCACTGGGTCGTCGGCACGCACGACTACCGTCAGTTCGACTTTCCGAACCAGACACCGCCGCTGCGGGTCGAGATCCACATATCCCCGACCTTCGTCCCCGCCAAGCTCGATCCCGGCTCGAGCGACCTGCGCCCGCTCGGAGCCGTCGTCGGCTTCGGATTCGAGCCCTATTCCTAGTGCACTAGGCGCGCAGGTAGACCGTCACCCCGCGCGAGCTGATCCGCCGTGGGAAGCGTTCGCGGAGCCCCGCGAGGATGGCCGCGTCGTCACGGAACGCGCGTGCGGCGACGACCGCCCGGATGCGGCGGCGGTCGATCACGCCCAACACCTCCCCCGCCGACAGATAGCCGGCGCGGAAGCGGAGGTAAGCGGTGTCGACGAGCTCGCCGGGCATTCTCCGGTGTGCGAGGAACGCGATGATCGGACGATCGGTCACGACCAGGTCGCGGCGGCCCGAGTGGAGCTCCAGCTCGCGCACGGCGAACCGAACCTCGGCGGGCTCGGGTCCTTCGTTCCGGCGGAGGTCGCGGAACTCGCGTGCGTAACCGAAGACGAGGACGGCCGCCACGAGGCCGCCCGCAGCGAGAGCCTCGCGCCTCGGCAACCGCTCCATCGCAGCGCCGGCGGTGACCGCCCCCGCAGGCGCGACCGCGACCGCCACCAGCAGGTAGTGGTTGGCGTGCAGCGGCCGGTGCCAGACGAGGAAGAGCACGGAGAGGCCGGCCCACAGCCAGAGCGGCCAGACCGGTTCTCGAAGGCGGCCACGCAGGACGGCCCACGCGGCGAGGCCGAGCGCAGCGACCCAGACCAGCGGGTTCCGCGTGCGCGGGTCGAGGAAGTCGACGAGCTGGTGGGCGTTCGTCCAGGTCCCGGGCCCCACGCGCCGCGCGGCCCCGTGGTAGGCCACCGCGCCGTGCCAGATCCCGTGCAGGCCGTCGAAGCTGAGGAGGAGCAGAGCGAGCGCGAGCGCCGACGCGCCGAGGGCGAACGCGAAGAGCTGGAGCCGCCCGGCTCGTCGCGCCACCGCGTAGCCGGCGAGCGGGACGAGCAGCGTGATCGCGCTCACCTTGACGGAGAGAGCGGCAGCGAAGAGGCCACCGGCCACGACGGCAGCGGTCACTCCCTCGCGCCCACGCTTGGTCGCTCGAACGAAGAGATAGACCGAGAAGAGTCCGACCACGAGCCCGGGCAGATCGGCGGAGATCCGGAAGGAGAACTGCCAGTAGGGCGTCGCGACAGCAAGCAGGGCTGCAGAGACGAGCCCCGCGGCAGGTCCCGCGAGCGCTCTTCCGAGCAGGTAGGCGGCGACGCAGCCGGCGAGCGCCGTGACGACGATGCCGGCGCGAACACCGCCGAGGGAGCTGCCGAAGACCCTCGCGAACGCTCCCAGCAGGTAGTAGAAGCCCGGCGGTTGCGGGGTGAAGACCTCCTTCCCGAGCTCCTGCCCGTGGCGCATCGCGTCCACTGCCGCGAGATACGATCCCTCGTCGTAGTCGGCGGCAGCCGGTGGGCCCTGCGCGAAGAGAAGCCCTGCGGCAGCGAGGACGAGTGCCATGACCGAGCCCTCGACGAGGAACTCACGACGGACAGTCATCGACGCTCCCGGTCATGCAACCGCTGAGCCCATAGCGCCGAATTCTGCGGACGGCGCCCCGCCGGTGAGAGCCCGATCCACCTGGGCGACCCTCGTCCAGGGCAACCAGCGGCGGTTCCTCGCGAAGCCGATGGCGGTGGCAGTGGCGGCCTACGCGGTCTTCGCCGCGACCTTCGCCTCCCTCCGCGTCGCAAACGACGGCGTCGTCTACTACGACTTCCTTCGCCGCTTCTTCGGTGCGGACATCGCACCGGCCGGGTACGCCTATCAGTTCGGCGTCGCCTTCTTCAACGCGCCCTTCTACCTCGCCGCCAGGGTGCTGCAAACGCTCGGCTGGGGCTCCGTCGCAGGCGCTCCCCTCCCCGAGGCCTCGATCGCGCTCGCGTCGAACGTCGCGCTCGTCCTGACGCTCTGGCTCGGCTGGAGGATCCTGCGCGACCTCGAGCTGCCGTCGGGGCCGGCCGTGCTCCTCCTGACCGTCTTCGGCTCCCCGCTCTTCTACTACACCGCCTTCCAGCCCTCCTACAAGCACGCGGTGGACGCGCTCCTGCTCACGCTCGCTGCGTACCTGCTCCTGCGCACGACCGCCGGCAGCAGGCCGCGACTCGCGCTCGCGCTCGGTGCCACCCTCGGTGCGCTGCTGACGGTGAGGTACGCGAACGTCGCCCTCCTTCCGGGGATGGTGGCGCCGTTGCTCCTGCGCCGCGACTGGGCGCGCGTGCGACTGGTCATCCTCGGCACCGCCATCGCGACCGTGCTGCTCCTCGCGCTGCCACTCGCGCGCGGGATCCCGTTCAAGAAGGGGCCGGGGAGCGCAGCGCCCGCGCAGGTAGAGCTCTCCGGACGGCGAGTGCCGCTCGCCGCGGACGGCATCATCGTCCGGCTCCTCCACTGCCCCCACGAGCGGTACTACACGGTCTCCGACCTCCAGTGCCTGCGCAACCGCTTCGGTGTGCGTTGGGATCCCGGGGCACCCGCCAAGATGCTCGGGAGCGCGCGCCGCGGACTCTTCCTCTGGACGCCGCTGACCGCGCTCGCCATGGCCGGATTCGCCCTGGCATTCGCCGCACAGGCCGAGCGGCGCCGGTTCCTCGGCGGCCTCGCCGCCGCCGCCGTGCTGCTCCTGCTCGTCCACGCCGTCTGGGGCGACTTCTGGACGGCCGGTTACTCGTTCTCGCAGCGGTTCCTCTCGAGCCTCTTCCCGCTCTACCTGATCGGGGTCGCGGAGCTCGTGCGGCGGTTCCGACTCGCCGCCCTCGCAGCACTGCTCGCCTGCTCGCTCTTCTCGCTCTACCTCGGCTTCAATCACTTCATCGGCTACCACGGGATCTCCGAGCACGACGGTGTCGGGACGGTACTGACGACCGGGGGCGACCGCGGGCCGGGCGAGACGGCGCGCGACGTCGCGAACCTCGCGCTGCGCCGCTGGGGGCTGCGGTGAGCCTGTAGACCGGGTAGGCGAAGCCCTCAACGCCTGCTCGCGGCCACGATGTAGGTGAAACGGAAGCGCAGCGCCAGGCGGGCGAGCGCCGTTCGTTCGGCGGCCTCGAGGGCGGCGGCGGCCGTCCGCGGCAGCGCCCGCGTCTGCGGCACCAGGAAGGGGCGGAGGTCGATCCGGTCGAACCCGGCCCGCATCAGGTCGGCGCGCACGTCGTCGAGCCGGTACTGGCGCGGGTTGAGGTCGAAGACGAGCTTGCGCTCGGTGAACCCGGCCGCCCGGCGGAAGAACGCGCGGCGGTCGTGCGCGTAGTAGATCGCGCGGAAGCAGCCCGTCGCGGCGACGGGGCCGGGCGGCGCGTACCCGTTGAGGTCGGCCGCCTCGATCTCAGCCCGGCCGCCCAGCCGCTCGCGGGCCGTGTGCACCATCTCCTCGCTCAGGTCGACGCCGCGGTAGCGGACGCCCCGCTCGAGCAGGGGCTCCGCGAGGCCCCCGTCGCCGCAGGCGAGGTCGAGGACGAGGTCGCCCGGCTCGAGGCGCGGCCCGAGCTCCACGATCAGCCGGGCGCGGTGACGGAGGTAGCGGTCGACATCCGCGTAGGACCGCTCGCTCCAGCGGGCAGCCTGCGGACCGTACTTCCCGCCGCTCGTCACCGGAGCGCACGCAGCCGCTCCGGGTGCTTGCGCACGAACCGGGCGATGCCGCGCCAGTGCCACAGGGTCCTCCGCGTGAGGAAGCGGGAGTCCGTCAGAGCGTCCCAGCGGTGCGTGACGACCGCGTCCGGGACGTACCAGCGCTCCCACCCCGCCCGCGCGGCGCGGTAGCAGAGGTCGATCTCCTCGCCGTACATCCGGAAGCCGGGGTCGAACCCGCCGATCTCGTCGAGCATCGCGCGCCGGAGCAGGAGGAAGCCGCCGAGCATCCAGTCCGCACGAACGGGCTTTGCGGGGCGCTCGTCGAGACCGTAGTGGGCGCGCTGACGCGAGAGCGGCGGAAAGAGCAGGCGCAGCGGCGTGCGGCGGACGAGCGTTCCACCCACGGTCGGGAAGCGGCGGCGGGATGCCTGCCACGACCCGTCCGGGTTGCGCAGCTGCGGCCCGGCGGCGCCGCAGCGGGGCGTTCCCGCCATGAACGCGCGCAGCGTGGAAACCGCGCCCGCCTCCGGCACGGCGTCCGGGTTCGCCACGAGCACGAGCTCGCCGCTCGTCGCGTCGATCCCCTGGTTGACGTTCGCGGCGAAGCTCAGCGGGCGCAGGTTCTCGAGCACCCGCACGCGCTCGGGGACTCGCTCGACGCTCCCCGGCAGGTTCGCGATCACGATCACCTCGTCGACCTCGGACACCAGCGCCGGCAGGGAGCTGGCGAGCTCCGCGGCATGTCCGTGCGAGACGACGATCGCCGAGATCCTCACGGTGCGAGCGCGAGCAGGCGCCGGTACACCTGGGCGGTAAGCCGGGCGGTCACGTCCCAGCTGAAGCGCCGGGCGCGCGCCACACCGGCGGCGGCGAGTCGCTCCCGGTCGGCGAGCGCGCGGCGGATCGCATCGGGCAACTCCGCGTCCACGGCGTAGAGCGCCGCGTCGCCACCCACCTCGCGCAGCGCCGGATCGGGCCCTGCCACCACCGGCGTACCACAGGCCATCGCCTCGAGCACAGGCAGGCCGAAGCCCTCGTAGCGCGACGGGAGGACGAGGCAGGCGGCGCCACGGTAGAGCCGCGCGAGCTCCGGTTTCGACACGTAGCCGCGGAGGTCGGCTCCGCGCCGTTCGAGCTCACGGGCGAGCGCCTCGTCCTTCCGCGGGCCGGCGACGACGAGCGGCATTCCGACGGCCGCGGCGGCATCCGCGGCAGCGAGCGGGTGCTTCCGATCCTGGATCGCACCGACGAACAGCAGGTACGAATCTGCCTCCGCACCCGGGCCAAAGGCGGGATCGACCCCGTGCGGAGTGACGGTGATCCCGTCAGGCGGGATGTCGTAGAGCTCGATCAAATCCCGCTTGGTTCGTTCGGAAACGGCCAGAAGGTGCGCCGCCCGTCGCGCCGAGCGGGGGACGGCGGCGCGGAAGACGAGGCGATCGAGCCCCTTCATCAGCCCGCGCTCGCGCTCGAACGAGAGGTCGTGGACGGTCAGCACGGCGGGGCACGGGCAGCCCGGCGGGATCACGTGCTGGAAGTGGGCGAGAGCAGGCCCGAGGCGGCGCAGGAGCCGCGGCAGCGACCAGATCATCCGCGCCTCCTGCAGCCTCGCCGGCAGCCGGATCGCCTCGACGCCGGTCGGCACGAGCTCCGGATGCCGGCTGACGGCCGCCAGGCGGACGTCCCCGGCGAGGGCGTCTGGAAGCCGGCGCAGCAGGTTCTGAGCGTAGGTCTCGTCGCCCGTACGCTCGCGTCCGAGAACGTCCGCGTCCACGACGACGAGCGGCGCTCTCACGCGGCGAGCTCCCGGTACACCTCGGCGGTCGCCTCGGCCGTCGACCGCCACTCGTAGCGCCGCGCCCGCTCGATCGAGAGCGCCCTCAGCTCCGACCGACGGCGAAGCGCCTCGTCGATGCCCGCCGCGATCGACGCGACGTCGAGCGGGTCTACGAGGACGGCCGCGCCGCCTGCGACCTCCTCCGTCGCCCCGCCGGCGCTCGTGACGACCGCGGCGCCGCACGCCATCGCCTCGATCACCGGCAGGCCGAAGCCCTCGTAGAGCGAGGGGTAGGCGAAGCAGGCGGCGCCCCGGTAGAGGGCGGCGAGCTCGTCGTCGGAGATCCGGCCGAGCCACCGGAGACCGGAGCCCTGGAGGCCCGCCGCGCCCCACCCACGCTCTCCCACGAGCCGCACCTCGAAGCCCATGCGCTGCGCGGCGAGGCCGAGCCGCGCCAGGTTCTTGCGCGGCTCGAGCGTCCCGACGGCGAGGACGTAGTCGCCCGCGGCACGCGGCCCCTCGGGGACGAACGGCTTCTCGACGCCGTTCGGCACCACGCGGATCTTCCCCTCGTCGACACCAAGGTCGCGCAGCTCGCGTGCCGTGAACTCGGAGACGGCGATCACGCGGTCCGCCGCACGGACGACCCGCGGGACGGCGAGCCGACTGTACGCGCGCGTCCAGCGGTTGAAGGTCTCCGGATGACGCAGCACCGCCAGGTCGTGGACGGTAACGACGAGCGGCACGCGCGAGCGAAGCGGCGCGCGGAACGTCGGGCAGTGAAGAAGCTCGACCACCGCCTTCGTTGCCGCCATCGGCAACCGCATGGGGTACCACGCGATGTCGCGCGCGGCAGCCGCTGCCCGGCCGCCGCCGCCCCAGACGAGGCGGACATAGTCCACCTCCGCGTGGGTCAGGAGCGCCCGCACGTATCGGGCTGTCCCCGCACGAGTCTGGCGCAGCGGCGAGACGTCGAGCCCGACACGCATCAGGAGCCGACGCGCCGCAGTGTGGCAGCCGCCTCGAGATAGGCGGAGAGGAAGATCCGGCCCGTCTCTGACCAGCTGAACCGCCTCGCGTGCCGTAGCCCGGCCTCGACGAGCTCGTCGCGTCGCTCGAGGGCCTCGCGAATGCCGGCTGCAAGCGCTTCCGGATCCTCGGGATCGGCCCGGACGGCCGCGTCGCCCGCGGCCTCGTCGAGCGAGGGATCGGAGGAGGCGACGACGGGGATCCCGCTCGCCATCGCCTCGATGACAGGAATGCCGAACCCCTCGAAGCGCGACGGGAAGACGAACGCCGCGGCGCCCCGGTAGAGGCGTGCCAGCTCCTCGTCGCCGACGTAGCCGAGCCGGATGATCCCCGGGTGGTCGAGGAGCGGCTGGTCGCCCCACCCCTCGGCGCCGGCGACGGCGAGGGCGTAGTCCCCGTCGAGTGTCCGGAACGCCCGCAGGAGCGTCTCGAGGTTCTTACGGGGCTCGAGCGTCGCGACGCTGAGGAGGTAGGGCCGCCCGAGATCGGCTCTCTCCCCTTCCGCGCGGAACTCGTCGCCGACACCGGGATGGGCGACGCGGACGCGCTCCTCCGGCACGCCGAGGAGCTCGACGACGTCGCGACCCGTCGCGGCCGAGTTGCAGAAGAGGAGGTCGCACGTCCGTGCGGCATTGCGGTACTTCGCACCGTGCATCCGCCTGGTGCGCGGCGTCGCCCACTCCGGGAACCGCAGCGGCACGAGGTCGTGGATCGTAGTGGCGCGGACGCCGCCCGACTGCGGCGGGTACATCCAATCGGAGAAGTGCAGGGCGTCGAAGCCACCGAGGAACCGCTCGAGCGGCGGGCGGCCGAGCCGGCTCCACGCCTGGCGCCAGTGGTGGGCGAAGGGCAGGAAGCGCAGGCGCGCCTCGACGGGTATCCCCGCCAGCGCGAGAGGGATCGCGCGGAGGCCCTGCGGGCTCGTGGGGGCGAAGGCGATCACCTCGTGCTCGTGGCCCGCCGCCTGCACGAGCCCCGAGAGAGAGCCGCGGATGTAGTTGCCGATGCCCGATCGCGGATGCGACAGCGGGCTGACGTCGAATGCGATCCTCACCGAGGGGTGAAGGAGAAGCGTGTGAAGTGGATGCCGAGGACGCGAGGGTCGGGGTTCTGCCCCTTCGTCACGACGGCGGGAATCGCCGTCGGGCTGACGGCGAAATGGGCGGCGCAGGTGCCGCGGGACGGCCTCAGCCGGATCCGCAGAATCACGGGAACGCCCGGCGGAACGCGCACGCTCGCAACCTCGCGCCCGAGAACGCGGGCGCTCACGATCTGCGGCTTCCTGAAGAGCGCGGGATCGCTCTCGAGCAGCACTGCGAGCTTTCCGCCGCGGCAGCCGAGACGCGTGTAGCTCGCTGTCGGCCCGGACCAGGTGTCCTGCGGGTAGAGCCCCTCGACGCGAGAGGTCTGCCGCAGCGGCCCCGAAGCTCTGTAGAGGAGCATGCCCTTGTGCGCGTCGCGGGCGACCACTCGCCCGGCGAGCGAGACGGAGCCGTCGGTGAGGACGTAACGCGCGCGGATCGGGCGTCCTGCCGCTCGGAGGATCCCAGTGTCGCGATCGGCGACGACCGGGGTCTCGGCCAGCCCGCCCGAGAAGCGCTGTCCCAGGTCGTAGATCGTCCCGACGCTGCGGCTGAAGATCTCGTTCTCCCAGATCGCGTAGCGGTCGGTGTTGCCCGACCAGACGGCGGCGACGGCGGCGTCGCGGCCGACGGCCCGGTCGATCCAGTCGCGGTGCGGGTTGGTGATCCCCGCGAAGAGAGCGCCGAGCGAGGCGGCCCGGTGCTTGCCGGCGACCGGCTTCTGCGAGACCGCGAAGTACGCGAGCACGAGCGCCGGCAACACGAGCGCGAACCGACGCGGGACGACGAGCAGGAGGATGCCGGCGAGGATCGAGACGACGGCGACGACCGCCTGCACCTGCGTCAGGCCGAACGGGTGCGGCTGGAGCGACCACACGGGCAGGATCGCGAGGGTGTCGGAGACGGCGTTCAGGTTGATCAGCTGCGGGTACGGCAGGACACCCGGCAGCGCCGCGGCGACGAGGACGGCTGCGGCGGCCGGCGCGCCCTGTCGCGGGAGGCCCCGCTCGATCCACGCCAGGAGGGCGATCAGGAACAGCGGTGCGACGTAGAACATGTTCCGCTCCTCCACCCGCAGGGACTCGACGGAGGCGAAGGCCGCGACCTCGAGCACGAGCCAGAAGGACAAAGCAACGGTTGCTGCGACGAAGATCCGCAGCGGCCGGTCGAGCGAGCGCAGGCGGACGGCGAGGAGCAGGAGGGCGGCGAAGGGGAGCACGCCGAGCGAGAGGTCGAGCTCCGCCACGTGGTAGAGGAACCAGCGCAAGACCTGGCCGAAGACCAGATGATCCTTGCTCGCCGACTGGTAGGCGCCCAGCACGCCGAGCGGCGACGCGCCGCGCGCCGCCTGCACGACCACGACCAGGAGGGTGGCGGCTCCGACGAGGGCGTAGAGCAGGCGGTACTCGCGGAGGGCGCGGCGCCCGCCGGTCAGTAGGAAGGGCGCGCCGAGCACCGCGGGGAGGAGAGCGACGGCCTGTGCGCGGGTCAGGAACGCGACGGCGCAGACGGCGAGGAGCAGTCCGGTGCGGAGAGGTGTCGGGCGGTCGAGCCAGGCGACGAGGGCAAGAGCGGCGCACGCGAACAACGGGTAGAAGGCGTTCTCGGTCATCAACATGCCGGTGTAGACCATCGACGGGATCGCAACGGCGAGGAGCGCCGCGAGGAGCGCGAGCCAAGGCGCGACGACGCGCCGCGCCAGGAAGTAGACGGGCACGGCCGTCAGCGACATCACGAGCGCGTTGACGGCCTTCGCCGCCGCGTAGGCCTGAGGCACCGCGCCGTAGAGGCGGTAGGCGGGACTGATCAGCGCCGGGTAGACGACGCCGTAGGCCGCCGTCGACTGCCCGCGGACGAGGAAGTGCCCGGACGCGGCGAAGCTCTTCGCGAGCTCCGAGTAGATCAGCTCGTCGACCATGATCCACGGCGCCACCATCCGGCGCCCGAGGGCGTAGCGGACGAGCGTGGAGACGGTGACGAGCCCCGTCAGCCAAGCCCAGGCCGGAACCGCCCGCACGACTGCCAGCGCAACGCCGCCGGGCCGGCGGACGGCGACGGTGCTAGCGGCCAAGGCCGGCCTCGCTGAGGCGCGCGGCGAGCTCACCCGTCTCCGGCCCTTCCGCGTCGAGTCCGACGTCGGCAGCGGCCTCCGCCACCTCCCGGACGACCGCGCCACGGACGGCCTCGCCCCCGGCAGCCTCCTCGAGCGCCGCTGCGTAGGCCTCCGCGACCGAGTCGACGCGGTGCTCGCGCGCGGCGAGCTCGGTGGCTGCCTCGCCCATCGCCGCGCGAGCCTGCGGGTACGCGGCCAAGAGCTCCAACGCGGCCTCGATCGCCGCCACCTCGCCGTCGTCGACGGGCACCTTCAGCGCGACCTCGTCGGGGAGCTCCGAGAACCAGCCGACGTCGCTGACCACGAGCGGCTTGCCGAGCGTGAGCGCCCTGATCGCCGTGCCCGAGGTCTCGCCCATCGTCGGCTCCCGGAGGTTGACGCAGCAGTCGCAGGCCCCCATGAGCGTCCACAGGCGCTCCTCGTCCACGTAGTGCTCGCGCACGATCGCGTCGCGCAGGCCCAGCCGATCGATTCGCGAGTCGAGCTCGAATCGCGGGGCGCTGGCACCAACGAGCAGGAGGCGCGCCTCCGGGTGACGTACGCGGAGGCGGGCGAACGCCTCGAGGAGCTGCGGGATCCGCTTGTTCGCGTTCAGGTTCCCGAAGCAGCCGACGAGAGGGCGTCCGCCGACCGGGGCCGCGACGAGCGCCGGCTCGGGCCACGCGGGATGTGGAATCCGCCAGACAGGCCCCTCGAAGCCCGCCGCGCGCGCCATCCTCTCGACGAAGCGGGAGTGGACGACGAGGCCGGTCGCATGCTGCAGCGCGATGCCCGGCAGCGGGAAGTCGTTCGGGCGCGTCTCCCAGAGGGGAGGAATCCGGTTGTCGAGCACCGCATACCCGAGCAGGCGTCCGACGAGGCCGTGCTCGCGCTCGAGCGCGGTGAGGTACCCCGCCGCGTCGCCGCGCGCGAGGGTGACGCCGGCGACGAGGTGGTGCAGGACGAAGTCGTGGAGGACGGCCACCCCGGGACGGCGGCGGAGCGCATCGAGGATCCAGCCGTGCGCGTCGGGGTCGTTCCCGACGTGGTAGAGGGAGACGTCGGCCTGCGGCGCGCGGCGCAGGCGCCCGCGCCGGGCGGGCGCGACGTCGATCAGCCGCGAGAGGGCGGGCAGGAGAAGCGCGCTGTAGTCGGCAATGCCCGATCGCTCGGGCGGCAGCGGCGAATAGTAGGCGACCCTCACGCTCGTCAGCCCAGGAGGCGGTCGATACACGAGTCCCAGGTGATACGCGCCGCGATTGCCTTGCCGGCGCGCCCCCAGGCTCTCGCGTCGTCCGGATGCTCGCCGAGCCAGGCCGCAGCTCGCGCGAGCTCGTCGGCCCGCGGCGCCACAACGAGGCCGGTCCGGCGGTTGGCGACCACCTCGAGCGGCCCCCCGGCGTCCGTCGTCGTCAGCACCGGCTTCTCCGAGAGGAACGCCTCGTAGGGAACCATGCCGAAGTCCTCGTCCACCGGTGCGTAGAAGACTCCGAGGCACCGAGCGTAGAGATCCGCGAGCTCCACGTCCGAGACGCGCCCCGCGAAAACAGCTCGACCGTCGAGGCCCCGCTCGCGGGCGAGGCGCTCGAGCCGGTCGCGATCCGGGCCCTCGCCGGCGATCACACAGGAGAGCTGCGGCGCGGCCGCGACCGCTTCGAGGAGCAGGTCGATGCGCTTGGCCCGGTCGAGCCGGTTGACCGACAGGATGAACCCCTCCGACTCGCCGGCGCGGTAGTCGAGGCGAGCCGGCGGGTGCGGCATCACCTCGGCGGCGATCCCCGTGGAGCGCTCGAGGCGGGCGGCGACGTTCGCGGAGGTCGCGAAGACCTTGCGAGCCTCGCCCAGAGCGAGCCGGTCGAGTCGCTGCACGGCACGGCGGGTGGCGCGCTCGGAGGGAGCCTCGCCGAACTGGCCCAGCTCCGTCCGGTCGAGCTCGTAGGCCTGGCGAAACTGGTGCAACACCCACACGACCTTGTTCGGATGTCGCACCGCGTAGGAGGGGAACTTCGTCGCGATCACGAGGTCGATGGGCGTCCCGTCGGCCTCCTCGAGGTCGAGCAGCCGCCACAGGAAGGCCTGGCTCAGGACGCGCTGTCCCGGGTACCACTTGAACGGCACCGTCACCCGGTCCGCCTCGTGCCCGCGCCCGCGGAGCTCCGCGACGAGCTCGTCGACGACGATCTCGGCGCCGCCGCGCACGAACGGCACTTGCGGGGCGCAGACGGCGATCCTCACAGCGCGGCCGGTCCTAGTGATGTAACCGGCAACGTTCGCCAGCCCCCTGACCCGCGATCACGCGGCGCGACCCGGGAACCGGGCAACGCCGCCGGCCACGTCACTTGCTGTAGACGCGTCTGGCGGGGGTTCCCCCGCCCCACCCCTGACACCGATGCTAGTTCGGAAGAGCGCACGCGTGTGTGACGGGTGGAGACCGAGATCGTGAATTCGCGAATTCTGGGTGTGCCGCCGGAGCGCTGGCCGGTCAAGGCTGCGCCGTTCGCGCCAGCAGCGCGTAGTCGAGCGGTGCGAAGAGGATCCGGTTGATGCGCTCGTCGGTCTCCGGCGCGGGCTCCGGCGGGTTCAGGAAGCGCACCTCGGCCTCCGCGAAACCGGCCTGACGGGCGAGGAGCTCGAACGTCTCGGGCACGAGTGGCTGCGCGTGGGTGAGATCGGCGAAGTAGTTCCGGAGCGCGAGCGGCGAGAGCGGGTTGATCGTCTCGGCGACGAGCAGGCCACCGGGCCGCAGCTTCGCGACAGCCAGCTCGAGGAAGCGCAGAAGGGTTGCCGGCGGCAGGTGCTCGACGACCTGTGCGGCGAAGATCCCGCCGAGCCGGTGCGCCTCGAGCGATTCCAGGTAGGCGAGGGCGTCGTCCTGCTCGACCGGGAGGCCCTCGCCGCGCGCGAACGCGACCATGTCGGCGTCCGCATCGATGCCCGTCGCATCGATTCCATTTTCCCGGAGAAGGCCGAGGAACTCGCCGCGGCCGCAACCGACGTCGAGGACGGGGGCCGCGTCCCGGAAGTCCTCGACATAGGGTCGCTGGCGTTCGCGGACGCCGGCTGTCGAGCCGCGAAGGCGGCTCTCGAAGGCGAAGTAGTCGGGTAGCGCTGCGGCAGCCGGCTGTACGGCCACCGTCGCAGCGGCCGGAGCGCCGCCTCGCCGCTCGAGACGCAGGAGCCGCTCCTCGAGCTCCGCCGCCCGTCGGAGCGCCGATTCCCGTCCCGCGAGCGCCTCGTCCGTACGCTCGGAGAGTTCGTCCACCAGCTTGAGCAGCGTGTCGTTGAACGCGCGCTGGTCGGCGGCCACAGGTTCGACGTACCAGCGAAGCAGCGGCCGAAGCAGCGGCTTGACGGGACGCGAGAGGAGTCCCTTGACGCCCGACCGGCGCAGGTACGGCCGCTCGGCCGTCACCGGCCAGAGCCGTTCGGCCTGTGCTCTCAGCGCACTTCGTGCGGCACCGGGAAGGCTCCCGTTGGATCCCGAAGGCGGGCGACGCAACTCCTCTTGAAGGCGCGCAAAAAGCGCGTGGACATCGACATCGGGTTCCGGTGAAACAGCTGGATTATGCGGCTTTTTCTCCTCTGCCGCGGGCACCCGGACATTGTAACCGGGCGCCGTTACGGCGCTGTAAGCTCGGCCACGTGCCGAGGATCGGGGTCAGCCTCCTCACACTCGTCCCCGGCGTCGTCGGCGGCTCGGAGCGGTACGCCACGGAGTTGTGCCGCGCGCTCGCGCGCGTCGGGGAACTCGACTATCGCGTCTTCGTCCCCACGATCGCGGGCGACGCCGCGGACGGTCTGCCCTCGCAGACCGTAGGTGCGTACCGCGCCTCCCGGTCCACCGCCGGCCGCGTCGCCGCGATGACCCTGGCCGCCGCCGCCCCCTGGCCGCTACGCCGGCGCCTGCGCCTCGGCGACCTCGACGGGATCCACTTCCCGCTCAGCGTGATGCTGCCGCCGGTCGACCGCCCCCCGGCGGCGACGACGGTCCTCGACATCCAGCACGAGTTCTTTCCCGAGCTCTTCTCCCGCGCAGAGCTGCGCTACCGGCGGCTCGTGTACGGCTGGACCGTCCGGCGGAGCCGGATCGTGATCACGATCAGCGAGCACGCGCGGGAGACGCTGATCGAGCGGCTCAGCCTCGCTCCCGAACGCGTCCGCGCGATCCACCTCGCGGTCGACTCGTCGCGCTTCACCCGAAGCGATCGCCGACGCGGGGACTTCCTGCTCTATCCCGCGAACCGATGGCCGCACAAGAATCACGACCTGCTCTTCGAGGCGTTCGCGCGAGTCCGGCTCGAACGACCGGGCCTGCGGCTGGTCCTGACCGGAACGGGTCAGCGGCAGGAGCGGCTTCCCCGCGGCGTGGAGTCAAGGGGGCGCGTCACGGACGCCGAGCTGATCGAGCTCTACCAGACCGCCGCTGCGCTCGTCTTCCCCAGCCTGTACGAGGGCTTCGGCCAGCCGCCGCTCGAGGCGATGGCCTGCGGCTGCCCGGTCGCCGTCTCGAACGTCGGCCCGCTGCCGGAGGTCTGCGGCGACGCTGCCGTCTACTTCGACCCGACGGAGGTGGACGACGTAGCCCGCGGGATCCTGGAGGTGCTCGATCGCGGGGCAGCGCTCGTCGCGCGTGGCCTGGCGCGTGCCGCGACGTTCACCTGGGAGGAGTGCGCGCGCCGGCACGAGGCGGTCTACCGCGAGCTCGCGGAAGACCGCTCGCGCCCGCGCGCCGTGACCTAGCCTTGCCCGAGCGCCTGCACGAGCGCGGCGCTGTCCACGTACTCGCGGAAGCGAAAGACCTTCCCATCGCGCAGCTCCCACAAGTGTGCGAACGGCGCCTCGGCTTCCCCGCCGGCGCCTCGCGCGCGATGCCGGCCGAGGACCACGACGGTGTCGCCCGTCTCCAGGAACTCCTCCGGTAGAACTCGGAGCTCCTCGTACAGCTCCGGCAGCTTCGAGAAGAAGCCGCCGACGCCCTCGCGCCCGCGGAAGACCTCGCCGCTGAACGGGAGCCCGGTCGAGTAGGACTCCCAGGAGATCGAATCGTCGAAGCGCGAGAGAACGTCGGCGATGTCCTGGCGCGCGAACGCCTCGTAGCCGCCGCGGATCGTGTCGAGGTTGGTCGACACGGCTACACCTCGCCGATTCGACGCATCCCGCACTCCGGTTGTCAAGGCACAACCGTCGAAGGGTGCCCGCGCAGCCACTCGAGGTCGGCGTCGACGAGGAGCCGGACGAGATCGTGGAAATCGACCGTCGGCGACCAGCCGAGCCGCTCGCGTGCCCGCGCCGCGTCTCCCACCAGGTCGTGGAGCTCGGCAGCGCCGCGCTGCAGCGACTCGTCCACCCGCACGTGCTCGCGCCAGTCGAGGCCGACGTGGGCGAAGGCGCACTCGACGAGCTCGCGGACGCTATGGGCGACGCCGGTCGCGATCACGTAGTCGTCGGGCTCTTCGCGCTGGAGCATCAGCCACATCGCGCGCACGTAGTCGGCGGCATAACCCCAGTCGCGCCTCGCCTCGAGGTTCCCGAGCCGCAGCTCCGCCTGCAGGCCGAGGCTGATCGATGCGGCCGCGTGCGCCACCTTGCGGGGGACGAAGTCGAGCGGGCGCCGCGGCGACTCGTGGTTGTAGAGGATGCCCGAGCTCGCGTGGAGCCCGTAGCGGCGGCGGTAGCTGCGCGCGATGAAGTGGGCGTACGCCTTCGCCACGCCGTAGGGCGTCAGCGGCGCCAGCGGGGTCTCCTCGCTCTGCGGCACCTCGCGCGGCTCGCCGAAGATCTCACTCGAGGAGGCCTGGTAGAAGCGGGCGCCCGAATCGACCTCGCGAATCGCCTCGAGAAGCGCGGTCGCGCCGACGGCAGCGAACTCGGCCGTCAGCACCGGCTGCTCCCAGGACGCCGGTACGAAGGACGGCGCCGCGAGGTTGTAGACCTCGTGCGGGCGCGACGCCTGCAGCGCCGCGACGAGGGAGCTCGCGTCGAGCAGGTCTGCCCGGAGCAGCTCGACGCGGTCGCGGACGACGGCCAGGTTCGGGTGCTCCCGCTCGGGCTCGCGCACGATCCCGTAGACCTCGTAGCCCTCGTCGAGCAGGAGCTCCGCCAGGTAGGAGCCGTCCTGGCCGCCGATGCCGGTGAGGAGGGCGCGGCGTGCGCTCATCGGCGAACGAAGGTCAGCCGCACGACGTCGCCGGCGGGATCCTCCCGCTCGCGCGCGAGGAGCCCGAAGAACGGCCCCAGCGGGAGGAGCCAGGGGAAGAGCCGGTTGTAGAGGGCGTTCAGGTTGGGCTGGAGGCGCACGGTGCTGCGGCTCCGGAGCTCGAGTGCGGCCGCGGCGGTGACCAGCCGCTCGACCGCTGCGTCGTCGTACCAGCGCTGGAAGAAGTGGCGGCCGTCCACGCTCGCGCCGTGGTCGGCGTACGCCGGGCGGTCGTGGTGCTCGTCCCAACCGCGACGCGCGTGCGGGAGGGTGATCACCACGCGGCCGCCAGGTCGCGTGATCCGCGCGAGCTCGCGCAGAGCCTGCTCGTCGCCCCCGCCCGGGATGTGCTCGAGCACCGAGACGCTGTAGGCGTGGTCGAAGCTCTCGTCCGCGTACGCGAGCGCTCGCCCGTCGGCGTGCTCGAAGCGCAGGCGCGGCTCGCCCTGCGTCAGACGACGCCAGGTCTCGACCTCGGCCTCGAGCTCGTCGACCGACGTGACCTCGGCGCCGGCCCGAGCGAGTGCGACGGCGAGCAGCTTCGGGCTCGCGAGGTCGAGGATCTTCTCGCCGGGTGCCGCGCGAAGCTCGCGGGCGGTCGCCGGCAGTTCGAGGTAGCGACTCGGGTCGAGCGGCACGACGATGCGAATCACTGCCTGCCGGTGGTAGCCGTGGCGGGCGAGGTGGCGCAGTCCAAGCCCGACGCTCGTCCGGTAGAGCGGCCACCAGTCACGCATCAGCTCGTGCGCCGGCGCTTGAGGACGAAGCGCTCGCCGTCCCGAAGGACGAGCTCCCACCCCTCGGCCCCGAGCGCGTTCAGCTCTTTCTCGAGGTCACCTTCATCCGGAAGGACGCGGTACTCCCAGGAGAAGTTGAGTTCACTCCGCCTCCTCCAACGCCGATGGACGCCCTGCTCCCCCGCTTGCGGCAGCTCGGGTAGCGGGCCGGGCAGCATGCGGATGATCTCGTTGCGGATCTTCTCCGCGCCCGCGCCGAGATCGAGCAGGATGGCAGCGGCGACGCCTTCGTTCTCGCGCACCAACCCGAGCAGGATGTGCTCGGTGCCGATGTAGTTGTGACCGAGCGAAAGCGCCTCTCGCAGAGACAGCTCGAGCACTTTCTTCGCGCGCGGCGTGAACGGAATCTGCCCCGAGGTGACCTCGTCGCCCTGACCGACGATCCGCGCCACCTGCGCGCGCACCTCCTCGACCGTGATTCCGAGCGACTCCAGCACCCGCGCGGCGAGGCCCTCCTCCTCCCGGAGCAGGCCCAGCAGGATGTGCTCGGTGCCGATGTAGTTGTGCTCGAGCGCCCGCGCCTCTTCCTGGGCGAGGACGACGACCTGGCGTGCTTTCTCCGTGAAGCGTTCGAACATTCCGGAAGCCTAGGCGAGGGCAGGCCACAGCCCCGGGAGCGCCTCTGCCAGCGAGCCCACCGCCGGCTCGATCCTCCGGGCCCGCTCGACGAGCTCCGGGCGCCGGTCGGTGTAGCTCGCGATCACGTTCCCGTCGGGCCGGCTACGCAGGAAGAACGCGACGTGCAGCAGTTCCGGCAGAAGGCCGAACGGGCCAGGCAGGGGACCCTCGATGCGAACCGGGTGCGCGAGCATGTCGTCGTTCCCCCGCACGCGACCGACTGCACCGCCGTAGGGATCCTCGGCCGCGTAGCGGACGGTTCCCACGCGCGTCATGTAGGCGGCGCCGAGGCAGAGGAGGCATGGCTCGAGCGACGAGTAGAGCGTCCACCCCTCGTACGTGCGCGTCGAGGTCAGGCCCACGAGGAGGTTCAGCTCCGCGTGCGCCAGCCGCGACCGCGACAGCTGGGGCGGCGCCGGATCGTCCTCGAAGATGCGATTACGGGCCCGCCCGACGATCGCACCCGCCTCGTCGGCCAGGACCGCACCCACGGGGATCGAGCCGGCCCGATACGCCTCCCACATCAGCTCGAACGTCGCGCGCCAGGCCGGACCGAGCTCCTCCCAGCCCGTCAATGGAGCGTCCGCACGTAGGCCCACGCATCGCGGAGCCCGGCCGGCCGCAGCACGCCCAGCAGGAGACCGTAGAGCGCGAGCCCCGCGAGCGCGGCCGGGATTCCCCCCACGACGACCGAGAGCACACCGAAGGACGCCGCGGCGAGAACGGTCTCGAGGACGGCCAGCCGCCCGAGCCCGAAGAACGAGATCGCGAGCGTCCGCGGCGAGAGCGAGTAGAGCAGCGCGCCGACGACGAGGAAGGTCGAAAGTGCGAGCGCGATCTCGATGCCGACCAGGCCGAACGCCCGGCGGAGCGCCAGTGCGAGCGCCAGGTGCACGCCCACCGCCGCGATCGCGAGCGGCACGAGCAGCCGCGTCCGCTGGAAGACGAAGGCGAGCGGGAACGCGAGCGTGTACGCAACGGAGGCGAACATCCAGGGGGAGAGGTAGACGACGAGCCGGCCGAGTTCGCGGCCGACGTGGCCGGAGAATGCGTCTCCGAGCACGGTCGTGACGACCCGACCGCCGACGAGCGCGAACACGCCCGCCGCAGCCGCGATCAGGGCGACGCTCAGCCAGGAGGAGTGCACGACGTGTGCAGCGGCCTCCTCGACTCCGACTCCGCGGCGGGTCAGCGGCGCTGAGGAGATGAGGGCGACCGAGGCCGCGGTGACGGCGACGAAGACGGCGGCGATCAGGTAGGCGTAGGAGAAGCTCGTGACCTTCCCGACTCCGAGGCCCGCGGCGAGTCGCAGGCAGACGAGGTACAGGCCCTGGATCGCGATGGGGACAGCGGAGCCCTGGGTGAGCCGCCAGAGCCTGCGGGGAACCGCCAGAGCGCCCCTGCCGCCGGCGAGGTCGCCGCGCCACAGCAGTGCGACCGCCGGGATCCCGAAGGTGACCGTGCCGTTCAGCACCGTCGCCCAGGCGAGCGCGATCGTGCCGTGGGCATCCGCGAGGAGGACGAAGAGGACGAGCCCCGAGACGCCGCCCGCCGCGTACGCGATCGCCGCGACCAGGTACTCGTCCCGCGCCGCGAGCGCGCTCACCGCGATCGCCGCGAGGAGCTGTGCGAAGGCGGCAGGCACGAGAAAGGCGAGGGCGCGGCCGGCGACGTGGGCGGAGACGGGCGGGAGGCTGCCCGTGATCGCCTCGCCGAGCGCGTGCGAGAAGACGACGACGAGGGTGCTGACCGCCGTTGCCAGCACCACGAAGGCGATCAGGTAGCCGCGCGTCTCGCGCCCAAGCTCCCCCTCCGCCACGGCGCGCGTCAGGTCGGGGACGACCACGAGCCTGAAGGACTGGGCTGCGAGGACGAGCACGAGGTAGACGCCGTAGGCGGCGAGAAAGCCGTCGGTCTCGGCCGTCCTTCCGAACTTCTGCGCGAGGATCGCTCCCACCGCGCCTGCGGTCGCGCTCACCGTCATGAGCGAGAGCCCGGTCGCCAGGCCGCTCCTCAGGGCGCTCCCGCGGGTTGCCGGGCTACTCTTCGGGGAGCGCCCCTCCATCGATGACGAAGTCAAACAGACACCGACTCGCCTGGTCCGAGCAAGCCCTGGCCGACCTCCGGAAGGAGTTCCAGGATGCCTACCATGGGCGAACCGTTCTCGTCACGGGCGCCGACGGCTTCATGGGGTCACACCTCACCGAGGCGCTCGTCGAGATCGGGGCCCGCGTCCACGCCCTCGTGCGTGCGACCTCGAGCGGCGCGCTCAACAACATCGGAAACCTGCGCGGGCGGCTGAAGGTGCATTTCGCCGACCTGACGGACAAGACCTCGATCGACTACCTCGTGCGGGAGCTCCGGGAGGCGCCCGACCGGCCCTACGTCTTCCATCTCGGGGCTCAGGCCCACGTTGGCGAGTCGTGGCACCGGCCCTACGAGACGATCATGGCCAACACGGTCGGCACCCTCAACCTCCTCCAGTCGATCGTCGACCAGGGCCTGGAGATCGAGAAGCTCGACACGGCCGGCACCTCCGAGGAGTACGGCAACGTCCACGCGGACGTACGCGAGCACCACACCTTCGACACGGACGAGAGCCTGATCCTGCACGAGCGCTCGCCGATCAACCCTAAGTCGATCTACGCGACCTCGAAGGTGGCCGCCGACTTCCTGACGATGAACTTCTACGACGCGTTCGGCCTGCCGACGCTCGTCACCCGCATGTTCAACAACTACGGCCCGCGCCAGAACCCGCGCTACGTGACGGGGACGATCATCACCCAGGCGCTCGAGCGGCCGACGATCGAGCTCGGCGCGCTCGATCCGATGCGCGACTTCTGCTTCTGCACCGACGGGGTGCGCGGCCACCTCACGGTTGCCGCGTGCGGCAACCCTGGAGACCTCTACGTCTACGGGCAGGGGAGCAACATCTCGATGCAGGCCTGGGCCGAGATGATCCTCGCGATCGGCAAGGAGGAGGGCTACTGGCCCGAGCGCGAGATCGCGCAGGTGGAGTCGCGCCATCGCCCGGGCTCGAGCGAGGTAATGGCGCTGCGCGTGGGTTACGAGAAGCTGAATCGCGAGACTGGCTGGACGCCGCTCGTCTCGTGGGAGGAGGGGATCTCCCGGACGATCGGCTGGTACGCCGAGAATCGCGAGCGCTGGATCGGCCGCGTCGACTGGCTGCCTGCCGCGCAGGCGAGCGCGCCGGTCAGGTGACGACTCTCGTCACGGGCGGCGGGGGCTTCCTCGGGTCGCACCTCGTCGAGCGTCTCGAGGCGGAGGGCCGGGACGTCTTCGCGGCACGCCGGCGCGACTACGACCTGACGCACGAAGCCGACGCCGCGCGCCTGTTCGGCGAGGTGCGGCCGGACCTCGTGTTCCACCTCGCGGCGGAGGTGGGCGGGATCGGCGCGAACCGCGCGAACCCAGGGCGCTATTGGTTCGCGAACCTGCAGATGGGCGTGAACATGCTGGAGCAGGCGCGCCTGCACGGAGTGGAGAAGCTGGTGATCGTCGGCACCGTCTGCTCGTACCCGAAGTTCACGCCCGTTCCGTTCCGCGAGGAGCACCTCTGGGACGGCTATCCGGAGGAGACGAACGCGCCCTACGGCGTCGCGAAGAAAGCGATTCTCGTCGGCGCCCAGGCCTATCGCCAGCAGTACGGCCTCGATTCGATCTTCCTGCTGCCGGCGAACCTCTACGGGCCGCGCGACAACTTCCACGATACGAACGCGCACGTGATCGCCGACCTGATCCGGAAGATGCTCGCGAGCAGCGACGAGATCGTGCTGTGGGGCGACGGCTCGCCCACGCGCGAGTTCCTCTACGTGGACGACGCGGTCGAGGGACTCCTGCTCGCGAGCGCGCGCTACGACGGCGCGGAGCCGGTGAACCTCGGCGCCGGCAAGGAGATCTCGATCCGCGACCTCGCCGACCTCGTGGCGGACGTGACCGGCTTCGAGGGTCGAATCGTGTGGGACACGTCGATGCCGAACGGGCAGCCACGGCGCAGCCTCGATCCGTCGCGCGCCCTGGAGCTCTTCGGCTTCGCGGCGCGGACGCCGCTGCGGGAGGGGCTCGAACGCACGATCGCCTGGTACCGGGCACACGCTCCCGCGCATGCGGCGGCCTAGCAGGCTGCCTCCAAGGCTGCCGCGCCTAACCCGTCTGCTGCCCGCGCTGGTCGCGGTGCAGTGGCTCGCCGCGCTCGTCCACGCGCACCGCCACCACCACCAGACGACCGCCCTCGTCTACGCGAGCGTGCTCGTGCTCGGCCCCGTCGCGATCATCTGCCTCTACCGGATCGGCGTCGAGCTCGCCGGCCGGTGGCTCGGGTACCTCGCCGCGACGCTCTGGGTCGTCACCCCGTACGCGATCGTGCCGCTCTACGACACGCGGTTCCGGCACGGCGTCAGCCAGGAGATCGTCCCGCGGGCGATCGGGACGACGCAGAGCGGCGAGCTCGTCGTCGCCGTGCTCCTCCTCCTCGCCTGCCTGCTGACGTTGCGGGCGATCGACCGAGGGGGCTGGCGCGGTCTCACCGCCGGGCTGCTCGCCGGCGCCGCCGGAATGGTCGACGCGGCCGGCCTGCTTTTCGTCGCGCCCGCCCTGGTCGCGCTCCTCGCCGCGGGCCGGCTGCCCCAGCTCTTGCGCTTCAGCGTCGGCGTCGCCGCCGGTCTCCTCGTCGTCCGCGCGGCGGGCACGGGCAGCGGGGTCCACTACGGGAGCTTCCATCAGCTCCAGCACAACTTCACGTTCATCCGCGAGTACTTCTACTCGCTGCGCGCGCTCGAGTTCCTCCCGATCGCCGGGGCGATCGCAATCGCCCGGCGCTCCCCGCCGGCGGCCCTCCTGATCGGAGGCTGGTTCGCCGCGTTCCTGATGATCCGCGGCAGCTCGACCGAGGTGCTCGACGGCTCGTTCTACCGGATGATGCTCCCCGCGCTTCCCGCGTACGTCCTGCTGGCAGCTTCGATCCCGCTTCTGGCGCCGGCACCGCGAGCGTTCCGGTCGACGGTGCTAGCGCGGCGCCCGCGCGTCGAGTGACCCGTCCCCGACCTCGGCCTCGAGCAGTGCGAGGCGCTGCGCGAGGATGACGTTCTGGTCTGCGAGCTTCGAGATCACGGTCGAGTAGTGAAGAAGGACGGCGAGGATGAAGAGCGACCCGACGGCGAAGAGCACCGCCGGCGGGTAGCCGGTTACTCCCACCCAGCCTGCGATCGTGTTGAGGCCGCCGCGCCAGGCCGAGAGGCCGAGGAGCACGAGGCCGGTTGCGATCCAGAGCAGCGCGTAGCGCTCGCGCAGCCGGCGCGACCGGATCAGCTCGAAGACGACGAGGAGCAGCACGACCGACGCGACGGCGCCGGCGATGGAGACGACGAGGGGCGTCATGTGTCCTCCAGGGGGGTGGCGGTGCGGCGGAAGATGCCGACGAAGATCGCGAGCAGCACCTTGACCATGTAGTAGACGGAGCGGGCGGCCGTGATCGAGGACCGGCCCGAGGCGCGCTCGCGCATCGTCACGGGCACCTCGCGCAGGCGCAGCCGGTGCTTGACGACCATCACCGTCGCCTCGACCTCGGGATAGTCGTGCGGGTAGTCGTGCGCGAAGAGCGCGATCCCGCGCCGGTTCACCGCCTGGAAGCCCGACGTCGTGTCGGTTACGCGCTGGCGCACGAGCGCCGAGACGACCCACGCGAGGAGGCGGATGCCGAGCCGGCGCGAGCGCGAGGAGCGGTAGCCGGCCGTGCCCGCGAACCGCGAGCCGACGACGATGTCCGCCTGCCCCGCGAGGACCGGTTCGAGGATCTTCGGAAGCTCGGCAGGGTCGTGCTGCCCGTCCCCGTCCAGCCGGACGGCCAGCTCGAACCCGTGCTCGTAGGCGTAGCGGAAGCCGGTCTGAACGCAGCCGCCGATGCCGAGGTTGAACGGCAATCGCAGGACGTGCGCACCCGCTTGCGCCGCGACCGAGGCCGTGCCGTCGGTCGAGCCGTCGTCGACGACGACGACCTCGAGGTCGGGGTCGAGGCGGCGCAGCTCCTCGATCACAGGCCCGACGTTGCCCTCCTCGTTCAGCGCCGGCAGGATCGCAACGCGCTTCAGCGCGGCAAGGCGCGCGTCGACGCTGACGCGCACGGCGTGGGCGACCTCAGGCAACGACCGGCTCCGGAGGGGTGCGCGCTGGAGAACCGATCAACTCGAGCAGTCGCCGCGCCCGCTGGAGGTAGGTGTGCTCGTCGAGCGCCCGCTCGCGCGCCCGGCGGCCGAGCTCCTCGGCGGCACCGGGGTCGTCGAGGAGCGTGCGGTAGGCGTCGACCGCCTCGTCGGCGTTCCCGACGACGACGACCTCGGAGTCCGGCTCGAGCCAGCGTTCCAGTCCCGCGACCGGGTTCGACACGATCGTGGCGCCGGCCATCGCGAGCTCGAACGGGCGCGCCGTGGAGGAGGCGTAGACGCCTGCGTGCGCCCCGCGAGTGATGTTGAGGCTCACCCTGGCGGCGGCGATCGCGCGGTTGAAGGCGTTGAACGGGATGTCTCCCACGAGGCTCGCCCGCCCGACGTCGCCGCGGAAGTCCCGGCCGCCGAGAGCGAACTCGACCGCCGGGAGGCGGCGGCTCGGTTCGCCGACGAGCTTCCGCATCCAGTCGCGCCGGAACTTGTCGCCGTACCCGTAGAAGAAGAGGTCGTGCGCCTTGGGGACGTCCGTGAACGGACGGAAGAGCTCCGGGTCGGCTCCCCAGAACACCGCCTCCGCACGCCGCGCGCCGAGCTCCCGGAGCCGCGCGAGCCCCCCTTCCGAGTTGGAGAGCACGAGGTCGTACTCGGCGGGGTCCGCACCGTGGTAGTAGTTGAAGCCCGTGTCCATGCCGCCGAACTCGGGCAGGCTCATGGGCACGTCGCCGTCGTAGAAGACGACCGGCACGTCGTAGCGCTCCCTCAACGCCCGCGGGATCCCGCGGAGGTGCGCCATCGGAACCGTGAAGACGATCACCGCCGCGACGTCCCGCTCCCGCTCGAGGATCCGTTCCAGATGGGCGTGCCACCGGGGAGTCACCCAGCGCCAGATCGTCTCGCGCACCGCCCGGTCCACCAGCGTGTCCGGCGGCGCGTCCTCGCGGCGGCGCAGGTAGCTGTCGCCCTTGAGCCGCGCGACGGCTGCGCGCGCCGATGCGAACGCTTCGGCCTCGCGGAAGCACGGGTTCGGCTCCGTGCGCCACCACGGCGACTCGACCGCCCGCCCGCGATAGGGCGTGACGATCAGGTCGCAGCCGGCCTCGTAGAGCCCCTTCCAGAGCTGCCACCACGCCGGCGTGCACCCGTACCGAAAGTCGAGATCGACCGCCGAGGCGACTGCCAGGAGCTTCACGTCATCAAGTGTGACGAACGGAGATGAAGACCCGGCTCCGGAGAGCGAGGCTCAGTACGCCCCGCGGCGCCCCACGACCGCTGGGATCGTCTTCGCGAGGATCGTGATGTCGAGCCAGATCGACCAGTTATCGAGGTAGTAGAAGTCCAGGCGGACGAGGTCGTCGAAGGAAAGGCTCGAGCGGCCCGAGATCTGCCAGAGACCCGTCATGCCGGGCAGGACGAGGTACCGCTTACGGTGCCAGGCCGCGAGCTGGAGGTAGTCGCGGGTCGGGAGCGGCCGCGGCCCGACGAGGCTCATGTCGCCCCGCAGGACGTTGACGACGTTCGGGATCTCGTCGAGCGAGAAGCGCCGGAGCGCGGCGCCCACCGCGGTCACGCGCGGGTCGCGGCGGATCTTGAAGAGCGGCCCGTCGGCCTCGTTCCGATGCTCGAGGGCGCCCTGCAGCTCGGCGGCGTCCCGGCGCATCGTCCGGAACTTGATCATCCCGAACTCCCGCTCGTGGAGGCCCATGCGCAGGTCGCGGTAGAAGATCGGGCCGCGCGAGGTGAGCTTGATCGCCGCGGCCACCGCCAGCCACAGCGGCAGCCCGATCGCCACGAGGAGCGCGCTGACGATCACGTCGAAGGAGCGCTTCACCGCCCAGTCGGTACCGGCGAAGACGGGCGGGCGCAGCTCGAAGAGCGGGATCCCCTGCCCGGGCACGTACTGCCCTCGCTGGGTGAGCAGCTCGGTCGTCTTCGGCGCCACGCGAACCTTCACCGCCCGGCGGTGGGCTTCCTCGACGACCTCGAGCAGCTCGCGCTCGCTGAGATCGGAGTCGGTGACGATCAGCTCGTCGACCTCGTGCTCGGAGAGGATACTCGGCAGCATCCGCAGCTCCCCCAGAACCGGTAGTCGAACCCCCTCGGCGTTCGAGGCGATCGCACCCACGAAGTCGAAGTCGATCCCGCCGCGGCCGGACCCGAGCGTCTGGTGGAGGTGCTCGAGGTGCTCGCCCTCGCCCACGAGGATCGCCCGGCGCCGCACGCCGGCCAGGCGCAGGAGGGCGCCGGTGATGCTGTCGTAGCTCACGCGGAAGAGCGCGACGAGGCTCGCCGTCAGCACGAGGGCGGTCGGGAACACGGCGAAGGTGCCGAAGTTGTGCCCTGTGCCGAGGCCGAAGGCGATCGTCAGGACGGAGACGACGACGAGCGACGAGACGATGCGGCCGAAGCCCGTGCGCAGCTCGCGCGGCGCGTACAGGCCGGCTTGCCAGAAGACGAGGAAGGTGACGAGCGTCAGGAAGGGCAGGAAGCTCGCCTCGGCGTCCCAGAGCACGCCCCAGAGAACGGGGGTGTTGCCGTGGTAGAGCTCGCGGAGCGCGAGCGCGCCGTAGAGGCCGAGGGCGAGCGCCGAAAGGTCGAGGGCGACGAGCGACGAGACGCTCGCGAGGCGCCGCGCCGCCGAGCGCAGCGGGCCCTCGGAGAGCAGGTACGGCCGCCCGGCGCGGATGTCCCCGCTAGGCAGCTCGAACAGACGCTCCAGTGATTGCCCGGAAGGCGCCGCGACCCGAGAATCGGCCTTGGGAGCTTCCTTCGTGGCCAAGCCCTCCATTCTACGGAGCGCTTTCGCGCTCAGCCCGGGAAGGCCTCGCTGAACGGGACCTCACGCAGGCTGGCCGGCAACTCGAAGGGCGCCGGAACGGCGCGGGTCCCGAGGAGCGAGAGCGACGCCACGAGCGCGTAGCGCCGCTTGCGGTCGAGGAGGTCGTAGTCGTGGAAGTAGGCGTGCAGGAACCGCGGGCGCCGCCGGAGGAGCGACCGCGCGAGCGCCCCGATGGAGTGCGTTGTCGGCAGCTCGCCCAGCAAGGTACCGCCGCGCAGGCGTAGCGAGCACGGCTCGCCCCGGCGCGAGGTGCAGTCGGTGTAGCCGAGCGAGGCCAGGGTCTGGGCGAGCGCCTCGTCCATGTACCAGCCGCCACCGCAGAAGAGCGTCGGAGCGAATCCGCTTTCCTGCAGCCACGCGGCTTCCTCACGCACACGCGCTGCCGGGTCTCCCGCGGTCGGCCGTGCATGTGTCGGGCTCGTCCAGTGCGTGTGATGCCCGAGCGGCCCGCGCTCCGCCGCCTCGCGCGCGCGCTCCACCCAGAGCTCGCGATCCTCTCCATGGTGCGGCGGCCGCATCAGCGCCGCGATGCGAAAACCGCCCGGCTGCCGTTCCTGCACGCGAGCGAAGAGCCTCCAGGTGTCCTCGTCGAGCGGGCGCTCGACATGGCAGGAGACGAGCGCGAATCTCATCGAGCGGCGACTGCGCGAAAGATCGGCGCCAGCCGCTGCGCCTCGTGACGCGTGGTCAGGTGGCGCTCGATGCTGGCCCTCGCGGCTCTCACGAGCGAGTTCCCGAGTGCCGCGTCGGCGAGGATCTGCGCGATCACGTCGCGCAGTGAGGTCGGATCCTCGGGCGGCACGACGAGCGCAGTCTGCCCGGCCTTCACGTAGTCGGCGAGGATCGCGCGCTCGGTGACGACGAGCGGGCGCGCCATCGCCATCGCCTCCAGGATCGCGGAGAGCCCGCCGCCCTGTCGGGCAGCTCCTCCGGAGCGAAGTACTCCGGGTCGACTGTGCCCTGAGAGACGTGCACGTCATCCGGCGCAACCCCCACGAGCTCGATCGACTCCTCTCGCTGTGCGCGCCCGGGGCAGACGATCGCGTCGGCTGAACGCACCACTGCGCGCAGCAGCGGTCGGGTTCGCCGGGCGCAGCGGAGGATCGTGTTCAGGCCGAAGTTGAGAACGACTGTCTTCAGCCCCGGCCGTGCTCGCGCCGCGAGCGGGAGGAGCCTGCCCAGCACCGAGAACGCGACGTCCGTCTCGCGCAACTCCCACGGCAGCACGGGCTCGCGTCCGTCCCAGGCCAGGCGGTTGAGCGTCCCCGGCCACCGGGGCCGGGTGAGAAGCGGCTCGTGGATCCGGGCGTCGATGCCGAGCTGCCCGAGGTGGTTCTGACCGTGGAGCCGTCGTGTCGGGCGCCTCACCGCGCGCGACCTCCTCGGCGAGGGCTCGCCGCGAGTTCGCGTAGATGTAGGTCACGCGGGGCGCGTACCGTTGGGACGCCGTGTGCGGCATCTGCGGACTTCTAGCACCCGCCGGATCGCCGGACCCGGCGCTCGTCGGCCACATGAACGAGGCCCTCCGGCATCGAGGCCCGGACGAGGGGTCGGTCGACGGCTTCGGCCGCTGCACGCTCGGCCACCGCCGCCTCCGCGTCGTCGACCTCGCGACCGGGAGCCAGCCGGTCTGCAACGAGACCGGCGAGGTGGTGTGCGTCTTCAACGGCGAGCTCTACAACTTCCGCGAGCTCCGCGCGGAGCTGGCGGCGCGTGGCCATGTCGTGACCGGCTCCGGGGACACCGCCGTCATCCCCCATCTCTACGAGGAGCACGGAGTCCGCTTCGCCGAGCGGCTCTCCGGGATGTTCGCGGTCGCCCTCTGGGACGTGGCACGGGAGCGGCTCGTCCTCGCGCGCGACCGGCTCGGCAAGAAGCCGCTGCTCTGGGCCCGCCTGCCGGACGGGACGCTTGCCTTCGCTTCCGAGCTGAAGGCGCTCCTGCGGCTCCACTCGCTCCGCCGCGAGGTCGAGCCGGAGGCCCTCGACGCCTACCTCGCTCTCCAGTACGTCCCGGGCCCCGGCACCGCGCTCCGCGGCGTCGCGGGGGTGCCGCCGGGGCACCTGCTGGTGGCCGAGCGCGGCCGCGAGCGCCTCGAGTCCTACTGGCAACCGCAGGCGCGGAAGCGGGCGCTTCGCGAGGAGGTCTGGCTCGAGCTCGTCCGCGAGACGGTCATGGCCGCGGTTCGCCGGCGCCTGATCGCCGACGTCCCGCTCGGCGCGCTCCTCTCGGGAGGAATCGACTCGAGCGTCGTCGTGGCGCTGATGGCGCGGGTCGCCGACCAGCCGGTGAAGACCTTCTCCGTCGGCTTCGCGGACGCGCGCTACGACGAGCGCCCGGAGGCGCGGATCGTCGCGGAGCGCTACGGCACCGACCACGAGGAGCTCGTCCTCGAGCCGGACGTGGCCGAGGTCGTTCCGCGGCTCGCGGAGACACTGGACGAGCCCCTCGGCGACGAGGCGGCCCTGCCCCTCTTCCTCATCTGCGAGGCGGCCCGAAGGCGCGTGACGGTCGCCCTGACGGGGGATGGCGGAGACGAGGCGTTCGCCGGCTACGAGCGCTACCGCGCCTTCGCGCTCGCGCGGCGGCTCGGCTTCCTGCGCGGACTGGGTGCCGGCGCGCCGGCGCTTCGGCGACTCTCGCGCGAGCCGCGCTCGGCTGCCGTGCGCGCAGCGCGCTTCCTGGAAGCCGCCGCGGCCCCCGCTCCCGAGAGGTACGCGAGCCTGATGGAGATCTTTCCCGCCGGGCTCCGCTCGGAGCTCTGGGAGCCCGACTTCGTGCGACCGGCGCTCGGGCCGCTGCTCGTCCCCCGGGGCGATACAGTCGCCGACCTTCAGCTCCTCGACCTCGGCAGCTATCTCCCCGGCGACCTGCTCCTGAAGGCCGACCTCACGTCGATGGCGAGCTCGCTCGAGCTTCGCTCGCCCTTCCTCGACCCCGACGTGGTGGAGCTCGGGCTCTCCCTTCCCGACTCGCTCCGCTGGCGCGGGCGCACCGGCAAGGTGGCGCTCCGGCGCGCCTTCGCACCCGAGCTTCCCGAAAGGATCGCACGGCGCGCGAAGAAGGGCTTCGGGGTTCCGCTCGGGCGCTGGTTCCGCGGCGAGCTTCGCGAGCTCGCGCGCGAGGCTCTGCTCGGGTCGCGGGCCCGCGAACGCGGCCAGCTGCGCCCCGCCGCCGTCGAGCGGCTCCTGACCGAGCACGAGCGGGGCGCCGCCGACCACGGCCATCGCCTCTGGTGCCTCCTGATGCTCGAGCTGTGGCAGCGGAACTTCCTCGACCCGGCGCCGGCGCCCGTCGCGTCGCGCCTCGCGCCGCTCGACCCGGCCCGCGCGTGAGGCGCCGCGCTCTCGGCATCGTCGCCGCGGCCTGCGTGCTGCCGCGGCTCCTCGTCCTCCTGTACCAGCGCGGCGGCATCCTCAGCGCGTTCACCGAGAAGAGCGACGACTTCGCGCGGACCTTCGTGGACACGGGCACCTACGGCTTCGTCCCCGGCATTCCCTCCGCGTGGACGCAGCCGCTGTACGGCTGGTTCCTGATCCCGATCTACTGGTTGTTCGGCCGCTCCTGGCTCGCGGTCGGACTCGTCCAGATCGCGGTCGCGCTCGCCACCGCGCTCCTCGTCTACGAGCTGGGCCGGCGCTACGTCTCACCGCGTGCAGGCCTCGCCGCCGCGGTGATCTCGACCCTCAACCCGTACCTCGTCTGGCACGACGTCCACGTGAACCGGGAGATCCTCGACCAGCTTCTCGCGGCCGCGATCGTGCTCCTTGCACTGCTCGCCGCCGACCGCCGTTCGACCTGGCTCGCCGCCCTGCTCGGTGCCGTCACGGGGCTAGCGATCCTCGGCAACACGCGCCTCACCTTCGTGCCCATCGTCCTGCTCGCGTTCCTCGCCTGGCGCGTCGGCTTCACGCGGCGCTTCGCCTACGCGGGCGCGGCGCTCGCGGGGGCATGCGTGCTCGTGATCCTGCCGTGGCCGATCCGCAACGACGTCCAGATCGGCTGCTTCACGCTCACGACCGACTCGCGCGCATTGTGGAAGGCGAACAACACGAACACCTACCGCGTGCTCGCCCACGGTGGGTGGATCGACGACGTGCCCCCGATCCCGGGGGCGCCGCTGACGCCCGAGCAGGCCGCCGGGTACTGGCAGTCCCAGCACCGGAAGATCCGCGTCGACGAGTGCGCGCAGATGCGCTTCTACCGCAGCCTGGTCTGGCGCTACTGGCGCGATCACCCGGGCGGGAAGGCGAAGCTCGCAGCGCAGGCGACACGCATGTTCTGGAGCCCGAAGCAGACGAAGACGACCGGCCGCTCAGGGGCCGGAACCTCGCTCGACACCACCCGCTCCTTCGCCGAGCCGATCTACGTGGTTCCCCTCTACCTGCTCGGGCTCGGCGGGCTGCTGCTCGTCCCGCGACGGCTCGCCGTGCTCGTCGTCGCGCTCCTTGCCTACGAAACGCTCGCCGCGATGGCGTTCGCGGGCGCGACGCGGTATCGCGCCCCGTGGGACTTGACGATCGCGCTGCTCGCCGGGGCGACCGTCGTCCGCGTGCTCGATCGGTTCGCCCCTACGAGGGTCTAGGGATGCGGGTCGTCCACGTCCACAGGATTCGCGGGATCGGCGGCTCGGAGCGTCACCTGCTGGCGCTCCTGCCCGCGCTCGCCGCCCGCGGGGTCGACGTCTCGTTCGTCGGGCTCGACGACCCGTCCGGGCGGCTCGGCGAGTTCTACGAGGCGCTCGAGGCGCGCCGCGTTCCCTTCACCCGCCTCCCGGCGCCGCACGACGCGGACCCGCGGCTCGTGTGGCGCCTCGGCCGGACGCTCGCGCGGCGGCGGCCGGACCTCGTGCACACCCACCTCGTCCACGCCGACCTCTACGGCGCACTCGCCGCCGCCGCCCCTCTCGTGTCGACCAAGCACAACGACGACCCGTTCCGGGCGGGGCGGTTCCGCTACGTCGAGCGGTTGCTCGCGCGGCGCGCGCGGCGCCTGATCGCGATCACTCAGGCGCTGAAGCGGTTCAACGTCGAGCGCGTCGGGCTGCCCGCATCCAAGCTGGAGGTTGTCCATTACGGGATCGACAGCCCCCCGTCCGCATGGTCGGACAACCCGCGGCTCGAGCTCCCGCGCGGGGCGAGGATGCTTCTCGCGATTGCCCGGCTCGAGCCCCAGAAGGGCGTCGACCTCGGGATCCGCGCGCTCGCACGTATCCGCGAGCGCGAGCCCTCCGCCATCCTCGTCGTCCTCGGGGAGGGGCCGGAGCGCGGGGCGCTCAGCCGTCTCGCGCGCGACCTCGATGTCGACGACGCGCTCTTCCTGCCCGGGCGCGTGGGCGACGTCGCGTGGTTCCTCCACCGCTGCGAGGCGCTCGTCCACCCCGCTCGGTGGGAAGGCTTCGGCCTCGCGCTGCTGGAGGCGATGAGCGTCTCGAAGCCGATCGTCGCGACCCGCGTGAGCTCGATTCCCGAGATCGTCGTCGACCGTGAGACGGGCCTGCTCGTCGCTCCCGAGGACGTCGGGTCCCTCGCCGGTGCCGTCACGACGCTCCTTGCCGACCCGACGCTCGCCGCGGACTACGGCGCGGCCGGCGCCCGACGTGCCGCCGCCGAGTTCTCGGCCGCGGCGATGGCGCGCAAGACGGCGGAGGTCTACGAGCGTGCGCTCGCGGAATCGCCGTCGAGCGAGGCGCGGTAGAGCAGCTCGGTGCGGTCGGTGCAGCGCTCCTCGAGGAAGTCCGCGAGAGCCCGACGCCGACCGGCCTCGCCCATCCGCTCCGCCCGGGGAAGATCGCCCGCCAGCGCGACGATCGCCGCTCGCAGCGGCTCCGCCTCGCCCGGGGCGACCAGCAGCCCTGTCTCGCCGTGCCGGACGAGCTCGCCGAGGCCGCCGATCGCCGCCGCCACCACGGGGCGCGCCCGCTCCATCGCCTCGAGTGCGACCATCCCGAAGCCTTCGCCCATCGAGGGCACGACGACGACGGCCGCCCGCTCGATCGCGGCCTGGATCGGCGAGACGTGCCCGAGGAAGCGGACCCGCCCGTCGATCCCGAGATCCTTCGCCAGGGCGCGCAGCGCCGGCTCGAGCGGGCCGCGGCCAGCGATCTCGAGCTGGAGCTCCGGGACGTCGCGCTTCGCCTCCGCGAAGGCCCGCAGGAGGACGATGTGCCCCTTGATCGGGATCAGGCGCCCGACGCAGAGCAGCCTGGGGGCCTTCCCCTCGTACGGGGCTGCCCCACCGTTCGGAGCGATTCCATAGTGGACGATCTGGAAGGTCTCCTCGTCGAAGCCCTCCGTTCGCGCGAGGTAGCGCGCGAGCCCCCGGGAGATGGCGATGTGAACGTGCGCGAGGCTCGCCATCGTCCGGTCGCCGAGCGCGAAGGCGCGTCCCTCGCGGAACTCGTTGAAGCCGTGCTTCGTGGAGACGCGAACCGGCACCCGGGCAAGCGTGCCGGCAAGCTGCCCGTAGGCGTCCGCGTGGACGAGGTGAGTGTGGAGGATCCGCGGCCGCAGGCGGGCGAGATAGGCCGCGAGCCGCAGGAAGGCGATCGGGTCGACGTCGGCCGCGAGCGGGATCGCGTCGAGCGGGACGCCGCGCGACCGGAGTGCGTTCGCGAAATCCCAGGCGCCCCGCTCGTGCTCGTGGAGCATCAGCAGGCGAACGTCCCAGCCACGCTCGCGCAACCGAGGCAGGAGCGAGAGCAGGTGCGCCTCGGAGCCCGAGATGCCCGCGACCTTCTGGAGGTGAAGGACGATCGGGCCGCTCATCCGGCCGCCACCTCGAGGATCCGGTCGGCCCACGCCTCGACCGAATGCCGCGCCGCGACGCGCTCCCGCAGCGCCCGGCCGAGCTCCGCCCGCTGCTGCGGCCGGAGCGCGGCGAGGTCGTGCAGACGCGCGGCGAGCTCCCCCGGGTCCTCGCGGGGGAAGAGCAACTGCGGCGAGAGCCCGTCCACCAGCTCGTCGAAGACCGGGTTCGAGGCGAGGATCGGGAGACAGCTCGCACCGGCCTCGTAGACCACCTTGTCGGGAGCCCCGGCCCGCATGTTGTTCACGAGCACGTCGGCGCGCGCGAGGATCTGCGGCAGCTCCGAGCGCAGAACGGCGTGGCCGAGCCGCACTCGCTTGGCCAGGTCGAGCTCAGCGACGAGCTCCTCGAGGGAGCGGCGATGGGCGCGCTCGGCGGGGCTGAGCGCCGGCCCGTGGAGCACGACCCGCAGGTCGAGGCCGCCGTCGATCGCGCGGTGAGCGGCGCGCAGGATGGCCGGCAGGCCCTTCGCCTCGGAGTAGCGGCCGAGGACGAGCGCGCGGAAGCCGTCGCGCTGCGCGCCGGTACGGCACTCGAACTCGGAGAGGTCGATCCCGTGGCCGATCGCCCTCACCTTCGCCGAGGCGAGGGGGAACGAGCGCCGGTCGACGGTGGCGATCGCGCTCGAGAGCCGCTCGGCTGCGCGCAGGGTCGGACTGGCGCGCCAGTGCGTGTACCAGAGCACGACCCGGGTCCGAAACGGCCGCGCGAGGGGCGCGGCGAGGACGGCGTAGATCGGGCACATGTGCGCGAGGACGGCCGTGGGCCGCCGGCAAAGCTCGATGGCGAGCGCGGCCTCGAACCGGAGGCCCCGGCCAGCCCTCGTCGGCGCGCGGAAGAGGCGGACGCGGCAGTTCGCCGGCAGGGCGCCCGGCACGGCGCCGTCCGCGAGCACGACGACCTCCTCGCAGCGGGCGGCGAGGGCGGCGATCTTCGGCACCGTCGCCGCGAGCGCCGGGTGAGCGGGGTCGACCTGCTGGGTGATGAAGACGAGCCGCATCAGAAGAAGTCGGTGTCGCCGAGCGTGAAGCGCCACGCACGCGGGTCCGGGTTCAGGCGGCCGGCGAGCGCCTTCCCCATGAAGTGGAGCGAACGCGGCGTCGGCACGAACCCGAGCGAGAGGTAGGCAGCCCGATGCTCCGGCGCCGGCAGCGCGATCAACGCCCGACCGCCTGCGCGCGCCACCGCCTCGCGCAGCAACGCGCGAGCCTCGCCCGGCTGCGCGACGAGGTCGGCGAGGACGGCGACCCTTGACCTGCCGATTCCCTTTCGCCCGAGGACGGCGTACCCGCGGCCGCGCCGGATCAGCGAGTACCCGCGCGGCGAGCGTTCATAGCGCCAACCCAGATGCTCCGAGTCGCGAACCACGTGGTTCGGCCACGGCGCCGCGAGGTCCTCGGCGGCCGCGTCCGGGGGCGCCACGTCGGAGGGACTGTCCCTAGGACCGGTTCCAAGTGGCGCGTCCGCGTTCGAGGGACTGTCCCTCGGAGCGGTCCGAAGTGGACGCGCCCAGATTCGTAGCCTGCCGACCTCCCTCCAACCGAGCGGGCCGAGGAAGATCGGTGCGGTCGGCTTCGAGGCGAAGGCCAGGACGACGGCGGCCCCGCGCTCCTGCGCCTCGCGCTCGTGCTTGCGCTCGAGGCCGGCGAAGATGCCTCTTCCGCGGAAGGACGGGTCGGTGGTGGCATGGACGGAGAAGGTCGCGAGGCGGGGCTCGCCCTCGAGGATCATCCAGAGCAACGAGTGCCCGGCGACCCCGACCACCTGCTCTCCGGCGAGCGCGACGGAGCGCAGCGAGCCGGCGGGGTTCCCGTCGAACCACCAGTCGAACTCGGCGGGGCCGAGGCCCCGCTCCCCCCAGGCCTCGTCGAGCAGGCGGAGGTACTCGACCCGCTGCTCGGGCACGTACGAGGCCAGCTCCACCTCGGTCACTTCGAGGACGTACCGAGCGCCGCGTTCAGGATGCGGCGCGCGTGGGTCCCGGCGATCGTGTCCTTCAGGGCGATCAGGTCGCAGGCGCCCGAGAGGACGAGCTCGAACGTGCGCGGGGGGTACGGCTCGACGTTGTAGCGGTGGAGCTGGAGCGGGTCGGTGGCAGGCCCGTTGGCGCCGGAGATCGACGTGAAGGCGATGTCGTAGCCCGCCTGCCGCAGGAGACTCAGGTGCACGGGACGGTAGTGGGCCTCCGAGCCCTTCACGTAGGCGAAGGCGCGAACCGGCCGCCCCAGCCGCTCCTCCAGGCGCAGCTTCGAGAGGACGATCTCCCGCGCCGCCTCGTCGATCTCGAGATCGGCGAGGGGACGGTGGCCGATCCCGTGCGACTCGATGCGGATGCCGTTCTCCTCGAGGTCTGCGACCTCGTGCCAGTCGATCGTCGCGTTGAGGACGCCGCGCTGGGCGAGATGCTCCTCGTGGGGGAGCGGCAGCGTTCCCTCCAGGTAGCCGATCGGCACGAACAGCGCCGCCGGGTAACCGTTGCGCCGGAGGATCGGCACGGCGTTGCGGAGGTTGTCGCGGTAGCCGTCGTCGAAGGTGATGAGGACGGCTCGCTCCGGGAGCGGCGCCCGATCCACGTAATGGCGCAGCACGTCCTCGAGCGAGACCGGCCTGTAGCCGAGCTCCGACAGGAGGCGCATCTGCTCGCTGAAGACCCCGACGGGGACGGTAGTCGGGTTCCCCGGCAGGTCGTTGATCTTGTGGTACATGAGCACGCGGAGGGTCTTCGCGGCTCCGTTGCCGTTGGCAGCGCGCGCCACTCGGGTCGCCTCGCCGAGCGTCCTGTACACACCGTTCTTCAGCAGCTGCTTGGCGCGATCGGCCCGCACCGCGTCAAGTCTAGGCCCCTAGAGCCGCCTCGACGAGCGCCCGGACGCGGGCCGCGAACTCCTCCGGCGTCGTCCGCCAGTCGTCGAAGCGGCTGGCCGCAGCCGCCCCGAGGCGCTCCGCGAGCCCCCGATCGGCGAGCACGCGGCGAAGCGCCTCCGCCAGCGCCCACGCGTCCCCCGGCTCGACAAGCAGTCCCTCCCGCCCGTCCTCGACGAGGTCGGGGATGCCTCCCGCCGCCGTTCCGACGATGCCTCGACCGCGGGCGAGGCTCTCGATCACGACCCGCCCGAGCCCCTCGTGGCGCGAGGGCAGGACCAGTACCCACGACTCGTCCATCCGCCGGGCTACCCCCTCCGGCGGCAGATGGTCGACCCGCTCGGCCGCGAGTCCGTCGAGGAGGTCGGACCGCGAGCCGCGGCCCACGACGACAAGCCGCGCCGCCGGCACCGTCGCCGCCACCTCGGGCCACGCCCTGCGAAGCGTGTCGAGCCCCTTGTAGAGCTCGAGCGCCCCGACGAAGAGCGCGACGGGCCGCCCGGGCAGGGGCACCGGCGGGCCCGCGAAGGCCGAGAGGTCGCTCCAGGTCGGGAACACGGCGTCGGGGCCGGCGCCGCGCACCGACTCGACGAGGCTCGCCGTGTAGGGAGAGAGCGCACGCACCGCGTCGGCCCGCCGCACGACGAAGCTAGCTACCGCATCGGCGACCGGGGCCAGGAGGCGGCGCGCAGGCGACCCGTAGAGGCGGGTCGCGTGACGCCAGTTGCCGTGCACCTCCACGACGACGCGCGGGCGGGAGGCGCCGCCGCGGGCGGCGAGGACGGCCGCGGCCGCCGGCGGGTCCTCCGCGACGACCACATCCGGGCCGAAGCTGCGGAGCGCTCGCCGCACGCGGAGCGGTAGCCGCAGGTGGAAGAGGACGCCGTCCAGCTGCGCCGGATGGCCCGGGGGCATCAGCTCGAAACGGCCGGCCGAATGGTCGGAAGCCGTCTTGGCGCTCGCGAGCACCCGGTAGTCGAGCTCCCGGTCGAGCGCCTCGAACTTCTTCCGCAACCAGGGCTCGAGCGGGAGCGAGTAACGGGTGCGCCCCACGAAGAGGACGCGCGGCCTCCTCATCGCCGAAGCACCGCGTCGACGAGCGCCCGCACCCGTGTGGCGTACTCGTCCGCGCCGATGACGAACCGCTCGGCGCTCGGCCGCGCTGCGGCGGCGAGACGCTGTGCCGCCGCGCGGTCGGACAGCAGCGCGACGAGCGCGTCGGCGAATCCGGCGAGGTCGTCGGGGTCGCGCAGCACGCCGTTGACGCCGTCTTCGACGAGGTCGGGGATCCCGCCGACGCGGCTGCCGAGCACGGGGCGTCCGCGCAGGAGCGCCTCGACGACGACCCGGCCCATCCCCTCCGACCGCGACGGCAGCACGAGCAGAGTCGAATCGTCGAATGCCCGCGCCACCTCCTCCGGCCGGAGGGTCTGCGACCACGTCGTCTGTTCCGGAAGCGCGGAAACGAGATTCTCCACCACCGGCCGGAGCGTCCCGCGCCCGACGAGGTGGAGGGTCGCCTCCGGTACGCGTGGCGCGGCCCGGCTCCAGATCTTCGCAAGGCCGTCGACGTTCTTGTAGCGCTCGAGGACGCCCACGAAGAGCGCCCGGGGGCGCTCCGGCAGCGGGTGGGGCGGCGAGAGGAAAGGCTCGAGGTCCATATACGCAGGGAACTCGGCGGCGGGCTCGACGCCGGCGTCGCGAATGAGCCCCGCCGTGTACGGCGATACCGGCCGCACCGCGTCCGCTCGACGCAGGGCCGCCGTTCCGAGCCGGTCAGCGAGCGATGTCAGCACCCGCCGCGCGGTCGAGCCGTAGAGGCGGGTGAACGTGCGCCAGTCGCCGTGCACGTCGACGACCACGCGCACGTCCTGGCGCGAGAGGGCGCGTCCGGCGAGCGCGGCCGCTGCCTCGTACGGGCTCTGGGTGAGGATCGCGTGCGGGCGGAAGCTCCGCAGCTCGCGCGCGATCCGGAACGGGAGCGACGCGTAGAAGAGCGGGCCGTCGAGCGGGCCCGGCGGGACGAGCCGGAACATGGAGTCGGACGTCGCCCCCACCCCCGTCCCCGAACCGAGGACGCGCACCTCGAGCTCCCGCTCGAGGGCGTCGAACTTTCGCCTCAGAGTCGCGTCGAGCGGCAGGCGGTAGCGCGTGCGGCCCGCCATCAGGACGCGCGGCCTCAACGCGTCCGTGCCGCCGCCAGGAGCACCTGCTCCAGCCGCCCGTAGACGTGGCCGGGCTCCAGCCGCTCGACCGAGGGCGCGGCGCCGGCCTCGAGCACGCCTCGTAACTCCTCTTCGCCGAAGTAGCGCTCGAAGGCACGCGCCAGGGCCGCGACGTCGCCCACGGGGACGAGCAGGCCGTTGACCCCGTCCTCGACCACCTCGGCGACACCACCGGACGCGGTCGCGAGCACGGGCGTGCCGACCGCGAGCGCCTCCACGACCGCGTGCGGGAAGTTCTCCCAACTCGAGGAGAGGACGGCGGCGTCGGCAGCCGCGAAGAGCTCCAGCACCCGCTCCCGCGGCTGCGGTCCGACGAAGCGGACGCGCCCGTCGAGGCCGAGCTCGCCGGCGAGCCGCTCCAGTGCCGAGCGCCGGTCGCCGTCGCCCGCGACGACGAGCGAGATGCCACTCGTGCGGGCGAGCGCCCCGAGCGCGAGCTCGAGCGACTTCTGGGCCGTGAGGCGCCCTGCGAACACGAGCAGTGGTCCGTCGAGGCCCAGCCGCCTCCGCGTCTCGTCGCGCGTCCGAGGATCGATCGCCACGACGGGAGCGGGATTCGGGAGCACCTCCACGCGCTCCGGAGCGATGCCCCACGACAGGACGATGGAGCGCAGGAACTCGCTCGGGCACAGGATCCGCGCGGCTCCGCCGAGCTGCCAGTCGCGGGCGGCCCGCAGGGCCCGCACGCGGGCTCCACCCGCCTCGGCCTGAAAGGCCTCGACGTCTCCGGCGCTGAGCCCGCGCCGCCGTGCCCGCTCGTGCGCGGGGTCTGCCGTGAGCTTGACGACGTAGGGCGCGCCCGCAGCGTGCGAGCCGGCAGCGCTCCGGCCGAACATCCCGGTCGTGTAGACGACGTTGGCCGCCGCGGCGCGGCGTGCAACCAGATGCGCTCCCACGACGTGACGTACGCCGGCGGGGAGCGAGCGAGGCACCCAGCGAACCGGATGCTCCGTCGAGGGCGGCTCGCGTTCCGCAGTCGTCACCACCTCGACAGCGTGGCCGCGGGCGGCGAGGAAGGAGGCGACCTCCGGCGCGTGCGAGGCAGGACCGCCGACGTCGGGCGGCCAGATCCCGCTGACAACGAGTACGTTCACGGGTTGAGCGCCTCGCCCGGCAGCGCCTTTGCCGCGATCCGGACAGCCGCCCGCTCGTCCCGCGCCATCCGCACCAGGATCAAGCCCCAGAGGAGCGACGAGGCCGCCGTCGCGGCGACGATCGCGCCGGCGCCGCCGGTCGCGCCGTAGCGCCGGCCGAGCACGATCACGAGCGGGATCAGCACGACGCTCTCGAGGCCGTAGACGAGGATGCGGAGCGCCGGCCGCCCGACCGACACCGGAAAAGACTTCGTCCAGCCAAACACGAGCTGCAGCGCCGCCGCCAGCAGGATGATCCGCGCCGCGTCGGTTGCCGGCAGGTACTTCGCCTTGTACAGGGCGCGGATCAGCGCCGGCATCCACCACAGTGCCAGCGGCACGATCGGCGCCATGAGGAGAAGCGCCCCGAGCATGTAGCGGCGGACGCCGCGGAAGACGCGCTCGCGCGCGCCGCGCTCCCAGTCACGCGTCTGCTCCGTCAGCAGGATCAGGCGCGCAGGCGAGGAAAGAGCCGCAAAGCCGACCTGTGGCGCCTGCGCGATGCGGAAGTACCCGACCTGCAGCGGGTTCGTGACGACGCCGAGCAAGAGGGTGCCGAGGGTGCCGCGCAGGGAGACGATCCCGGTTGCGACGCTGGACTGGAGCACGAAGCGGACGATCTGCGACCGGTCCGACCCGAGCTCCTCGGGCGCGACGCGTGGGAATCGCCGGAAGGCGAGCCAACCGACCGTCCCCACGGCGGCCGAGGCGAGCGCCTGGCCGACGACGATCGCGACGACGAGCTGAGTCACGCCGTAGCGCGCGCCCACGACGATCGCCGCCAGCCGGAGTGCCTGGGAGACGAAGAGGAAGAACGCCCGGACGTCGTAGCGGCCGCGCAGGACGAGGGCGACCCCCGCGAGGCTCTCGGGAGCCTGCACGAGCGGCAGGAGAGCGACGACGAGGAGCGGCGTCGCCAGGTGCCCGGCGCCGAAGACGCGCGCCGAGAGCGGGGCCAGGCCGAGCAGCGCGAAACCGGCCAGCACGCCGCCGATCCCCTTGAGCGCGAGCACGCGTCGAAAGAGTCGGTGAAGACGTCCCCAGTCCTCGGTCGCCGAGTAGCGGAACCCGAACTTGATCACGGCCTCCTCGACCGTGACGTCCAGCAGGACCTGGAAGAAGCTCGCTGCCACGAGGACGATCGCGAAGCGCCCGAAGTCGGCCGGGCTGAGGGCTCGCGCGGCGGCAAGCGTGCCGAGGACGCCGAGCACGACCGAGGCGTAGGTGCCCACCGCCGTCGCCGACCGCCGCCAGAGCAACGAGCCTCCGGCCGGCGGCGGGAAGCGCGACCGAAAAGAGGAGAGATGCCGGCCCAAGGCTCGTTCCCGGCTCGCCTCGTGCTCCCGATGGAGCCGGGATCCACCAGTATAGTGGCCGTTCGTGGCCGTCCGAACGCTCGCAGGAGCGCGTGCCGGCGGCCCTGCGGCCGTGCTCGGCTGGGCGGGCTCGGCACGCGGTGGGATCCTGCTCGCGCTCGCCCTGCCGACCCTCCTCCTCCACTACGTGCACCAGCCGACGACAACCGTCGCCCTGGGTTCGGCCAGCATCCGGCTGGCGCTTTCCGACCTGTCGGCCGCGCTCATCGTCGGAGGCGCGATCCTCGCCGGCGCACGCCTGGGCTGGACACCTCTGCGCCCGGCGCTCGCCGTCTGGCTCGCCGCCGGCGCCCTGCTGCTCCTCGTCGCGCTCGCCACGCTCTACGGGAAGGCACAGCTCGATGGGTACCGGTTCGCGAAGCACGCTGTGACGGCCGCGAAGTTCTGGGAGTACGCGCTGCTCGCGCCGGCGCTCCCGCTGCTCCTTCGCCGGAAAGCCGATGTCGAGGCACTGCTCGCCGGCCTCGTCGCCTGGAGCTGCGCCGCCACGGTCGTGGGCGTCGCGCAGTTCTTCGGAGCCGGTATCGCCTCGGCCTGGCCCGCCGGACGCCGCCAACCCTCCTTCCTCGGACATCACGACTTCGCGGCCCTCTCGGGCCTCGCCCTCGCCCTCGCCCTCGCCGCAGTCGCGCTCCGGCGCGAGTGGCCGTTCGGGCGGCTGCTCGCGCTGGCCGCAGGTCTCGCCGGCGCGCTCGGCCTGGTCGTCTCCGGCTCGACGGCGGGAGCGATCGGCGCCGTCGCCGCGGCGCTCGCGGTGGGCGGCCTCGTCGCCCGGCGGCACGGGCTCCCGCTCGCCCGCGGAGCCGCGCTCGCAGGAATCGTCCTCGCGACCGCCGGCGGGGTAGTCGTCCTGCGTGGCCACGACTTCGACCAGTTCCTCCGCTGGCTCGGCATCCGGGCGCGGGAGCACGCGACGAGCACGCAGGTGCAGACCTACGCGCAGCACACCCTCCTCGTCTACCTCGGCTGGCGGATCTTCGAGCACCGGCCGCTGCAGGGCGTGGGCTGGCAGGGCTCGAGCGACTACGGGAGCTACGCCCCCTACCTCGCGGCCGCACATCGCCGGTTCCCGCACACGGCGGAGCAGGCTTTCCCCTCCCGGTCACGCGAGTACGGCGTCCAGAACGCCTACGTCCAGGCCGCCGCCGACATGGGTGTGATCGGAGTCGGGTGCTTCCTCGGGCTATTCGCCGTCGCCATCGTCGCCGCAGCGCGGACCGCGCTTCGCGCGCCGCCGCTCTGGAGCGCGGTGGCCCTCCTCGCGCTCCTCTGGCTGCTCGTCGTCATGGGTGTCTGGAGCGCTCTCGGGCTCGTCTCCGGCATCCCGCTGGAGGCGCTGACGTGGCTCGCGGTGGGACTCGTGGCGGCCGCCACAGCGGGAGCGAGCCGTGAGCCCACCTGAGAGCTGGCCCGGCGGTGGACGCCGGCACCCGCCTCGCAGCGCCGCCACGTGGGCGATCCTTCAGCCGCTCTCGAGCTGGCTCGAGGCCGAGGCCGCGCGGGCCGCGAGTGGCGGCCGCCGCTATCGCGTGCTCGACGTCGGCTGCGGCGTCAAGCCGTACTACCCGTTCTTCGAGCGCCACGCGAGCGAGTACGTCGGCGTCGACCTCCAGAACCCGGCCGCCGATCTCCAGGGAACGGTGGAGGAGATCCCCGTCGAGGACGGACGCTTCGACGTCGTCCTCTGCACCCAGGTGCTGGAGCACTGCCTCGAGCCCGACCAGGCGGTGCGGGAGCTGCGTCGCGTGACGGCGCCAGGCGGTCGCGTCCTCGCGTCGACCCACGGAGTGATGGCCTATCACCCCTCACCCTTCGACCACTGGCGCTGGACCCACACCGGCCTCGAGCGTCTCTTCGAGCGGAACGCGGAGTGGGCGTCCGTCACGGTGGAGCCGGGCTCGGGAACGGCCGCGTGCGTCGCCGCGATGCTCAACTTCTACGTCCACCTGCTCGCGAAGCGTACGAACGCATGGCCGGTCGCACGCGGCGTCATCCGCGGGCTGAACGCCGTCGCCGCGACGGTCGATAGGCGCGTCCCGTCGCTGCGCGAGCCGATTCCCGGAACGCTCTTCCTCAACTACCACATCACCGCGAAAGCGCCGGGATGACCCGCGCGCTCGTCACGGGTGGCGGTGGGTTCATCGGTTCGAACCTCGTCCGCGCGCTGCTCGACCGCGGCGAGGAGGTGCGGATCCTCGACAACTTCTCGAGCGGCAACCGAGCCAATCTGGAGGACCTTGGCGACACGGTCGAGATCGTCGAGGGAGAGCTTCGGAGCTACGAGCGCGTGCATGCGGCCGTGCGCGGCGTCGAGGTCGTCTACCACCTCGGCGCGCTCGGCTCCGTGCCGCGGTCGGTTCAGGACCCCCTCACCTCGAGCGCCGTCAACATCGAGGGGACGCTGAACGTGTTGCTGGCGGCGCGGGACGAGAGCGTCCGCCGGGTCGTCTTCTCGTCGAGCACCTCCGTCTACGGCACGAGCCGCGAGCGCCCGACGACCGAGGCTTCCCCGCCCGACCCGATCTCGCCGTACGGCGTCGCGAAGCTCGCTGCCGAGCGCTACTGCGTGAGCTTCAGCCGCGTTTACGAGTCGCTCGAGACCGTCGTGCTCCGCTACTTCAACGTCTTCGGCCCCCGGCAGAGCCCCCACTCGCAGTACGCGGCCGTCGTCCCGCTGTTCGTGACGGCAATCGCCGCGGGCGAGGCGATCGTCGTGCACGGGGACGGCGAGCAGTCTCGCGACTTCACCTACGTCGGCAACGTCGTGGACGCGACGATGCGCGCGGCGGTCGCAGCGGGGGCGAGCGGGCGGATCTTCAACGTCGCGGCAGGCTCGCCGGCGAGCGTCAACTCGCTGGCGGACGAGATCGGCGGCATCCTCGGGCGGCCGGTCGAGCGGCGTTACGCGCCTCCGCGTCCCGGCGACATTCGCGACTCCTGGGCGGACCTCACGGCGGCGCGGGAGGTGCTCGGTTACGAGCCGCGGGTCGGGCTGGCCGAGGGCCTCCGGCTGACCGTCGAGGCGCTGCTCGCCGGGTGAGGAACGGCCCCGTTCACATCCTGCGCGTGATCGCGCGCCTCAACATGGGCGGGCCGGCGCTGCATGTGGCCTACCTCACAGCGGGTCTCGCGGAACGGGGATACGAAACGACCCTCGTGGCCGGCACGCTCGCGCGCGGCGAGGGCTCCATGGCCTTCGTCGCGGAGAAGCTCGGCGTCGAGGTGGTGACGATCGACCAGCTCCACCGGGAGATCTCGCCGTTGCGCGATGCCGTCGCCGTCATCCGGCTCGCCCGGCTCATGCGCAGCGAGCGGCCGCAGATCCTGCACACGCACACCGCGAAAGCCGGTGCGATCGGACGGGTGGCGTCGCTCCTGGCGCGGGAGGCCCGGCCTCCGATCGTGCTGCACACCTTCCACGGGCACGTGCTGCGCGGGTATTTCGACCCGGTTCGAACGGGCCTCTTCCGGGCGCTCGAGCGCTGGCTCGCGAAACACTCGACCGCGCTCGTCGCCGTGAGTCCCCAGGTTCGCGACGACCTCGTCTCGCTCGGCGTCGCGCCCCGGAAGTCGTTCGCGGTCGTGCGTCTGGGGATCCCGCTCGAGGAGCGAGTGGCCACCTCCGAGGGTGCGCGCGAGCGAACGCGAGCGCTGCTCGGGATCGCGCCGGAGCGCTTCGTGGTCGGCTGGATCGGGCGCATGACGGGCGTGAAGCGCACCGATGACGTGCTCGCGGCGCTCGCACGGCTCCGGGACCAGGGGATCGACGCGTGCCTGTGCATGGTCGGAGACGGCCCCGACCGGGACCAGGTCGAGCGGCGCGCGAAGGCGCTTCGTATCGTCAGGCACTGCTTCTTCCTCGGCTACCAGGACGACGTCGGGCCTTTCTACGCGGCGCTCGACGCCTTCGTGCTCCCGTCTGGGAATGAAGGGACTCCGGTGAGCGCGATCGAGGCGCTCGCGGCCGGCCGCCCCGTGGTCGCGTCGAGAGTCGGAGGCGTGCCCGACGTCGTGCGCGACGGCGTCGACGGCTTCCTCGTCGAGCCTGGCGACGTGGAGGCCCTCGCCGCCGCGCTCGCGCGGCTCGCGGGGGACCCCGAGCTGCGCGCGAAGATGGGCGCGGGGGCGCGCGAGCGGGTGCTTGCGCGGTACGCCGTCGCGCGCCTCGTCGACGATATCGACCTGCTCTACCGCTCGCTGCTCGAGACCGCGGAGCGATGTGGCAGGTAGGCGTGCCCGGCCTCTTGCCCGGCGAACGTTGCCGGTCGAATCACTCGCTCCGGCTACCGGCGACCGCAGCGAGACTCATGCCGACTCGCGCCAGCCTGGGCTCCGTCCCCTCCGGGAAGAGCTCGAGCAGGCTGCGGGGACCGACGAGCTCGACCCCGAGCCCCTGCTCCCGGCGAGCCGCGCGGTAGATCGACTCCCGGGGCCCGCGCGGCAGCCAGTGGACGACCGGGAGCAGCGTGTGGACCTCGACCGGGAACCAGCGGTTCGGCGTCGTCAGGAAGACGCGGCGGGCGACGCGGCAGAGCTCGTGCACGAACGCCCGCTGGGGCTCGCGGCTGCCCACGTGCTCGAGCACCGCGTTCGAGAAGCCGATGTCGAACTCGTCGTTCCGGAACGGCAGCTCGCGTCCGTCCGCCCGCACCGCCCGCACCTCCGGAAACGCGTCCGAGAACCGTTGGAGGTACTGCGTCGACACTGCGGTGATCCGCTCCCGCCACGGATACAGCGCCTCGAAGAAGTTGTGCGTCCCGTAGGTTCCCTCGCCGAAGGGGCCGTCGCTCACGCCGACGTCGACGACCGTCGACTGCGGCCCCGGCTGCATCTCCGCGAGGAAGAGGTCGAGCTTCCGGCGCCGGCTCCAAGCCGAGACAGGAGCCAGCAAGCGATCTGATCCCACGGAGGCGAGACCATACGCCCTGCTGTTCGACGAGCACCGCGGGGCGGCCGCGCCGCGCTCTCACGTAGGGGCGAGTCGGGCCGCCGGAGTGCGAAGCCCGTCCGGCGACTACCGAGGGAGTCTCTGGAAGGCGGCGTAGGCCGGCTTGCGCGCACCGGTCACCGTGAAGAGGCCCGACTGCCAGCCGGCGACGTTCGGCTCGTCCTGGAGCAGGAACCAGAGCATCATGTCGATCCGGGGGTTCCGCCGGGCGAGCGCGAAGCTCTGCGAGAGGTACTTGGCCTGCTGGGCCCAGGTGACGCCGAAGAAGCGGTCGGGAGGGTTCGTCTGGTAGCCGTACTCGGTGATCCAGACCCGCTTGTTGCCGTAGAGCTCGGTCAGCTGCGTGACGAGCGCTCCGATGTTCGCCAGCGTGACGACGTCGGGCGCCTTCCCGCCGGCGGTGCGGCGCGGCAGAGTCGTCGGCGTCTCGAAGCGGTTCCCGTAGTACGGGTGGTGCGCGTAGGCGTCGAAGTGCGTGAGGCCGGCGTTCTTGAGCGCGCGCAGGAAGGCGAGCGGCGAGGTCGACGGCCGCGTGCTCGACGGATCGTTGTTGCCGCGGGGATTCGTCGCGCCGCAGCCGACCTTCTCGTTCGCGATCGCGGTCGAGTGAACGCCCGTGTAGATCGCGGTGCAGATCCGCGCGTAGTCGGCGGCGGCCTGGTAGGCCCACTTGCTTCCGACACGCCTGAACTGCGGCTTCAGGAACACGGGGTTGTTCGGCTCGTTCCAGGCGAGCCAGAGGCGGACCGGCGGCAACGTCGTGCCGTCCTTCGTCTGGAAGCTGCCTCCGTACCGCGTGGCAGCGGCGTAGGCGAAGCGGCGCAGGTCGGTCGCACTCGAGGGGGCGTGGTTGACGCCGGCGTTGCCGTTCGCCCAGGAGGGAGTGCCGTAGATCGTGAACAGGATCCGGACGCCCGATCGCTCGCCGTTGACGACGGCGCGGTCGTAGACGCTCCAGTCGTAGGCGGGATCGGCGGGGTCGGCGGCGTTCGCAGGACGCCGCAGAGCGACGCCGCCGGCGCCGCCCCAGCGGAGGTTCACCCGAAGCACCTGCACGCGCAGCTGCTGGAGCTGAGGGAACGCGAAGTCGGGGTTCGTCAGGGTCAGCCCGTCGTCGAAGATCCCAACGAGCATCCCCGGCGCGGCTCCGGCCGCGGGGACGGCGAGTGCAACGGCCGCGGCGAGTGCAGCAGCCGCGAAGAGCAGGCGCCTACGCACGAAGCGGCTCCGCCTGGGTCGCCGGCAGCATGCGCTCGAGTCCGTCTTCCAAACCGATCTCCGGGCTCCAGCCGAGAATCTCCGTGGCACGCGTGATGTCGGGCCGCCGCTGCTGTGGGTCGTCGACCGGGAGCGCCTCGAAGACGATCTCGCTCTTCGCGCCGGTCACGGCCAGCACCGTCTCGGCCAGGTCGAGCAGCGTTCGCTCCTCGGGGTTGCCGATGTTCACGGGCATGTGCTCCTCGCTCTCCGCCAGCAGGACGAGGCCGCGAATCAGGTCGTCGACGTAGCAGAAGCTCCGTGTCTGAGAGCCGTCGCCGAAGACCGTCAGCGGTTGGCCCGCCAGCGCCTGGCGCAGGAAGGTGGGGATGGCACGGCCGTCGTGCGGGCGCATCCTCGGACCGAAGGTATTAAAAATCCTCGCGATCGAGGTGTCGACGCCCTGCTGGCGGTGGTAGGCCATCGCCATCGCCTCGGCGTACCGCTTCGCCTCGTCGTAGACGCCGCGCGGACCGACCGGATTGACGTTCCCCCAGTAGGTTTCGGGCTGCGGGTGGAGGAGGGGGTCGCCGTAGACCTCGCTCGTCGAGGACAGAAGAAACCGGGCGCGCTTCCACTTCGCGAGGCCGAGCGCGTTGTGCGTCCCGTAGGAGCCGACCTTGAGCGTATGCAGCGGCAGGCGCAGGTAGTCGATCGGGCTCGCGGGGCTCGCGAGGTGGTAGACGAAGTCGACGGGCTCGCCGATTTCGATGTGCTCGACCATGTCGTGATAGACGAAGGAGAAGCCCTCGTCACGGATGTGCTCGATGTTCGCGAGCGAGCTCGTGTCCAGGTTGTCCACGCAGATGACGCGCAGGCCTCGCTCCAGGAGATACTCGCAGAGGTGGGAGCCGAGGAAGCCCGCCCCGCCGGTCACGACCGCGGTTGGCATGCGCGCGATGGTAGCGATGCGCTAGTCGGCGCCTGCCGTCGCTAACGAAGTCCTAACCGCGCCAGGGGGTTCCGGCGACGGCAACCCTAAGCACATCAGGGGATGGAACGACCTGATCAAGCCGGGAGTCGACGTCATCACCCCGAACCCGTTCACTTTCCGGTGGCGCGCGGTGGAACGTCATGGCGGGTGGAACGTCAGGGCGGCCTACGGGCCGCCCGCAAGGACGGGAAGACCGACACGCAGGCGCAGGACTACCTGCTCAGGCTCTTCCGGAACGTCTCCGTGCAGGACAAGAGCGCCCGCGACGCCCTCAACACCTTCCTCTCCGGCAAGGGCGACGTCCTGCTGACCTACGAGAACGAGGCGAGGCTAGCGGAGCGGTCTCCGTGCCGCGGCCCGCCGCCCGTCGCTCGCTCGACGGTGGCGGGCCGATCGGCCTCGGCACCGCGAGCGCCTACCTGAGCCTCGTCGTCCTGCTGCCGCTCGCGGCGCTCGTCTGGCATTCGCGGGACAACGGGCTCGGCGGGTTCTGGGACGACGTCACGAACCCGGAGGCGCTGTCGGCGCTGAAGCTGACGCTCGCGGTCTCGCTCGTCGTGACGGCGGTCCAACGCGGTCGCCGGCTGCCCGATCGCGTGGGTGCTCGTGCGCGATCGGTTCCGCGGGAAGAGCCTCGTCAACGCGCTGATCGACCTTCCGTTCGCGCTCCCGACGATCGTCGCCGGCCTGACGCTGATCCTGCTCTACGGGCCGAGGAGCCCTGTCGGAATCGACCTCGCCTACCAGAGGGCCGGGGTCGTGATGGCGCTCCTCTTCGTGACGCTGCCCTTCGTCGTGCGCACGGTCCAGCCAGTGATCCACGAGCTCGACCGCGAGATGGGGGACGCCGCGGCGTCGCTCGGCGCCGGGCAGCTCACCGTCTTCCGGCGCATCGTCCTGCCGATCCTGCTGCCGGCGATCCTCTCCGGGGTCGCGCTCGCGTTCGCGCGCGCGCTCGGGGAGTTCGGGTCGGCCGTCCTTATCTCCGGCAACCTGCCGTTCAAGACCGACGGCGCCTCGGTCTACGTCTTCGGGCCGATTCAGAGCGGCGGCCGCGGCGGTGTCGGGCAGCCGGCGAACGAATTCGTGATGGGCTTCGTCGGCCCCGTCAACCGCGTCGGCGGGGCGTTCATCAGGCCGCACGACATCGAGCTCTCCCTCGAGCCGAACGGGAGGACCAAGGAGGCGCTCGTGGAGCGGCTCGTCCACCTCGGCTTCGAGGTGCGCGTCGAGCTCGTGCGGGCAGACGGCGAGCACCTGTCCGCGCAGGTGACGCGGGAGCAGGCGGAGGCCCTCGAGCCGGGGCGGGCCAGATCGTCTTCGTCCGGCCTCTGCGGCAGACCGTGTTCCCGGCGCGATCGCGCCGGGAACCCGAAAGGAGATCGCTCGCTCCCAGACGCTGTCTCGGCGCTGATGGAGAAGTCGACCCAGACGGTGATAGAGAGCGTCTGTGCCCAGAGAACCTCCCCGGCGTTCAAGGAGCAATGTTGGTATGCACGAGCCGGAAGGCGAGTTGCACGTGCCCGGAGGGGGCGAAGGCGGGGAACTCCGTTCCCCCCCTTTGAGCGGAGGCGAAGCCGCAGCGATAACTCCGACATCCCCAACGCCGCCGGGGGTCTCGGGGGCGTGAGCGCCCCGGAAGCGAAGCGCTCAATTCACGCCCCTCGCTTTCCTCGCCCCTCGCCGCGACTGGGTCGGTCTCGTTGCGCTCCGCTATCAGTGCCGCGCCCACGCGTCCGGGTCGCGCGTCAGCTCCTCGACCCTCGCCGGCAGCTCCCCGCGCGCCAGATCGGCGAGCGTCACGGCCTCCAGAACCCCCCGAAGGTTCGCGCGGACGCGATCCAGACCTCGCGGAGCCGGTCGGCGGAGCCCGCGTATTCGACCTCCTCGGGGGTTGCCCCCGGACGGTTGCGATCGGCCCTTCGACGGCGCGAATCACCTCGGCCAGGGTGATCTCCTCTGGCGAGCCAGTATCCCGCCCTCTATGCCCCGCTGGCTGCGGACGAGGCCAGCGTGCTTCAGGTCGACGAGGATGTGCTCGAGGAACCTGAGCGGGATCTGCTGCGCCTGCGCGATCCGTTCTCCATTGCCCGACCCTCTCCGGCTGCGCCGGCGAGCTCGATCGCCCCCCTGATCGCGTAGTCGGCCTTGGCGGAGACGCGCACGGGACCATTGTGGGCGACGAGGGCCGCGCCCGGCTGGAGCTCGTTGCAGGCCCGCCGCGGTTGATTGACTGCGGGCGTGACCTCGGCGACATTGACGGGCGAGGCAGTCGCTGCGCGCGAAGGCCGCCGTCGCGGGCAGGTCTACGTGGCCCTCGCTGCGCTCGCCTGGTCGAGTGCGGGAGTTCTGCAGCGCGAGCTTTCGGTCGGCACCGCCACCCAGGTGGCCGGGCGCGCGCTCGTGGCAACGTTCGCGCTGCTCGCATTCGTCTCCTTCTCCTCCCGCGAAGGCACCATCCGCGCCTTCGCATCGATGGGTCGCGCCGAGCTCGCAGTCGCAGCGTGCACCGCGGTTGCCTCGGGAACGTTCATCGTCGCGCTCAACCACACCACCGTCGCCAACGTGCTCTTCCTGCAGGCGGTGGCGCCGATCGCCGCAGCGCTGATCGCCTGGGCCGCGCTCCGAGAGTCGGTCTCCCGCCGCGTTCGCGTCGCGATGGTCGTCGCGCTCGGCGGAGTCGGCTTGATGGTCGGCGGGCCACACGGCGCCCACGGCCTCGGGCTCGGGCTCTCCATCGCCACGACGCTGTTCTTTGCGATCGGCGTCGTGATCACGCGCCACCGGCGCGACATCTCGATGGGTCCCGCGATCTGCCTCTCACAGGTGCTCGTGGTCGCCGCGGTCGGCCCGTTCGCCCACCCCGGAACGATCGAGAGGCGCGACCTCCTCCTGATCGTCGTCCTCGGTGTCGGGCAGATGGGCGCCGGCCTTGCGTTCCTGACGATCGGCGCGCGGCTGATCCCGGCCGCGGAGGTAGCGCTGATCACGCTGCTCGAGGTCGTCCTCGGGCCCCTCTGGGTCTGGCTCGCCCTGTCGGAGCACCCCAGCACGACGACACTCCTGGGGGGCGCGGTCGTGCTGGCCGCGGTCGTCGTTCAGGCGCGGGGCGATCCCGTGGCCCCGAGGTAGATCTTTGCCGACTCCGATGTTAGGTATCCGCTCGATGCGCACTCGCACCCGCCGCTCGATCGGCGATAGCTCGCTCGACCAGCCGCGTGCGCGTCGTCGCTGGCGCGTCCTCTGGCAACAGAGGGGCGCTCCAATCTGGCGGGATTTTCAGTGGCTGGTCATAGCGGCCGTCGCCGTGCTGATGCTCCTGCTGGGCTATATCGGGTTCGATCGCCTTCCCGGTCCGTCCTCGTCCCTTGACTCGCTCTACCGTACGATCCAGCTCTTCTGGCTGCAGTCGGGCGACGTATCCGGAGAAGCAGGGCGCGTTCCGGTCTCGCTTCAGATCGCGCGGTTTGGCGCTCCGTTGATCGCCGGCTACGCCGCCGTACGAGCGGTGGCCAGCCTCTTGGGAGAACAGGTTCTCCTGCTAGCGATCAAGTCTTCATTCGGCAACCACGTGGTCGTCGCAGGCCTCGGCTCGACAGGCTTCCGACTCGCGACCGCTCTCCACGACCGCGGCTGGCGCGTCGTCGTCATCGATCGCGACGTCTCGAACGCGCTCGCAGCCGGCTGCCGCGAACGTGCCATTCCCGTCGTCTGGGGGGATGCGAAGGATGCTGCGGTCCTGCGGGCGACGCGTGTAAGCCGAGCCTGCTACCTCTTCGTGTGCTGCGGCGACGACAACTCGAATCTCGATGTGCTGATGTCTGCCGCTTCCCTGGGTGGAAGCAGGCACCCAGCTATCTTCGCTCACCTCGACGACCTCGAGCTCTGGCGACTGATCAGGGCCGAGGCGTTCGCCTCCACGCGCCGGTTCGGTGCTCGCGTCGAATTCTTCAATCTTGCGGAGCTCGCCGCTCGGCGCATCGCCGAAGAACATCCGGTCCGCGCAGGCGACGAGGGGCAAGATGGGCGGCCGCCCCATATCGCCGTCGTCGGCAGCGGTCCGATCGCAGACGCCTTCGTGCTGCACGCGGCGCGACAGTCGCTAGAGAAAGCGGACGGGCAGGCACCGGTGTTGCGCGTGACACTGGTTGGGCGCGATGCGGAAACTCAGCGGTCAGGTCTGCTTCAACGGCACGCGCGGCTTCGCGGGGCTTGCGAGATCTCGGCGACAACGACCGACAGCTGCGCCCTTGAAGATCGGATCACCGAGCTCCTCTCCGAGACCGGCTCCGCGATCAGCGGCGTATACGTATTCGTGACGCCCGAGACGGATGGTCTTTCCGTGGCTCTGGCTATCCACAGGCACCCGTCGATCCGGTGCGGGAAGATCGTCGTGGTAGTGCGAGACGAAGAGGCAGGCGTGGGGAGCCTTCTCAAACGCGGGCTCGAACGACCCGGAGCAATCGACGTCTACGGCCTCGAGACCCGCGCGCTGGACCCCAGCCTCGTCGTCAACGGAACTATCGAGGCCGTTGCTCGCGCGATGCACGAGGACTACGTTCGCTCGCAAGGCGACCGAGGTGCCACACCGGACGACAACCCATCGCTCGTGCCATGGGAAGCACTTCCAGAGGCGCTCAAGGAGTCGAACCGGCGCTTTGCCGAGGATGTGCGCCAAAAGCTCGAGATCGCCCAGTGCGTGCTCGTCCCTGACCCACTTGCGCCTATCGAACGCTCGCGGTTCTCGTTTGCGAACGAGGAGATCGAAGACCTCGGCCGCCTCGAGCATGCCCGCTGGGTCGCCGACCTGCGACGGGATGGCTGGCGCAGCGGGGACGGAACGCGAGACCCGGTTCGGAAGCTCCACCCGCTTCTCGTTGACTGGGAGAGGCTCGAGGAGAAAGAACGTGAAAAGGATCGCGACGCGGTGCGGGCGCTTCCCGAACTGCTGGCTCGCGCCGGCTTCGAGATCCGCCGACGCGGCGAGGAGCCCAAGCGTGCGGCCGGTCCAAGATCTGCGCGGTGAGGTCGCCTACGAGCCCATCGCGCCGTTAGTTCCTGAGGTCATTTCCAGCGTCCCTGGCCCGGCCTGGCTCTGCCACCACTTGTAGAGGGCCGCTCTTTTCGCCGCCGGTCGCGACGCCGAAGCGTAGATCCCTGTCGGCGTGTCGGTCCACTCGATCGTCGCCATACCTTCCGGTTCGTAGCAGAGCACGCGCCCATTGGCCGCCCGCGAGCGCTGCTCGACATGACCAATTGCGCCTCGGCGAACCCACACGTCGGCCGCGAACCCGGCTCGAGCGCAAGACTGGGGCGTTGGGAAATCGAGGCCCGCAGCCGTAATTCGGTCGGTGGAGAAGGCCCGTAGCGCCGTGCCGCTGTGCGCGTAGGAGTAGGTGACGGTCCCTTCACGAGCGGCCTGCGCGCAGGTGACAGATCGAAGGAAGACGTTGCGGTCGAAGTCTTGCGACCGCCTGCACGTATCCCCGATCGAGGCGGGAATGTGCATAAGGAGAAGTTCACGCTCAATCGAATCCGGGTAGGGCCGTTTGTTCATCGCATCCATGCGACCTGCCATGCTCAGTTCCTTCTCGGGGCCAGCGGACGCCCGCCACCAGGTGTAGAGGCTTCGCCAGTCATTCGTTGGCCGAGAGGCAATCGCCAGGATCTTCGTTGGCGTGTCTGTCCAGACAATCCAGGAAGTCTGCGAATTTTCGTAGCAGAGGACGCGACCCTCTGCTCGTCGCGATGCGCCCTCAACGTGCACCTGCAGCCGCTCGCGAATCCATTCGCCCGCCGCTGGTCGTTGATTCGTACAGTGCGCTTTTGTCGGAAACGCGATCCCAACGGAGTTCACTCTTTGTAGAAAATCTGCTCGTATTGCCTCTCCGCTATGTGAGCGATCATATGTGACGTACTCACCGGGGTGACCTTGAGAGCACCTGACGCTCCGCAGAAAGACGCTGGGTTCGGCAATGGGAATCCGCTTGCAGGTGCTACGGATATTTCTTGGAATGTGCGCCAGGAGGAGTTCGTCCTCTATAGCGTCGGGGAAGGAACGGTTCATCCCCGAATTCATCGACGCCTCTGAGGCACGATCAGACCCGCGCGTCACCAGAAAGACAACGGCACCCACGGCCGCAGCAATGGAAAGCGCGGCGGCGCCGACGAACCACCTGCGCCCACGCCAGCGGCTCACGCCGGGGCGGCCTCGTTCGCGGCGGCCGTCCGCATAGGTCGCGTCGGCCTCCGCTGGTTCACCAGGCCCCGTAGCGCCACCGTCTGGCGTGCCGTCATCCGAGCGTCCGCCGGCCGGTGCGGCCGGCGGCGCCTTCGCAGCCTGCATGCGCTCCATCGCGTCCGTCAATCGTTCAACGTCGTGACGCCACCGCGCCCCTTCTCCCATCTCGATCGAGTTCCGGCGCGCGAGGTCCGCGAGGGCCGGCGGGAGCTCCTGCGACGTCGGCATCGAAACCCCTTGAACCAGCATCGGAATCACCGTTACGTCTCTGTCGAGCGCCGCTTTGATCTCGAGCCGGACGTAGTCCTCCGGATTGTCGAGCCTGCGGCGCCCCTGGCTGTCCGTCCCTGTGAGCCACTGCCGGCCGATCATCGCAATGAGAACGTCGCACGACCCGACCTCTCGTTCGATCGCTCTCGTGAAGTCGGCGCCTGGATCGATCTTGTCGACGTCAATGAAGACGTTGTCTTCACCGAACCGCGTAGCTAGGGCGTCGTAGAGCCGTCCGGCATGACCCGGCGTGTCGTCGCGCCGATAGTTGATAAAGACCCGGAGACCCGTAGCGCTAGATTCGCTTCCGCTCCCCGCACTTGCAGCGTCATCAGGCATGTCCGCACTGCGCACGGTAACACCATCTCGGCCCTGCTAGAAGCCGGCGAACAAGCTCGGTCGCGTCCACAACGCTCTCGGCGAGTACATCATCGTCATGGAGTACACCTCGTGCCGGTCCGCGGCGTCAGGCTGCCGGGCAAGCCGACTATCTCGGCGTCGATGGATCGCGTCCTTCCCGGGCCGACGGCGATCGTGCAGCAGACGGGCCTCTCGGAACGAGCGAGCTCCGGCCGGCGAAGCTCGCACGGGAACCGAGTTCTTCCTCGATGCGGAGGAGCTGGTTGTACTTTGCGAGTCGCTCCGATTGCGCGAGAGAGCCGACCTTGATCTGGCCGGCGGATGCGCCGACAGCGAGATCGGCGATGAAATCGTCCTCGGTCTCGCCCGAGCGCGCCGAGACCACCACCGCGTACCCAGCAGCTCGCGCCTGCGCGATCACGTCCAGCGTCTCCGTGATCGTGCCGATCTGGTTCATCTTCACGAGGACGGCGTTCGCGACCCCCTCGGCGACGCCACGCGCCAGGCGGGCGGAGTTGGTGGTGAAGAGATCGTCGCCGAGAAGCTGCACGCGGTGACCCAGCCGCTCGCTCAGGAGCGCCCAGCCTTGCCAGTCGTCCTCGGCGAGGCCGTCCTCGATCGAGACGATCGGGTACCGATCGACGAGGGTCTCCAGCAGCGCGACGAGTTCAGCGCCTCCCGACCCGCCGCCGGAGCCCGGCAGGACGTACTTCTGGCCGTCGAAGAGGTGGGTTGCCGCGACGTCGACGGCGAAGGCGACTTCCTGACCAACGGTTCGCCCAGCGCGGGAGACAGCGTCGACGAGGAGGTCGAGCGCCGCCTCGGCGTTCGGTAGGCGCGGCCCGTAGCCGCCCTCGTCCGCCTTCAGGATCGAGTGCCCACGCTCGCGCAGCACGACGGCCGCCGCCTCGCGCACGTCGAAGACGATCTCGAGACTTTCCTCGAAGGTTCGGGCGCCGACCGGGACGACGAGGAAGTCCTGGAACGCGAGCTCGCCGTCGGCGTGGAGCCCGCCGCTGAGGATGTTCACCATCGGGAGGGGAAGCAGGCCGCCCCCGCCGAGGTGCTGCCAGAGCGGGAGCCGAAGCGACGCGGCGGCAGCGCGCGCGGCGGCGGCCGAGACCGCGAGTAGCGCGTTCGCGCCGAGCCGCGACTTGTCCGGCGTACCGTCGAGCTCGATCAAGAACCGGTCGAGCGCCTGCTGATCGAACGGGCTCCGACCGCGGATCGCCGGCCCGAGCGTGTCGCGGACATGAGCGACGGCCGCCCGCACACCCCAGCCGCCGAACCGCGGCGAATCCCGGTCGCGCAGCTCCACCGCTTCGTGTCGACCGGTCGACGCGCCCGAGGGAACGCTGGCTCGGCCAAGCGTGCCGTCGGTCAGCCGCAGGTCCACCTCCACGGTCGGGCGGCCCCTCGAGTCGAGCACCTCACGTGCCGCGACCGTGGCGATCGCCGGCGTCGAGGCCATCAGAGCGCGGCCTGCGCGACAGCGAGGAGCGCCTCGTCCAGGGTCGCCGGGGGAGAGATCAGAAGCGATTCGCCGAGAGCACGCGCGACCCGCCTCCCGTCCTCGCTCAGGTACTCGACAGGCGACTTCCCGTCCACGCGCGCAGCGATCAGGCAGCCCACGTGCCCGAGGACGTACGCGGTGTCGGGTTGGAGCTCCCGCGGGACCGTGTCGCGGTAGGCGCCGAGGAACGCCCGCGCGCAGCCCTCGAGCGAGCCGTCCCGCTGCGAGAGGTGCACCCGCTTGAGAAAGAGGTGGGAGAGCATGAAGGCGAGGTCGAAGGCCGGGTCGCCGAAGTGCGCCACCTCGAAGTCGAGCACCCAGACGCCCTCGCCGACGAGGACGTTCTTCGGCGAGTAGTCACCGTGGACGAGACAGACATGCGTGGCTTCCATTCGCGCGACGTACGCGTCGATCGGAGCGGCCAGCTGCGAGCGCCTGCGCGCGACGGTGCGGTAGTAGGGATCGACCCGCAACTGGTCGAACGCCTCCAGATCGCCGAAGGCCTGCGCCACGTCCTCGCGGCGAAAGGTTGCTGCATGCCAGGCTCCCAGGACCTGCCCCAGCCTCTGCGCCACCGCGGGATCGGAATCACCCGCGAGCAGGCGCTCCTTCCAAGGAACCTCGGTCTCCGGCGCCTCCTCGATCGTCAGCGCGCAAAGCTCACCGTCGACGTCGAGCACTCGCGGAACGCTGCCGGGGGTGATCTCGGCCGCCAGGCGGAGCGCCTCTCCCTCGTTCAGCGCGCGCTCGCGCTTCGCCAGCCATTCATCGTGGACGCGCAGGCGCGGGAGAGCCTGTTTCACGACCACTCGCTGATCGCCGTGGTGGGCGCTGATCACGACGTTGGACACCCCACCACCGAGCTCGCGCGCGAGGACGCCGTCGCTCCCGGGCAGGACGCCGCGCGCCGCCAGATAGTCCGCCACCGAAGCCACGGACAGAAGCTTGATCGCGTCAGTGAGTTCCCCGCTCATGCCGGCGCGTCGCCTGGGCCCGACTGATCTTGCGTTCCGCGCGCGGAGCATCGTATGGTAGGGAACGTTCCCATGACCGACGACCGGTCACGCGAATCATGGCTGAAGCCCCACCGGACACCGCTGCCGCCCCTTTGCCGGCCCGGGAGCCGACGATTCTGGACGTCGCTCGCGAAGCGGGCATCTCCAAGACGACGGCGTCGCGTGTCATGAACGGCTCACCGAACGTCGCCCCGGCGACGAGAGCACGCGTGCTCGACGCGGTCTCTCGCCTCGACTACCGCGTGAACGCGGCGGCGCGGAGCCTGCGTACGACGAGAAGCTTTCTCGTCGGGTTGCTCGTGCCCGCGATCAGCAACGACGTCTTCGGCCGCCTCGCGGAGGTCCTCGAGCAGGATCTCCGCAGCGAAGGCGTCGGCCTCGTCATCGTCAGCTCCGGCTGGGCCGCGGCGGGCGAGCGGGTTGCCCTCGAGTCCCTGCGCGCGCGCCGTGTCGATGCGCTCGTCGTCTCGCTCGTCAACGACCGGGACCCTCTCCTCGGAGACCTGCTCTCGTCGGTTACGCAGCCGATCGTCCTGCTCGACCGCGAGATCCCCGGGATCGCAGCCGATGCGGTCCTCACGGATCAGCGCACGGGCATGAAGGAGGCGCTCGAGCACCTCTCCTCGCTTGGCCACCGGTCCGTCGGCATCGCGACCCTCAGCTCCGAGGTGCGTCCGGGCCGCGAATCGGTTGCCGCATTCGAAGCCTTGGTCGCCCCGCTCGGGATGGAGGCGGTTGGAGAGGTCGTCGTACCCTACGACCGGATCGATCGGCGCTCCGGCTGGGAGCTCGCCGACCGGTTGATCTCGGGCGGCGCCACCGGAATTCTCTGCTGTGTTCCGAACTCCGTGACGGCGGGTGTCCTCGAGCATCTCGATCGGCACGGCCTGTCCGTGCCTCTCGACGTGTCGATCGTCGCGTTCGACGAGAGCGAGCTCGCGTCGGTCAAGCAGCCCAGGCTGACGGTCATCACGCGCTCGATCGACGACGTCTCGAAGTTCGCCGGCAGGATGGTCGTCTCGAGGCTCGCGGAGCCCGACCTTCCGGTTCGAACCGAGGTCGTCCGCATGCGCCTGAAGATCCGCGACTCGACTGCTCCCCCCCGTCTCGTGGCCGGGGCGCCCGCGTGAGCGCTCCTGTCGCCCCTCCACTCGCGCCCGAGCCGACTTCCGACCGGATCGACGAGGTCGCCTGCTTCGGCTGCTCGATTCCCCTCCCCCGGCCGCTCTTCGTGGGGTCGGCGACTGTCACGCGAAGAACGTACGACCTCGTCAGGATCAGGACGCGAGACGGCCTCGAGGGCGTCGGCTATGCGTTCGGCCGAGGCCTCCCGGTCGCGCGCATCATCGAGGATGCCCTCGCCCCCCTCCTGCTCGGCGCGGATCCGACGCTACCCGAGCTCGTCCGGGCCCGACTCGCGGGCGCCTTTTGGCCCTACGCCGAGCGGGGGATCTTCGCCGTCGCGGCGAGCGCCGTCGATCTCGCTCTCTGGGACATCCTCGGGAAGCGCTTCGGCGTACCCCTCGCCGATCTTCTTGGTCGATGCCGAACCGAGGTGCCCGTCTGCGCGGTGGGCGGGTATCGACGGCAGGGCGCACTCGACCTGGTCGAGCTACAGGACGAGCTCCGGGGATTCGTGGAGCTCGGGTGCCGCGCCGTGAAGGTGCCGATCGGAGCGGACGCGCCAGCGGACGACGTTCGCCGCCTCAGCGCCGTCCGAGAGGTCATGGGAGACGGGTGCGCCCTCGTCGTCGACGCGTTTCGCTCCTTTACAAGCCTCGAGGACGCGCTGCGCCGGCTCCGGATGCTCGAGCCCTTCGATCTCTCCTACGTCGAGGATCCGTTTTCCGAAACCGTGGCTCCGCTCGTCGCCGAGCTCCGACGGCGAACCGGCCTGCTGGTGGGGCTCGGCGAGAACCTGTCCGGCCACCGGGCCTTCCGCGAGCTCATCGGCGCGGGCGCCGTCGACGTCGTCCGCTGTGACGCCACCGTCGTCGGCGGCGTTCGCGAGTTCACCGCCACCGCCGCCCTCGCCTCCGGCCACGGCCTCGAGCTCTCCGCGCACGTCCACACCAACGTCCACGTCCACTTCGGCGCCGCCCTTCCGAACTTCCACCGGGCCGGCCTCGAGTACATGGCGCCGGCGTCCGGGCTCGACCGGCTCGACGAGCTACTGGACTCCCACCTCGAGCTTCGTGACGGTTGTGCAGTCACTCCTGCTCGCCCCGGGCTCGGGATCGACTGGAACTGGCAAGCCATCACGAGGTATTCGCGTGAGTGACTGGCGAGGCGCTCCCCCCGGCGATCGGGCCCTGAAAGATGGCGGGGCCGCAGACGGGCCGTTCTCGTTCCCGTGGGACGCTCCGCTCGTTCCGCCGTTTCCTCTGCGGTTCCGAAACACGACGATCCTCACCGTCTGCTGGCGCACAGATCCCGCGGCGATCGCCCGTCTCTTGCCACCGCCGCTCGAACCGCTCGGCGACGTCGTGCTGGCGCACGTCTACCTGATGCCGGACACCGACTTCGTCGGCACCGCCCACGAGTGCAACGTCATGGTGGGGGTGCGCCTGAGCACCGGCGCCGACGCGGTGGAGGGGGGCTACTCGACCGGCCTCTACCTCGATTCCGACGTCGGCGTAGCCCACGGCCGCGAGGTTCACGGCCAGCCGAAGAAGCTCGCCTCGCTCACCCTCGAGACGCGGGGCGATCTGGTCGTCGGCGAGGTCGTGCGGAACGGGATCCCGATTCTGACGGCGACGCTTCCGTACAAGCAGCGCGCTGCCGACCCGGCAGAGATGCGACGGTACTTCGACTTCGCGCAGAACATCAACTACAAGGTCATCCCACACATCGACGGCACGCCGGCGATTCGGCAACTGACCGCCCGGCGCTTGGCGGAGGTGCAGGTGCACGAGTGCTGGACGGGGCCGTGCACCGTCGAGCTCCGGCCGAACGCGCAAGCGCCTGTCTGGCGCCTGCCGGTGGTCGAGGCGCTGGAGGGCTTCTACTGGCGCGCAGACTTCACCCTCGTTCCGGGGTCCGTCCTCCACGACTACCTCGCGGAGCCGCGACAGTGAGCAGGCGACTTGTCGTCCTCGACGCCTCATACGGCGATATCGCGGTCGAGACGGCGGCCGCGAAGGCCTTCGACATCACGATCGAGGATGCGGGTGGAGTCTCCGGGGAAGAGATCGTGAAGGCTGCAGCCGACGCCGACGGGGTGCTCGTCCAGTACGGGCAGATCGACGCGGGCGTGATCGAGCGCTGTGGCGGCTGGCGCGTGATCGGGCGGTACGGCGTGGGCGTCGACAACGTTGACGTGGAGGCCGCGAGCCGGCGAGGGATCGCCGTCGTGAACGTCCCCGACTATTGCGTCGAAGAGGTGGCGACGCACACTGCCGCGCTCGTGCTCGCGGGCGTCCGCAGACTCTCACGCTCGCGTGCGCTGATCGATGCGGGACGCTGGGACGACTGGCAGGCGCTCCGCCCGGTGGAGCCCCTGTCCGCCCGGACGCTCGGCCTCGTCGGAGCGGGACGGATCGGCTCCGAGGTCGCCCGCTTGCTGGGCCCCTTCTTCGGGCGAGTCCTCGCGTACGACCCCGTGCAGGAGCCGCCGGCCGGCACGATTGCCGGGACGCTCGAGGAGGTCTTCACCGAAGCGGACGTCGTCTCGCTGCACTGCCCCCTCGCCCCCGAGACGCGCAATCTCGTCGACGCAGTTCGACTCGCCACGATGCGAGACGGCGCGATGCTCGTCAACGTTTCGCGCGGTGGCCTCGTCGACACTGCTGCACTCGCAGCAGCCCTGAAAGGGGGCCGTCCGGCGGCGGCCGCGCTCGACGTGCTCCCGGAGGAGCCGCCCGCTGCGGACGATCCGATTCTCGGAGCGCCGAACCTCGTGCTGACGAACCACTCCGCGTGGTACTCGGAGGTAGCTCTCGTACGGCTGCGGCGGCTTCTGGCCGAGCGATGCTGCGACTATCTGAACGGCAGGCCCGTACCGACAATCGTCAACGCGCGCCAGCTTGGCGCGGGCACCCCCCGATGAGCGGCATCTTCGGCCTCATCGGCCGGACGGCCGTCGTGACCGGCGCCGGCGGCGGACTCGGCACGGCAATCTGCTCCGGCCTGGCCTCGGCCGGCGCCGACGTCGCGTTGATCGATCTGAACCCGGTGACGCTGGCAGCGTCCGCCGGCGGCGTCGAGGCGCAGGGTCGGCGGGCGCTCGCGCTGAAGAGCGACGCATCGGACGAGGCCGGCGTCGATGCCGCCTTCGCAGCGATCGACGACGCCTTCGGGAGGATCGACATCCTCGTCAACCTCGCGTACTCGCCGATCTTCGGGAAGCCGCACGAGCTTCCACTCGCTGACTGGGAGAGGGCGTTCCGCACCAACGTGACGAGCTACTTCCTGTGCTGCAGGCAGGCTGCAAGGCGGATGATCGAGCAGGGCCGCGGCGGCGCGATCATGAACATGTGCTCCATCTGCGGCACCTCCGCGGTCGGCCGTGGCTCCTTCCCGTACAGCGCGGACAAGGGCGCGATCGTGATGATGACGCGCGAAATGGCGGTCGAGTGGGCGCCTCACGGGATCCGGGTCAACGCCATCCAGCCCTGCCAGTTCATGACACCGGGGTTGAAGATCAGGCTCGAGGACCCCGCGCTCGGCCGGATCAAGGACAAGTTTCTCTCTGGGATCCCGCTCGGCCGTCTCGGGGAACCCGAGGAGATGGTCGGCCCGGTCATCTTCCTCGTCTCCGACGCGGCTGCGATGGTGACGGGAGCCCTGCTGCCGGTCGACGGCGGGAACCTCGCTCTCAACGCCGGCGGAACCGTAGGCTAGGCCGCCGTGCGGGTCCTGATCCTCGGAGGCACGCGTTTCGTCGGCCGGCACCTCGCGCAGCTGCTCGTGGAGGCCGGGGTCGAGGTGACGGTGCTGCACCGCGGGATCACGGGCGAAGCCGTACCGGGGACGAAGTCGGTTCTGGGGGATCGTTCACAGCCGGATGGACTGGCAGCGCTCGGAGGGGCCCGCTTCGACGCCGTCGTCGACCTTTCTGCGTATTTCGCCGAATGGACGCGCGGGGCCGCGGAGACGTTGACGGGCCGGGTGGCCCACTACGTCTTCATCTCGAGCGGCGCCGTGTACCGCCCCGGGCCGGAGCTCCCCTGGCCGGAGTCGACGCCGTTCGGGCCGATTCCGATCTGGGGTCGCTACGGAGAGGAGAAGGTCGCGTCCGAGAGGCTCCTCTGGGACGCCTACGCGGAGGGCCGGTACGCCGTCACCTCCTTCCGGTTCCCCTTCATCCTCGGGCCCGGCAATTTCGCGGATCGGGAATCGTTCGTCTTCTCACGGCTCGAAGCGGGCCGGCCGATCCTGCTGCCGGACGGAGGCGCAGCGCTCAATCAGTTCGTGTATGCGCTCGACGTCGCGCGCGCCCTCGTGGCAGCCCTCGAACGCCGCGACACCGCCGCCGGAGAGGCATACAACTGCGCCTACCCGCGCGCGATCACCAACCGCGGCTGGGTGGAGCTCTGTTCCGAGATCCTGGGGATCGAGGCGAGGATCGTGGCGATCGACGAGCTCGCGCTCGGAGTCGCAGCCGAGACGGTCGACCTGACGAACATCGTGTTCCCGTACCCCTCTCTGCACTATGTGCTCGACACGGCGAAGCTCTCCCGGGAGCTCCACGTCGAGATGACGACCGGAAACGCGCGCATGCTCGAGGAGTACGCCGCCTGGTGGGCGACTCTTCCGGAGAAGCCGGCCGCCCGCCGCTACGACCGTGAAGACGCGGCGCTGGCCGCCCTCGGCCTTACCCCTCCGTCGTCCTGATCTGCGCCTCCGCGCGGAGCTCGTCGACGAGCTGGACGCCGTGGCCCGGCATCTCCGGTGCATAGATGAAACCGTGCTCGAGGTGCGGCAAGCCCTCTGCGCATTCGCTGTACCAGCCGTAGTAGTAGGCACGGACGACCTCCTGGACGAGCGCGTTCTCGAGGGCCGTGCAGAGGTGAACGCCAACGGCCAGGTTGACGGGGCCCGTGCAGTCGTGGGGCGTGAAAGGACGGCCGTAGACCGCAGCCAGATCCGCGACCCGGCACGCCTCGGTCACACCGCCCACCCAGGAGGGGTCGGTCATCACAATGCCGACTGCGCCCTGCTCGAGCAGCTCCCGGTAAGGGAAGCGCGACCCGAGCGTCTCGCTCGCGACGATCGGCAGACGCGTGGAGCGCGCCAGCTCCGCGAGCGCGGGGATGCTGTCCATCCGAAGCGGATCCTCGACCCAGAGCGGCTCGTACTCCTCGACGGCGGCGACGATCCGCTTCGCGGCGGGGAGGCTCCACTTGCCGTGCAGCTCGAGGGCCACCGACATGTCTCTCCCGACCGTCTCGCGGACGGATCGGAAGGGAGCGAGACCGGCCTCGAGCCCGGCCTCCGAGATCGAGAGGCCGCCGGTCTCGTCGGCCTGGACGTCGAACGGCCAGATCTTCATCGCGGCGATCCCCATCTCCAGGAGATCGCGGGCGAGGCGACCCGCGTCCTCGTGGAAGGCCCGGAGGTCCTCGTAGGCTCGGCCGGGCTGCGCCTGGCCGTACAGCCTGTCGGCCGGGAGCGCCCGGCCGCGCCCGTACTCCGGTCCTCCGCACGTGTTGTAGACCGGCACGGCATCGCGGAAGGAGCCGCCGAGGAGCTGGTAGAGCGGCAACCCTGCGCGCCTCCCCAGCAAGTCCCAAAGCGCGATGTCGAGCGCTGAGGCGCCCCGCGCCTCCGCGCCGATGCCGCTTCGACCCCACTGCCGGTGGAGCGCGGTCCAGTGACGCTGGATCTGCCTCGAGTCCTTGCCTACGAGGTACGGCGCCGCCGTCTCGTGGATGTACGCTGCGACGGTCTCGGCGCTGAAGAAGGTCTCACCGAGGCCCACCGCGCCGTCGTCGCCCTCCACCTCGACCCAAACCAGGTTCGGGAGCCGATCGAGGCGCAGCGTCCTGACTCGCCGGATCCTCAAGGGCGATGGATGACTGGGCAAACCGCCTCATCGTCCAGGTAGGCCATGTAGGACGCTTGATCAGCCGGCAGCCGCGTCAGGTCGGCGAGCTCGGAACGCTCCGTTCGCAGGTGGACGGCGAGGCTTCTGCGAGGCGCTGCAGAGCGGTTGGGCCCGCTCCCGTGGAATGTGAGGCGATGGTGGAAGCTCGCGGCGCCCATGGGAAGGACGGCCGGCACCTCCTCCCACACCTCCCCCGAAGGCACGGCGATCTGGCCTCGCTGGAGGTGGGTCTCCTGCTCGTAGAAATCACCGGTCATCAGCAAGCCCCACCGGTGCGAGCCGCGGACGAAGCGCAGAGCCCCCGCCTCCTCGAGCACATCCCCCAGTGCGAGCCAGCAGGTGAACAGCTCGCTGTCCGGTGTCCACCAGCGGAGCCAGTACTGCTGGTCCTGGTGCCATCCCACGTTTCCCGAGGAGCCGCCGCCGGCCGGCTTGTGGAGGAGCTGGACGGCCCAGACCTGGATTGTCTCTGCGTCCGTGAGCCCGGCTGCGAGCCTCCCGATCGCCGGGTCGGCGATCACCCGCTGGATCGTCCGGTCGGAGAGCTGCGGCTGGTCGATCTTGCGGAGCCACAACTCGTCGTCGCCGGGATCCCAGCGCCGCCAGTGTGGCGCGACGCCGGTCTCGTAGTCGCCGGCGAGCACCGCGTCCATGTGGGCCACCGCGTCCTCGGCCAGATGCTCCCCGATCAGGCGCGGGCCGACGACGAACCCGTCCCGCTCGTACGCGCTGCGCGTCCCGCTCACAGGCCGGTCGCCGGCCACCGCTCGACCGAGGCGCGGACCGTGCGGACGACGTCCTCCACCTGCGGGATGAGCGCCTCCATCATCTGGGGCGCGTGCGGGATCGGGGCGTGCGCGGCCGTGACGCGAGCGACCGGGGCGTCGAGGTACTCGAAGACGTCCTCCTGGATCGACGCCGCGATCTCGGAGGCGACGCTGGCGTACGGCGGCTCCTCGGTGACGACGACGGCCCGCCCGGTCTTGCGCACCGAGCCTGCGATCAGGTCCATGTCCAGCGGAGAGATCGTGCGCAGGTCGATCACCTCGACGTCGACGCCGTCGGCGGCGAGGGCCTCAGCCGCCTTCAGAACCTTGCCGACGACGATGCCGCACGAGATCAGCGTCGCCGACCTGCCCTCTCGCACGACCGCCGCCTTCCCGATCGACACGAGCTCGTCGGCGCTGCCGACCGCCCCACGCGCTCCGGTCAGCCGCTTGTGCATGAAGAAGACGACCGGGTCGTCGCCGCGCAGCGCAGACTTGAGGATCCCCTTCGTGTCGTAGGGGTTCGACGGCATCACGACGACGAGGCCGGGCAGGTGCATGAACCACGCCTCCAGGCTGTTGTTGTGCTGCGCGGCGTAGAGGGCGACGCCCGAGGAGGCGCGGATGATGAGCGGCACCGGCTTTCCCCAGAGGTAGCGAGCCTTGGCGGCCTGGTTCGCGATCTCGTCCATCGCTCCGAACGCGAAGTCCATGAAGTTCAGGTCGATGACGGGTCGCATCCCGTTCATCGCGGCGCCGACCCCGGCCGCGACCATCGCCGCCTCCGAGATCGGCGCGTCGATGACGCGCTCGCGCCCGAACTCGGTCCCGATCCCCTTGACCTGCGCGAAGTGCCCGCCCCGGATGAAGAGATCGGTGCCGAGGACGAAGATCGTCTCGTCCCGGGTCATCTCCTCCCTCATCCCCTGCTGGAAGGCCTGGCCGACCGTCACCTGCTCGTTCATCGCGGCCCCCTCGCGTCGAATGCGAGGGCGGTCACGCCGACAGCCGCGGTCGCCGGGTCGGGGAACGGTGACTCCTCCGCGAACCGGATCGCGTCGTCGACGGCCGCCTTCGCGCGCGCCCGCAGCACCTCGACGCCCTCCGAATCGATTTTGCCGGCTGCTTCGAGCGCGCGCCTCAGCCCCTCGATCGGATCGCGGGTCCGACGCCAGCGCTCGACCTCCTCCTCCTCCCGGTAGTTCGCGATCTCACCCGTGTTGTGGCCGTGGTAGCGGTAGGTGATCGCCTCGATGAACGTCGGCCCGCCGCCGGCGGCGGCGCGCGCACGGGCTTCCGCGGCCGCGCGGTAGACGACGCAGACGTCCTGCCCGTCGACCTGAACGGACGGGACGCCGAAGCCGGCCGCGCGCTCGGCGACCGACGGACCGGCAGCCGCCCGACCGATGTACGTCTCGACGGCGTACTGGTTGTTCTCGCAGAAGGCAATCAGTGGCAAGCCCTGGATCGCCGCGAAGTTCACGAACTCCCAGGTCCGCCCCGTGTTCGCCCCGCCCTCACCGAAGAAGCCGACGCAGACCTGCCCGCTCCGACGCAACTTCGCGGCGAGCGCCGCGCCCATCGCGATCCCGAGCGAGGCGCCGACGATCCCGTTCGACCCGAAGTAGCCGAGCGAGAAGTCGTTCAGGTGCATCGTCCCGCCGCGCCCGCCGGCGCAACCCGTCGCCCTGCCCCACAGCTCCGCCATCGCCACGCGCGGGGTCATGCCCTTGGCGAGCGCGTGGTGGTGGGGCCGGTGCGGGCTCGCGACGACGTCAGTCGGCGCGAGCGCCCGCATCGTTCCGACGGCGACGGCCTCCTGGCCGGAGGCCTGATGGACGCTGCCGGGGATCCGCCCGCTGGCCGTCAACGCCTCGAGCGACTCCTCGAACTCGCGGATGACGAGCATCGTTTCGAGCCATTCGACAAGGTCCTCCACCGGAACCCCGTCGAGTTGCATCTCGAGCGGTTCCTCCGTCTCGAGCAGGGGCATGGCATCTCCGTCCATCGCTCTCCTCCCTAGCCGGCTGCTGTCATGCTCTCGGCCGCGGACGCAAAGAAGGACAGGAGCCGTGCGGCCTCGGCACCGTCCAGCTTTCTGTGGTCGGCATTCAGCGTCGCGTCGAGGGTCGTCCGAACGCTGAGCGTTCGGCTCCCGTCGGCGACCACTCGGGGCACGGCTCGACCCACCGTGAGGAGGCTCGTCTGTCCGAGAGCGATGATCCCCGTGAAGCGGTCGACGCCGAGCGGGCCGAGGTTGGAGAGAGTCGAGGCGGGCGTAATGCGCAGGTCCTCCGGACTCAGGCGGCCGGCCCGGGCGCGCTCGACCGCTTCGCTGCGGGCCTGTGCCAGCGCGGAGGCATCCTTTGCGAGTACGTCCTGCACGACCGGGATCACGACGCCGTCTCCCGTCGCGACGGCCAGACCGACGTCGATGCGACCCGGGAGCCCCGTGGCCGCGAGCGCGCGCGAGAGGGCGCGCAGCAGCAGGTCGGTAAGCGTCGGCCGCGGTGCTGTCCCGACCACGCGAAGCTGCTCGACCGTCGCGAGCAGCGCCTCGGCGCCGACCTCCCGCGACACCGCGAAGTGCGGGATCTCTCGCCACGACTCGCTGACCCTCGCCGCGATCAGCTCGCGGAACCTTCCTCCGGTCTGGACGATCGCTGGCTGCTCGGCGCGCTGCTTCGCCAAGCGGCGGGCCCGGGGGCTGAGCGAGTGCGGGCTCCGCTCCGACGCCGCGGGGGCGGGCGCTTCGTCTGTCGGCAGCGCCGGCCGCCGCGCTTCCTCGAGCGCCGCCACGGCGGGCTCGTCCGCGTCGCCCTCATCGTCTGCCGTCACGCGCGCGACGGTTCCGCCAACCGGCACGACTTCCCCCGCCTCGACCAGATGCGGGCCCAGCCGTCCCTCGGCGGGGCTCACGAGATCCATCGTCGCCTTGTCCGTCTCGATCTCGGCGACCGGCTCGTCGACCGCAACGTCCTCTCCCGGCTCCTTCAGCCACTTGACGAGCAGCGCCTCCTCCATGGCGATGCCGACGGAGGGGATGACGATGTCGGCCATCAACGCTCCCCTACACGAGGTAGGTCTCCGGCGAACGTGTCGATCGCCTCGCCGCCTGCGAGCACGCCGAACTCCAGCCGGTACACGCGCTCCTCTCCCGGCTCCATCATCACCGGGAAGCCGTCCTCGATCAGCTCCGGAATCGACTTGAAGCCGTTCGTCGCCGGCTCCATGCCGACGGCGTACAGGCTCTCGCCCATCATCCGCCACTCCAGGTAGACGGGCAGCGTCGTCGGGTCGTAGCGCAGCGAGACACCGAGCCCGCCCTCGATACCCTTGTAGCTGCGGTTGACAACGGCGGCTGAGACCCAGCCGTCGCTGCCCCGCGCCATCGGGATCTCGTACCCCTCCGCGAAGAACTCCCGCTGCGGCGCGCTGAAGGTGCGGTAGCGGTCGGTCGCGCCCTGCTCGTCCTCGAAGATCGAACCGGGCACCGGGGCGCTCGTCGCGGCGAGCAGTTCGGCACCGTCGTCGACGACGGGGTACCCGATGTTGAAGTGGTAGAGCAGCTGGTGCGGCGCAGGGTAGTAGCCGTCGTTGCGAACGACGTCGCACAGGCTGAAGGAGCTCGTCCCGACCTCGGTCTCGTAGCGTCGGGTCAGCAGCAGGTTCTCGCCGTACGTGATCTCCTGTCGGACGCTGCCTTCGGCCCAGAGGTAGCAGCGCTCCCCTTCCCACCGCTCGCCGAAGTTGAAGTGCGTCGCGGGGGCGATCGCGATCCGGTCGTGCGTGCCGTAGCGGTCGGCGTCGCGCGCGTGGAACTTGAAGTGGGACACGTCGACGGTCTGCGGGTTCCCGATCGTGACCAGGCCGGCGGTGTTGCAGAGACCGCCGAGGACGAACCTGACCCAGGCATGGTCGTCGTTCTCCCAGTAGGCGGGCGCGGGAAAGAGCTTCGGCGGCAACCAGGCGAGCGAGGCACCGTTGAACTCGGCGTACCCGGGGTCCATCCCCCGGTCGACATGAACCGAGAACCGGAAGCCGCTGCCCGTGCGGAAGTCGAGGAACCGCGAGCCTCGGGCGTACCCCTGCTCGTGGGAGAGAAGCTCGACGCTCGCCACCTGCGCGAGGTTGCCGACCCGCCGCAGCAGCTCCACCTTCGGGATCTCCGTCCTGAACACCTTCATCAGCACATCCTCCTCTTGTCTTCTCGCGTGCTCACTGGCCGCTCGGTGCGCCGCCCGGGCCGACGTAGGCGACCACGCCGCCGTCGGCCAGGATCGTCGTGCCGGTCACGAAGCTGCTCTGGTCGGAGGCGAGGAAGAGAGCGACCTGCGCGATCTCCCCGGCGCCGCCGAAGCGGCCGAGAGGGATGCGCTCCTCCAGCGCGGGGAAGTCGAGGACTCCCGGGAAGCGCTCGCCGTACTGCTTGAGGGCGTCTGTCATGATCCACGCTGGCGCGATCGCGTTCACGCGAATCCGGTGGGGTGCCCATTCGACGCCGAGCGTGCGGGTCAGGTTGACGATTGCCGCTGCGGCGGAGGTGTACGCGGCACGTCGCGGGAGCCCCCCGTGCCCGCCGATCGAACTCATGTTGATGATCGAGCCGCCCGTCCCGGCCGCGATCATCTGGCGAGCGGCCGCTTGGGCGCCCGCGAACTGGCCGACGACGGTGACCCGGAGGACCTTCTCGAAGTCCGCCAGTGGAAGGTCCACGGAGGGTGCGAGGACAGTCGTGCTGGTGAGGTTGTGCATCACGTCGAGCCGCCCGTGCCGCCGCACGACCTCGGCGACGAGAGCGTCGAGGCTTCCCTCCTCGAGCGCGTCGACACCCGTGGACCACGCTTCTCCGCCGCCGTCCCGCACCCGCTCGGCCGCCGCTGCGGCGAGGTCCTCCGCGATGTCCGCGACCACGACCGTCGCTCCGGCCCCGGCGAACGCGAACGCGGAGGCTGTGCCGATACCGCCGCCGCCGCCGACCAGGAGTGCGATTCGCCCTTCGAGCACGGCTAGCGCCTCCCGAGCCGCAGGCCGGCGATGTAGACAGTGGTGAGCAGGATCAGGCCGTAGGAGATCTGGATCGCGGAGGTTCCGAGCGACAACAGTTGGAGGTTCGCGGCGATCAGCGTGAGGATGATGGCGCCCGCGACGGTCCCGATGTAGTGGCCCCTCCCTCCCAGGATCGACGCGCCCCCCACCGCGACCGCGACGGCCGAGGAGAAGAGGTACTCGTCGCCGATGTTCACGAAGGCCTGACCGAGGAAACCGAGGAGAAGCACGCCTGTGAGCGCTCCCCCGACAGCCGAGACGATGTACGGGACGAGCAGGACGCGCCGGACGTTCACCCCTGCGAGAAACGCGGCGACGGGATTCGTTCCGACGGCATAGAGCCTCCTGCCGAACACGCTTGCGCTGAGAAGGATCGTTGCGAACGCTGCCACGCCGATCCAGATCAGAAGATCGGTCGACAGCGAGAGCGTGTTCCCGTTCACGAAGCTGATCAGGCCCTGTGGAGGGGCCGAGGCGAAGCCCCCGTGGGTGTAGATGAGCAGCAGCCCCTGGATGGCGCTGTTCATCCCGAGGGTCATGATGATCGGCGGCACGCCCGCATAGGCCACGCCGAGGCCGTTGATCAGGCCGACGACTGCGCCCAGCCCGACGATCAAGGGAATGATCCAGAGGAGCTCGGACGATTTTCCGTTCGCGAGGAACGCGGTCAACACCGCGCTTCCCGCCAGGGTGGCCGGGATGGAAAGATCGATTCCACCCGTGAGGATGCAGAGCGTCTGCCCGAAGCCGACCAGGCCGATGAAGGATGCGCTGATCAGCACGGTGCGCACGTGGGTGTAGCTCGCGAAGTCAGTCGCCTGCACCGTCCCCGCGACGAAGAGCGCCCCCGCGACTGCGAAGGCGAGGACGATCGAGCTGTTCCGGCGCAGGACCCCCAGGGCGTTGCTCATCAGCGCCTGCCCGCCCGTGTCTGGATCATGGAGTTCAGGGTGACGGCGACGATCAGGATCAGACCCTGGAAGAAGATGCTCCAGAAAGACGTGAGGTTCAGGGCGAAAACAAGGTCGGGGATCATCAGGAACGTGATCGCTCCGACAATCGAACTCGCCACCGAGCCCTTGCCGCCGAAGATGCTCGTTCCCCCGAGCACGACAGCCGCGATCGAGCTCAGGATGAATTGGTCACCGCCGTTCGGCGCCCCCGCAGCCGTCTGCGCGGTCACCCACATCGCCGCGAGCGCGGCGAGCGCACTCGACAGCGCGTACGCCTGAATCTTCCTGCGGACGATGTGGACGCCCATCAGCCTGGCGCGGCCCTCGTCGCTGCCGATCGCGGTGAGGTCGGTGATGAAGCGAGTCGGCCGCAACCATCTCCAGACGGCGAAGAGCAGGAGAACCGCCCAGACAGACTTGGGGACACCAGCGATGTTTCCCTGCACGGCCGAGATCAGCCCGGGAGCGGGCGCACCCCCTTCGACCTCGAGGATCGCGAAGGCGACGCCGCCCCAGATCGACCAGGTCGCGAGCGTCACGATGAAAGGCTGAAGCCGCGTATAGGCGATCAAGGCGCCGTTCAGCGCCCCGACCAGGACGGCGAGGGCGAGAATCGCGAGCAGGTCGAGGATCATCAAGCCTCCGCCCGCATTGAGGTGGGTCGCGAGCAGCGCGGAGGCCATGCTGATCAACCCGCCGATAGAGAGATCGATGCCTCGAGTGAACATCACGAGCGTCTGGCCGAACGCGACGAGGGCGAGCGGGACGATCAGTGCAAACCGGGCGTCCAGGGCACCCGGCCCGTTGATCAGCCGCGACTGGAGGAAGTAGATCGCGAGACCGAGCGCCAGGACGTACCCGTACGGCAGGTACAGGGGCAGATCGGCGCGAGTGAAGCCGCGAAACAGCGGGCGCGTCCGCCGGAGCGTACGCAGGGTGATCGCGCTGTCGGCCCAGGGAGGCCCCGTCACGCGACGTCCTCCCGTAGCCCGCCGACGGCGGCCGCGACGATGCGGTGCTCGGTGAGCTCGGAGCCTTCGAGGTGTGCGCGCACCAGCCCGTCGTGGAGGACGATCACCCGGTCGGCGATGTTCGAGAGCTCGGCGACGTCGGTGGAGTAGAAGAGGATCCCGACTCCCTGCGCGCACTGGTCGCGCATGAGCTGGTAGATCTCGGTCTTGGTGCCGACGTCGACGCCGCGTGTCGCGTCGTACATGAGCAGCACCGACGGCTCTTGAGCGAGTACGCGCGCAAGCAGGACTTTCTGCTGGTTGCCGCCGGACAGGGAGCTGGCCTCCTGGAGCGGGTGGCGCATCGTGATCCGCAGCCGCGCCGCCATCCGGCGGATCAGCGCTCGTTCCTTCCGCGGATTCACGATGCCTCCGCCGGAGACCGCGCGAAGACTTCCAAGGGAGATGTTGTCCCTGATGCCGAGCGAGAGGCAAAGACCCTCGGTCGCGCGGTCCTCCGGGATCAGGGCAACACCGGCGCGCAGCGCGTCGATCGGCCTCCGGAGCCGCAGCTTCCGGCCCTTCACCACCACCTCGCCCGACGACCGGCGCGCACCGAAGAGCGCCAGGAAGAGGGGAAGCTGGCCCTGGCCCTGCAGGCCGCCGATCCCGACGATCTCGCCGCTCCTGATCTCGAGGCTGACGTCCCGTAGCCGCGGCGGCGAGGAGAGGCCCGAGACCCGGCACACGACCTCCCCGGGCGCAGAGTGCTCCGGCGCGGGCGGGTAGAGGCGCTCGACCCGCCGCCCGAGCATCAGCTCGACGAGTCGCTCCTCGGGCATCTCGTCGATCCGGCCGCTGCCGACGTCGACCCCCTCGCGAAAGACTGTCACTCGGTCGCTCAGGTTCTCGATCTCCTCCAGGCGATGTGAGATGAAGACGGCGATACCGCCGTCGGCTGCGAACGCCCTCACCTTCGCGAACAGCCATTCCACCTGCTCGGGCAGGAGCGCGGATGTCGGTTCGTCGAGCACGAGCACCCGCGGTCGGCGCACGAGCGCCTTCGCGATCTCGAGCGTTTGCCGGTGTGCGAGGCTGAGCTCGCGCACGTTCAGGTTCGCCCCCACGCCCTCGACCCCCAGCTCCTCGAGGGCGGCGCCGGCGGCCCGCCTGAGTGCGCGGCGGTCGATGCGGCCGGCCCGCACACGAGGCTCGATGCCATAGAAGAGGTTTCCGGCCACGGAGAGGTCCGGGATCAGGCTCAGCTCCTGGAACACGGTCACGATCCCGACTCGCTGCGCGTCGAGCGGGCTGCGGACGCGCAGGGGCTCGCCGAACAGGGACAGCTCACCGGCATCGGCTCTGATCGCGCCGGCGAGCACCTTGACGAGGGTGCTCTTGCCGGCCCCGTTCTCGCCGATCAGCGCGTGGACTTCACCCCGTCGGCAGGCGAAGCTTGCACCGCGGAGAGCCTGCACGCCGCCGAAGGCCTTCTTCACCTCCGCCAGCACGAGCAGATCCGGGCGAGGCTGGCCGAGGAGATCACCGCCGGCGGATCGAGTTGCGGATCCGCCGGCGGTATCGCTCATCTCGAGAAGGGAAGGAGGGCGATCCTCCCCAGTTACTTCTTTCCGACCGCGTCGGCCGGGGAGATCTTGTACCGCGGAAGCGTGTACGGCAACGCGAGGCCCGGCGCCAGGTTCGGGAAGAAGTTGGCCCCCTTCTTCAGAACCTCGACCTTCACGCCCGGAACGGAGACTCTCACCTTGGGCGTTGCGCTGATGTAGAGGGTCATCGGCACCGGGATGATCTTGTTCTTCGGTGGAGCGGGCTTCCCGGAGAGGACGTCGAGCGCGACCTTCATCGCGATCTGCATCACGACCGGAGACCCACTCAGGATCGAGCACGCGTGCCCGGGTTGCGCACAGGCACCGAGCTCGCCGTTGTACGCGTAGCAGGTCGCAGGCACGGCGGGCTTGCCGGCCTGCTTGAAGGCGTTGAACACCGGGGTGCAGTACCCCTGCGTCATGATGCCGTTCACGTCGGGATGTCCGACGAGCAGGCTGGTGATGCCGGACTGCTCCGGGCCAGGCGCATACTGGCCGTTGAACCCGCCGGCGATCTTGACGCGCGAGCCGGTCTGCTTGAGGCCCTTGAGGAACCCGTTCTCGATGTCCTTCGAGATTCCGAGGCCGGGAATCCCGTGGTCGACGAAGACGCTGCCCTTGCCCTTGAGGACCTTCCCCATCCACTGGCCGACACCGGTCATGCCGCCGAAGAAGTCCTGGTTGACGTTCCACACGCAATGCTCGGTCACCGGCGCCGAGATCGTGAAGACGAGGATGCCCGCCGCGCAGGCGCGCTTGATCGTCGGGTTGAGAGCCGTGCTCGAGCCCGGGATGAGCAGGATCACGTCGGGCTTCGTCTGGATGATGCTGTTGAGGTCGGCGATCTGAGCCTGGTTCGTCGACTGCGAGTTGACGATCTTCATGTTGACCTTGCCGGCGAACGGCGGAAGCTTCGCGGTCAGCTGGGCGAGCTTCTCGACTTGGGGCCGCCAGTCGTTCCCGAGGAAGTTGTTGCTGACGACGAACGTGTACGGGGGCTTGTGCGCAGCCGCGTACGACTTGCCGGCACTCGCCGCCGAGCTGAGGGCGGCAGTCAGTACGCCACCGAGTGTCATGGCCAAGGCGAGCCCGATGAGCGTGCGGGCGCGGTTCCTGCGCGGGCCTGCTCGCCGAAGAACTGCGGTCATTCCTGTACCTCCTGACGCCCGGGAGCCGGGGCCCGCCGGGAAATGGGATCGTTCCCGCGAAGCTAGAGCATCCTCTTCGTCGGTGTCAAGGTGAGGCGCTCGAGGCGCGGTCCGAGTCCAAACCGGCGTCGTGTTCGCAAGCACCTTCGGATGCGCCGACTACGGATTTTTTCTTTGCCCTGACGCTCGCGCCACTAGATCCAGCCGTCCGGGCGCCGCGAGCCTTCAATGTCCAACCCGGGTTTCGAACCCCTTTAAGGATCCCGTAGTTGCGCTCCACGGAACTCGGGACGGCCCAGGTTGAGCCGTCGCGCGAGGTTTCGAGGGCTGCGTCATTCAGACTGCTGCGCCGCAGGAAGCGACACGTTGCTGCCCAGACGTTGTCGCCGAGGAAGTCGGGCTGCAGATCTGCCTCGACTCAGATGATCCCGCGTCGAAGCGCGTAGACCGCGGCCTCGAGACGGTTTGCGACCTCCAGCTTTTTCAGGATCGACGCGATGTGATTCTTGACGGTCTTCGGGCTGAGAAACAGCTCGGCTGCGATCTCCGTGGTGTCCTTCGCATGTGCCAGCAGCTTCAGGACTTGAACCTCGCGAGGGCTGAGCGTGCGCTCCGATGCCACGCTCATCTTCTCCGTCGGGCCGCCCAATCGGAAGCGCCTGATCAGCTTGGCCGCGATGCTCGGCGCGATCACCGACTCACCGGCGGCCGCCGCACGGATGCCCACGGCCAGTTCCTCTGCAGAGGAATGCTTGAGCAGGTACCCGCACGCCCCGGCCATGATGGCGTCGACGACATCCGTCTCGTCCGCGGAGCCGGTCAGGACCAGAACCTGAGTCGAGGGCACGCTCCGGACGATCCGCTCAATTGCCTCAACACCGGTCATGCCGGGCATGTCGAGGTCCATCGAGACGACGTCAGGCGACAGTTGCTTCGCCAGTCGAACGGCTTCCCACCCGTCGGCCGCGGTTGCGACGACCTCGAACCCCTGCTCGTTGAGCAGGCCGCGAAGCGCGATGCGAAAGATGTCGTGGTCGTCGACCACGAGCACCGAAATCGTCCTCGAAACCGCACGCGCCCGCACGGTGATGGTCACAGCACTTCCCTTGCCGCAGAAAACTCCCCGCGCAAAGGATACATCGATGTAACAGGTCGTACAAGAACCCCCTCGGAATGCGGATGGGTCTGCGGACCTATGACGGCAGAGACCAACGCACCGGTCGAGAGAGTTCGGCCGGATCAAGAACGAGCGCGCCGCGGGGCTAACGATGCCGGAGCGGCCGCGCCCACCTGGGCGCGACGACGTTCAGGGGGTCCCTATCGTGAACCGCAGTCGCAGGCAACGCGTCTACTTCTGGCTCGGCGCCAGTTGTACAGCCGCGGGTTTTTTGTTTCCGAGCGCGGCGTCCTCGAGCATGCGTCGGGCGACTGCGGCCTGCGACCCGCCGGTCGCGAACGCGGTGGCGTGCGAGAACACGAAGGCGGGAAATCCGTCCTCCGAGTGGGACGTCGCCGGCGCCGGCGACGCGGGGATCCAGGGCTTCGCCACCGACATCAGCGTCGACCAGGGCGAAACAGTCCGCTTCAAGGTCGACACGGCGTCCAGCAACTACCGGCTCGACATCTATCGCCTCGGCTACTACGGCGGGCTGGGTGCGCGGAAGGTGGCGACGGTACAGCCCTCCGCGCCGCTCCCCCAGAGCCAGCCGGCATGCGCGCAGGAGGCCCTGACCGGCCTCGTCGACTGCGGGAACTGGGGCGAGTCCGCGTCCTGGGCGGTTCCGGCGGACGCCGTCTCCGGGATCTACATCGCGAAGCTCGTGCGCGAGGATGGACCTGCGGGCGCGAGCCACATCGTCTTCGTCGTACGCGACGACGACGGGCGGGCCGATCTTCTCTTCCAGACCTCCGACACCACGTGGCAGGCCTACAACGCCTACGGCGGCAACAGCCTCTATACCGGCTCCCCCGTCGGCCGCGCCTACAAGGTCAGCTACAACCGTCCAATCACGACGCGGGGCACAAGCCCCGAAGACTCGGTCTTCAACGCCGAGTACCCGATGGTCCGCTGGCTGGAGGCGAACGGGTACGACGTCAGCTACACCACCGGTGTCGACAGCGACAGGCGCGGAAGCGAGCTGCTCGAGCACAAGGCATTCCTCTCGGTCGGGCACGACGAGTACTGGTCGGGGGGGCAGCGCGCGAATGTCGAGGCGGCGCGGTCGGCGGGGATCAACCTCGCGTTCTTCAGCGGCAACGAGATCTTCTGGAAGACGCGCTGGGAGAACAGCTACCGGACCCTCGTCTGTTACAAGGAGACGCACGCGGGCATGCCGATCGACCCGCTGGATCCGCCGATCTGGACAGGTACCTGGCGGGACCCGCGCTTTAGCCCTCCGGCCGACGGCGGCCGCCCCGAGAATGCGCTCTCCGGGACCATCTTCGCCGTCAACGGCGGCGGCGGCGGCTCGATCGTCGTTCCTGCAGCCGACGGGAAGATGCGCTTCTGGCGCAATACGTCGGTTGCGACGCTCGGACCGGCCGAGAGCGCCACGCTGCCCGACGGGACGCTCGGGTACGAGTGGGACGAGGACCGGGACAACGGCGCCCGGCCACCGGGTCTGTTCCGCCTCTCGTCGGCAACGCTGACGAACCAGCCGATCCTCCTCGACTACGGGTCGACGTACGGGTCCGGAACGGCGACCCACCACCTGACGACGTACCGGGCGCCCGGCGGAGCGCTCGTCTTCGGCGCCGGCACGATCCAGTGGTCGTGGGGGCTCGACTCGAACCACGATCGCGGCAGCGCCGCGCCCGATCCGCGCATGCAGCAGGCCACGGTCAACCTGTTCGCCGACATGGGCGCGCAGCCGACGACCCTCCAGGCGGGGCTCGTGGCGGCGGCCGCCTCCACAGACACCGTGGCTCCGACGAGCCAGATCACCTCGCCGGCCGACGGGAGCACCGTGAACGCCGGCGCCACCGTGACGATCAGCGGCACCGCCGCCGACACGGGCGGCGGCGTCGCCGGTGGGGTCGAGGTCTCGGTCGACGGAGGCTCGACCTGGCACCCCGCGACAGGCCGTGGGAGCTGGAGCTACTCGTGGACACCGCAGGCGACAGGGCCCGCCGCCCTCAAGAGCCGGGCGGTCGACGACAGCGGCAACCTGGGTGATGTCTCGACGATCAACGTCACCGTCGCTCCCCGGAGCTGTCCCTGCTCGATCTGGAGCAGCTCGACCGTCCCCAATGGCGACGGAGGTGACATCCAGGCGGTCGAGGTCGGCGTCAGATTCCGCTCCGACGTCGCTGGCTTCATCACCGGCATCCGCTTCCACAAGCAGAGCCTGAA
>JBBRYP010000007.1:0-85985 GCA_038237515.1 Gaiellales bacterium
CGCGAAGCGGCCGAGTAGTGCGGCCTCCACCTGCCCTTCGTTTCCGGTCGAACGTTATGAGAGGCCGCACTAGACGCTCGCCGGAGCAGGGGCTGCTTCAACCGCCCCGCTCCAGTGCGCGAGCGAGACTCGCATCGAGATCGTGAGCAGCAGCGGCGGCAGGACGAAGGCGACGAGGGCGACCGCGCCGAGCTGCGCGTCGGCGCTCGCCGCGAGTAGCGCCAGCGCGCCAAACGCGAGGAAGTGGAAGCGGGCCCAGCGGAAGCGCTCCCGCCAGATCTCGAGCGGCGACCGGCACTCGGACACCGCAATCGCGAGGCACAGAGCCGCGTGGTTCGCCACGGTGTAGGCGAGGCCGGCGGCGAGCGCGCCGACGAGCCGGACAAAGCCCGAGTCGTGGAGGCCCGCGATCGCGTGGAAGACGAGCCCCGAGGCACCCGCGGAGAGGGCGAAGTTCGCCGCGTCGAAGAGCGCCCGGTGGGCGAGCCCACGGGCATGCGCCCACTGCGCGAGCGCCGCGGCCACCCCCACCGCCATCGCGGGGCCTGTGCCGAGGGCTATCGAGGTGCCGACGATGCCGACGGCGGAGACGCCGACGCTGCCGCGGCCGGGAAGCCTGAGCGCGAACAGCTGCAGCAGGATCGTCGCCCCGAGGAAGGCGAGGCTCGAGCCGGCGCGGTGGTCGATCGACCTCTGGATCGAGCCTGCGGAGAGGGCGACGGCAGCGCTTGCGCCGGCGACTGCCACGGCGATGAGCAGCGTGAGGCGCGTTCGTGCGATTTTTGAGTCGTTCATCGAGGCCCTAGTTCCAGCTGTAGGAGTTCCAGGAGCTCGAATTCCAGCTGGAGGAGTTCCAGGAGCTCGAGTTCCAGCTTGAGGAGCTCCAGCTGCCGAGATTCCACGAGCTCGAGCTCCAGCTGGACGAGCTCCACGAGCTCGAGTTCCAGCTGGACGAGCTCCAGCTGGAGCTGTTCCAGCTCGAAGAGTTCCAGCGAGACGCGATCAGGCCTCCTCGCAAGCAGGAGCTGCCGGGGGCGCAGACGAGAGCGCCGACGCCCTGGTTGGCGAGCGGCGGTGCGGCGAGCGGGCTGCCGAGGAAGCCGAGGTCGAGTGCGCCGGCGCTGCTCCCCGAGACGGCGCGGGCCCTCCGCACGAGCAGGCCCTTCACCTGGTCGGGGCTCCAGGCCGGGTGCTGCTGGAGGAGATCGGCGGCGGCGCCAGCGGCCTGCGGCGCTGCGAAGGAGGTCCCGCTGATCGTCACGTGCGTCGGGTCGAGGCGGTTCGTGCTCGGGGCCGACCCGTCGAGGACGCTCCCGGGCGCGATGCTGGAGGCGACAAGCCGTCCCGGCGCCAGGAGCTCGGGCTTCGCGGCGCCGAGACCGAGCAGGGTCATTCCGACCGCCGAGAAGCCGGCGACGAGGTCGTCCCTCGTCGAGGCGGTGCCGGCGGTGTCGAGCGCGCCCACAGTGAGCACGAGTGGATCGTTCGCCGGGGCGAAGTCGACGAGACCGGGGCCCCCGTTGCCTGCGGAGACGACGACGACCACGCCGGCCGCCCAGAGACGCTCGACCGCGAGGTCGAGCGGGTTGAGGGCGTAGATGCTCGGGACGGTCTCGGAGAGGGAGAGGTTCACGACGCGGATGTTGCTCGCGTGGGCGTGGTCGAAGACCCACCCGAGCGCCGCGATCACGTCGCTCGAGCGCACACCGGCTCCGTTGTCCACGTCGAGTGCGTACACCGTCGCACCCGGTGCGATCCCGACGAAGCGGCCGTCGGAGCTGTGGCCCGCTGCGACTCCCGCCACGAGCGTCCCGTGGCCCTGCGAGTCGGCAAGGGCGCCCGCCGAACCCTGTAGAGGCACCTGGACGAGCCGCCCGGCGAGGTCGGCGTTCGGGGCGACGCCGCTGTCGATCACCGCGATGCCCACGCCCGTCCCGTCGGCCTGGTGGCTCCAGGCGGTGGGCGCCTTGTCGACGAGCGGGTAGAGGGTCGCGAGGGACGACGGGTCGATCGCGCCCGTGGGCGTGACCGGAGCGTCGAGGCTCACGTAGTCGACGCGGGGCTGCGCTGCGAGACGATCGAGGTCGCGCGCCTTGATCTCCGCCGCAGCACTGCCGACGAGCGTGAGCGTCCGCGTGACGCTGCCGACCGCGTTGCCGGCGGCCTCAGCGCCGCGGCCGCCGACGACCACGTCCAGCGTGTCGTCCGGCCCCACGAGGTCGGCCTCCGCCGCGAGCCGGTCGTCGACCTTGGGGCCGTGGACGTTGGCCGCGCGGGCCAGGGCGGGGAGCGACAGAGCCACGCAGAGCGCGAGGAGCGCGAGGAGCGCGCAGAGGAGAGCCTGGAGTGGAAGAGAACGCCGCATGCCTCACGTTGTCGCGGTTCCGCAGAAATCCTTCGTCCCCCCTGAAGGGTCATGCCCGATTCAAATCACTCGGACAGGTGATCGTGGAGCCCGCGGCGGAGAAGCGATGCCCGCTCGACGAGCATCGGAATCGGCAGACTAGGCGCCGTGGAGCGCCACGAGGCCTTGGAGCTCGTCCGTACGCCGCTCGCGGAGCTTTGCGCGGAGGCGACGCGGCTGCGGGAGGCCGCGCACGGCAGTTTGGTCACCTTCTCGCCGAAGGTCTTCATCCCGCTGACGAAGCTCTGCCGGGACGTCTGCCACTACTGCACCTTCGCGCAGCCGCCGCGCCGCGGCCGGCGAGCCTACCTCTCGCTGGAGAAGGTGCTCGAGATCGCGCAGGCGGGCGCGGCAGCCGGCTGCACCGAGGCGCTCTTCACGCTCGGCGACAAGCCCGAGCTTCGTTACCGCGCGGCGCGAGAGGAGCTCCGCGAGCTCGGCTGCGAGACGACGCTCGAGTACCTCGCACGCGCGGCGCGGGCGGTGCTCGAGGAGACGGGGCTGCTGCCGCACCTGAATCCGGGGGTCCTGTCCCTGGAGGACACCCTCGAGCTGCGGAAGGTGAGCGTCTCGCAGGGGACGATGCTCGAGACGGTGTCCGCGCGGCTCTCCGAGCGGGGCCGCCCACACCACGGCTCTCCGGACAAGCTCCCGGAGCGACGTCTTGCCACGATCGCGGCAGCCGGTGAGGCCCGGGTGCCGTTCACGAGCGGGATCCTGATCGGCATCGGGGAGACGCGCGAGGAGCGGATCGAGGCGCTCCTCGCCCTGCGAGAGCTCGGCGCGCGCTACGGCCACGTCCAGGAGGTGATCGTCCAGAACTTCCGCGCGAAGAAAGGCACGCGCATGGCCGGGCATCCGGAGCCGTCGTTCGAGGATCTGCTCTGGACGGCGGCGGCGGCGCGGCTCGTGCTGGGCTCGTCATGGCACGTCCAGGTGCCGCCGAACCTCTCCTCGGAGCGCTTCCCCGAGCTCCTGCAGGCCGGCATCGACGACTGGGGCGGCGTCTCGCCCGTCACGATCGATCACGTCAACCCGGAGGCGCCCTGGCCGGAGCTCGACCGGCTGCGGCTTGCGACCGAGGCGCACGCCCTCGCGCTCGCGCCCCGCCTTCCGATCTACCCCGGCTACGTCGCCGAGCTGGATCGTTGGGTCGACCCCGCCGTGGCGCCCTTCGTGCTCCGCCACGCTGACTCCCTCGGTCTGGCGCGCGAGGACAGGTGGGCTCCGGGCGAGAGCGGCAGGATCCCGTTTTCCCCTGGTACCACAGTGTTCCTCGGGAGTGACCCGCTCCCGGTCGACTCGCGCGACGAGCTCGGCGAGGAGGAGATCGTCCGGCTCTTCCGAGCTCGGGGCGAGGAGCGCCTTCGGGTGCTCGCAGGCGCCGACCGCCTGCGCCGCGAGGTCAACGGCGACGAGGTCACCTACGTCGTCAACCGGAACATCCAGTATACGAACGTCTGCTACTTCCGCTGCGGCTTCTGCGCGTTCTCGAAGGGGAAGCTCGCCGCGAACCTGCGCGGGCCCGCGTACCTGGTTCCCCTGGACGAGATCGTGCGCAGGGCGGCGGAGGCCTGGGGGCGCGGGGCGACGGAGGTCTGCCTCCAGGGCGGGATCCACCCCGCCTTCACCGGCGACTACTACGTCGGGGTCTGTCGCGCGATCAAGCAGGCTGTGCCCGGGCTCCACGTGCATGCCTTCTCGGCACTCGAGGTGTGGCAGGGAGCGGCGACACTCGGGATTCCACTGCCGGAATACCTCGGCCGCCTCCGCGAGGCCGGCCTGGGGTCGCTTCCGGGGACCGCCGCCGAGATCCTGGACGACCAGGTGCGCCGGGTGATCTGCCCCGACAAGGTCACGACAGACCAGTGGCTCGAGGTGCACGGGACGGCACACGAGGCCGGCCTTCCCTCCAACGTCACGATCATGTTCGGTCACGTCGAGGGCACGCGGGCCTGGGCGCGCCACCTGCTCCGCGCTCGCGAGCAGCAGCGGCGAACCGGCGGCTTCACCGAGTTCGTGCCGCTCCCCTTCGTCCACATGGAGGCTCCGATCTACCTCAAGGGGCGGGCGCGGCCAGGCCCGACCTTCGGGGAGACGCTCCTGATGCACGCGATCGGTCGCCTCGCCCTCCACCCGTGGATAACGAACGTTCAGGTTTCGTGGGTGAAGCTCGGCCCCCGGGGACTCGGCGCCGCCCTCAGGTCCGGCGTCAACGACCTCGGCGGGACGCTGATGAACGAGTCGATCTCGCGCTCGGCGGGCGCCGGCCACGGGCAGGAGCTCTCACCCGAGAAGATCGAGCGGCTCGTCCGCTCGCTCGGACGGGTGCCGCGACAGAGAACCACCCTCTATGCGGAGGTGCCGGAGGAGCGCCGCCGCCTCGCCTTCGGCGCGCCGCCGCTCGCCGAGCCGCTCAACCCACCCGTGAGCGACTCGCGCCTCGCGGCGCCGCCTCGACTCGTCCGCCCCGGTCTCTCCGGGGCCCGCGCGGGTTGCAGGGTCTAGGCCCCTCAGTAGTGCGGTGACCGGCGGGGAGCGCGCGGCCGGAGGAAGCGCAACTCGACAGAGTGATCGCCGTCCATGCGGAGGATGCAGGAGGTGAGCCCGCCGCAGTCGCCACGGTAGCCGGCGAAGCGCCAGCCGCGGTCTGGCACCGGGAGCAGGGCGATGGTGGTTCCCGCGTTGATCGAAGGAGCGCAGCGGGCGCGGCAGCCGAGCCGAACGGGGATGCTGCGCACGGTCCCGCGCCCCGACACCGAGAGCGAGAGGTTGTAGGCGTCGGGGCCGAACAGCGCGCCCACGGCCATCCCCGCCGCGGGCAAGAGGGTGCAGGTGGTCGCGCCGGAGCACGCGCCCGACCAGCTGACGAAGCGGGAGCGTGAGGCCGGAAGAGCCCGTAGGGTCACGGGAGCCCCGTCCACGACGTCCAGCCTGCAGGAGGCGACGGAGCAGGTCTTGCCGTTGGCGATGATGCTGCCGGTCCCGCCGGCACCGGAGATCGAGACGTCGAGCGTGACGGCCTTGCCGAACGTCGCCGTGGCGCTCTTCGCCGCGTCCATCGTCACCGTGCACGTGTCGGCGCCCGAGCAGGCGCCGGTCCAGCCACCGAAGACGGACCCTGCGGCTGGCGTCGCCGTCAGCTTCAGCACCTTCCCCTGATCGAATGACGCCGAGCAGGCGGTCGGGCAGTCGATCCCGGGCAGATCGCTCTTGACGCGGCCTGTACCCGAGGTTCCCGCAACCGTGACCGAGAGAGCGAACTGGGTGCCGTCGAGATGGGAGAGGAAGGTCGAATCCTGGACGTCCCACCAGCTCGAGGAATGACCATAGTAGTCGTCGCGGTTGAGGTCGAGGATGGCACTCGTCAGCGGACTGATGAACGGGTACATGAGATCCTGCGGCGAGTCGCAGACATGGCCGGTGCTCGTCGTACAGGTGTGCGGAGCCGCGGAAGGCACGGCTCCGAGGTCGTGCGTCAGCTCATGAGCGGCGGTACCGGCCGCCAAGCCGCCGGCGCCGAGGTCGGGGCCGCAGGATGCCTGGAGGAAGACGACGGCGTAGCCCAGCCGGCCCGTGGCGGCCGCGGAGGTGTAGGAGATGCCGCAGAGCGCCGGGTCGGCGACAGAGCCGTCGTAGTAGACGAGGTACTTCTTCGCCGCGTCGCCGAGCGCGCTCGGAGCGGCCGAGAGATCGGTGCTGAGCTTCGAGATCGAATCCGAACCCTCGCCCCCGTAGTAGGAGGCGGTATTCGGCAGCTTCACCGCGGCTAGGTCGAGCAGCCCGAGCTGGGAGTCGCAGGCTTCGAAGGCATAGGTGTCGTACCGAGGCGCCCGCGTCGAGTCCTGCACGCGCCACCAGGCGTCGACGGACGCGATGTCGGAGACGATCAGACCCGATTTCGCCGCGAACCCGTCCGTGCCGTCTGATGGATACGCGTAGACGACATGGATCTGGTTCCCTGCCGCAGCGTCGGGCGCCCGGTCAGTCGGAACTTCCCCGCTCCCGCACCAGCGGGTGCTCGCCGTGACGAGCCGGTGAGACGGGAAGCGGCCGCGAAGGCGGACGCCCTCCGAGCGGGCGTCCCGTGAGGAGGGAACGGACGCCGCGGCGAGCGAGGCGGCCGCCGTGGCGGCCAGGCAGAGGAGCACGGGCTTCGAGAGACGCTGCGACATCTGCCAGCCCCTATCGGCACGACCGGCCCCGACCGTTAGGGCGCGGAGCTGAGCCTCAGCAGGAGCGCGCGAAGCGGGCGAGCGCCTGGAGCGCCGGCTCCAGTGCCTGCCCCCGCGGCGTGAGGCGGTACTCCACGCTCGGCGGGCGCCCGTCCACCACGACTCGCACGACGACTCCGGCCGCCTCGAGCTCCACGAGCCGCGACGCCAGCGTCGCGGGTGGCACGGGCGCGAGCGCCTGCCTGAACTCGTTGAAGCGGACGGCGCCGTCGTAGGCGGCATAGAGGACGGCCAGCGCAAACCGGCGGCCGAGGAGGTCCGCCGCGCGGCGAACCTCCTCTGGCATCGGGGTGCACCGCCGGCACCGCATTCAGGCGCCCGTCCGAAAAGTGAACCCGGGCGCCTGACAGGCGTCACGCCCCGCGATGCGGCGTCCTCGGTCGCGCAGGTATGCCCGCATGTCTACGCCTGCGTTCTTGCCTCCAGACACGTGCTGCGTGTCATCCACCGTGACCACTTTCCGGACAGGCCCTCAGGCTGCGAGCTCTCCGCTCTCGACCCGCGCCGGCTCGAGGGCCAGCTCGAGAACCTCGTCCACGCTCATCACCGGGTGGAACGTGAGCTCCTCCCGCACGTCGGTGGGGACGTCGTCGAGGTCTGCCCGATTGCGTTCCGGGATGACGACCGACGTGAGCCCGGCGGCGTGGGCGGCGAGCACCTTCTGCTTCAGTCCGCCGATCGGCAGCACGCGGCCCTGGAGGGTCACCTCCCCGGTCATCCCGACCGTGTGCCTCACCGGCCGCCCCGTCAGGAGCGACGCCAACGCGGTCGTCATCGTGATCCCGGCACTAGGCCCGTCCTTCGGGATCGCCCCGGCGGGCACGTGGACGTGGAAGCTGCGCCCCTCGAGCTCCCGCTCCTCGACTCCGAGCTCGCCGGCGTGCGCGCGGATCCAGGAGAGCGCGATGCGCGCGGACTCCTTCATCACGTCGCCGAGCTGACCCGTCAGCACGAGTGGATCCTCGCCCGCCATCGAGGTAGCCTCGATGAAGAGGACGTCCCCGCCGGTGCCGGTGACGGAGAGGCCGGTGGCGACGCCCGGAACGGCGGTGCGAATCGCGGCCTCCTGGAAGAACCGCTGCCGGCCGAGGGCGTCGCGCAGGACTGCGACGTCGACGCCTACGGGAGCCTCGAGCTCCCCTCCGACGATCTTCGTCGCGACCTTCCGCAGGATCTTCCCGAGCTCCCGCTCGAGCTGCCGGACGCCCGCCTCGCGCGTGTACTCGCGGATCACGAGCCCGAGCACGGACTCGTCGATCGAGACCTCGCCCTCCTCGAGCCCGTTCCGCTCGCGCTGCCGCGGCCAGAGGTAGCCGCGCGCGATCCCGACCTTCTCGTCCACCGTGTAGCCGTCGAAGCGGATCACCTCCATGCGGTCGAGCAGCGGACCCGGGATCGTCTCCGCTACGTTCGCAGTGGCGATGAACACGACCTCGGACAGGTCGAGCTCGACGTCGAGGTAATGATCGCGGAAGCTGTGGTTCTGCGCAGGATCGAGCACCTCGAGCAGGGCCGCCGAGGGGTCGCCGCGCCAGTCGGCGCCGACCTTGTCGACCTCGTCCAGCATGATCACCGGGTTCATCGTCCCCGCGTCCCGCAACGCCCGCACGAGCCGGCCGGGGAGCGCGCCGATGTAGGTCCGCCGGTGACCGCGGATCTCGGCCTCGTCGCGGACGCCGCCGAGCGACATGCGGACGAACTCGCGGTTGAGCGCGCGCGCGACCGACTCGCCGATCGACGTCTTGCCGGTGCCGGGCGGCCCGATCAGCGTCAGGATCGCGCCGGAGCGGCGATCCTCCTCGATCCCCCGCTCCTGCCTCAGCTTCCGGACGGCGAGGTACTCCACGATCCGCTCCTTGACGTCCTCGAGGCCGGCGTGATCGGCATCCAGGACCTCGCGGGCCGCCACCGGTTCGAGCCGCTCGTCGGAGCGCTTGCCCCACGGCACGGCGAGGAGCCAGTCGAGGTAGGTCCGGATCATCGAGGACTCGCCCGACCCGTCGCCCATCCGCTCGAGCCGACCGACCTCCCGCTCAGCCTGCTCGCGCACCGCCTCGGGCATCTCAGCGTCGGCGATCTTCGCCCGGTACTCGTCGACGACCGAACCCTCGTCCTCGCCGAGCTCCTTGCGGATCGACTCGAGCTGGCGGCGCAGGATGTACTCGCGCTGCTGCTTGGCAGCGCCGGTCTCGACGTCCTCGCGGATGCGCCGGCGCACCTGCAGCTCGGCGAGCCGCTCGCGCTGGAAGCGCAGAGCGAGCTCGAGACGCTCAACGACCTCCACCGTCTCGAGCAGCTCGACCTTGTGGGCGAACGAGAGGTCGGGGGAGTAGCCGGAGGTGTCGGCGAGTGCGCCCGCATCGGTGATCGAGCGCACGAAGGCGGCTATCCGGCCGTCGTCGCCGCGCAGCTCGAGGATCTCCTCGACGACCGCGCGGTACTCGCGCTCGAGCTCCCGGGTCTGCACGGGCGGAAGCGTCCCGTCGGGTCGCTCCTCGACCTCGACGCGCAGCTTGCCGGCGGCGTCGGTGTGCGCCGCTCCCGCGATCCCGCGGTGGAGGCCGACGAGCGAGACCGCCCGCCCGCCGCCGGGAAGCCGGACGTGGTCGGAGATCTCGGCGACCGTTCCCACCTTGGCGTACGAGCCCTCGTGCACGGGGACGAGCAGCACGCGCTCCTCGTCGCCCGTCTCGACGGTCAGGGTCACGTTCATGTTCGGGAAGACGACGACGTCCTCCATCGGTACGAGCAAGAGTGTGCTCAAGGATTCACGCTCCTCAGGTGAGTTCATCGTACTAGGTTCAACGAGTGAACTAGCCAAGGGCATCCCGCCCCCGGGGTCGGGATACGTGTGGGTGTCGACGCGTAGCGCGTCGTTCATGTGCGCGACGAGGCTCTCGAACATCGCGTCCGCCTGGCGGCTCTTGCGGCGAAGGTTGTCGCGGATCCCCCGTTCCCCCTCCGTCACCACCAGGTCAACCGTGACGGGTCGGGTCTGGCCGTACCGCCAGCAGCGGCGCACGGCCTGGTAGTACTGCTCGCCGCGGCTGGCGTTGCGTCGGGTTAGGTGCGGTGGAGATCCGCATGCTTCGAAGCGGCGTGTCCTCTGCACTCAGACGAGATTCGGGCGGCGCGCCGTCTCCTCGCTGCGCTCCTCGAGCGCGCTGCCGGCTCTGAGCACAGCGCCTTCCTCGAAGTGCCGGCCCACGAGCTGCACACCGACCGGAAGACCGTCCGCGCTTCGGCCGAAGGGAACGTTGAGCGCCGGCGAGCCGGTCAGATCGAACGGGATCGTTGCCCGCATCGTCGTCCGCGGCGGAAGCATCTGCCCCTCGAGCTCGAGCTCGACGAGCCCGTGCCCGTGCGCCGGGGTCGGCGCAGTCGGGCACAGCAGCAGGTCGTGGCCACGGAAGAACGCGGCAAGCTCGCGGCGGAGGGCCTCGACCGCTGCCTCGCCGGCCAGGAACCCGTCGAGCGTCGGGTGCGTGCGGCCGCTCAGGCGGCGCGCCAGGAACGAGTGCAGCTCCTGCTGACGGCCGGCAACGACTCGGTCGAAGTAGGCCGCCGCGCCGGCGCCGTACAGCATCAGCGTCAGCGTGTTGCAGTCGCGGGCGGCGAAGCCCGGCAGCTCGGCCTCCTCGACCGTGGCGCCGGCGTCATGCAGCGCGGCCGCGGCGCGCGCCACGACCGCGGCAACCCCAGCGTCGACCGTACCGAAGGCGTTCGTGAGCCATCCGATCCGGAGCGGCGCCAGCGAGCCTCCGCCCACGACCGCGGCCGGCCGGAGCACCGGTACCGCGCGCGCGTCCTCGCCGTCGGGCCCGGCGATGGCGGCCAGGGCCACCGCCGCGTCGCGCACGCTTCGAGCCATCGGGCCGACGTGCATGTAGTCGAGGAGCACCTCCGGCCAGTGGCCCGTCAGGGGAACCAGCCCGTGGGTCGGCTTTAGCCCGACCACGCCGCAGTAGTGCGCCGGGAGCCGGATCGAGCCACCGAGGTCGCTCCCGAGGCCGAGCGGCGTGAGCCCGGCGGCGAGCGCCGCCGCCTCGCCCCCGCTCGAGCCGCCGGCGGTGCGTTCCAGGTTCCACGGGTTCGGCGTACGGCCGAAGACGAGGTTGTCGGTTTCCCACCAGAGCGCGAACTCGGGCAGGTTCGTCTTCGCGAGCGGGATCGCGCCCGCGTCACGCAGCCGGGCGACCGCGGTCGCGTCTCGGTCCGGGACGCGATCGAAGAAGAGAAGCGAGCCGCGCGTCGTGCGCACGCCGGCCGTGTCGAAGGAATCCTTGATCGTGAACGGGACGCCGTGGAGCGGGCCGAGCCGCTCACCGCGGCGCACTACCGCTTCGGCCTCGCGCGCCCGGTCCTCCGCGTCCTCGTAATGGGTGACGAGCGCGTTCAGACGCGGGTTCAGGGCCTCGGCCCGGTCACGCAGCGCCCGCACGACCTCGACGGGAGAAATCTCCCGGCGGCCGATCTGCAGGGCGAGCTCGGTCGCGTCGAGATAGCAGAGCTCGCTCACGGAACGCGGGCGATTCCGCGTGCGACGAGCCCGTCGATCTGAGCCTCCTCGTACCCGGCCTCGCGGAGCACCTCCCGCGTGTGCTCGCCGAGGCGCGGCGGTGCGCTGGCGTAACGCGGGCGCTCGCCGTCGAACGAGACGGCTGGCGCGACCAGCTGGAGGTTCTCGACCTGGGGGTGCGGGACGGCCTGGAGCAGGCCGAGCTCGCGCGTCTGCTCGAGCCCCGCGACCTGGGCGACGTCGTGGACGGGCGCAGCGGGGACGCCGGCCGCCGCGAGCCGCTCGAGCCAGACAGCAAGAGGCTCCGCTGCGAGGCGCTCCTCGATCAGGCGCGTGAGCGCCTCACGATTCGCGACCCGTTCCGGGTTCGTCGCGAACCGCGGGTCGTCTGCGATGGTCAGCTCGAGCGCCTCGCAGAGCGAGCCGAAGAGCCTGTCGTTGGCCGCAGCGATCATCAGCTCTCCGTCGGTGGCGCGGAAGACCGAATACGGAGCGATCAGCGGGAAGCCCGTGCCGTGACGCCCGGGCGCCTGCCCCGTCGCGAGATAGCCGACGATCTGGTAGGGAAGCAAGGCTACGGCGGTCTCGAAGAGGGAGACGTCGATGTCGCGCGAACCGCCGCCGAGGAGCGCAGCGAGGATCCCGATTGCCGCCCACTGACCGGTGCCCTGGTCGATCAGCGAGACGCCGGCGCGAACCCCCGGCCGGTCGGCCTCGCCCGTGACGCTGACGATCCCGGCCGTCGCCTGGATCATCGGGTCGTAGCCCGGAAGGTCGCGAAGCGGTCCTCTCGCCCCGTAGGAGCCGATCGTGCAGTAGACGAGCGCCGGGTTGGCGCCTCGTAGGTTCGCAGAGCCGAGCCCGCGGCGCTCGGCGAGCCCCGGCCGGAGGCTCTGGACGAAGACGTCGGAGCGCGCCGCCAGCCGCAACACCGCCTCCCGGCCCTCCTCGGTTCCGATCGCGAGCGCGACGGCCCGCTTGCCGGCGTTCGCAGCGAGGAACATCGTGCTCTCTCCGTTCCAGAACGGTGGCCCCCACGTGCGCGTGAAGTCGCCCTCCGGCGGCTCGATCTTGACGACCTCCGCGCCGAGAGCGGCCAGGATCTGGGTGCAGTAGGGGCCGGCGAGCGAGGTCGTGAGGTCGAGCACGCGCCGACCGTCGAGCGGGAGGAAGCTCACGACGCGGATCCTAGGCTGCAGGCCCCTCGCTCAGGACCCTGTCCCGGGTCCCCCGCGGGCGCGCCCCCCCGGGACACGCCGCAGGTCTGTTCCCGGCACGCCTCCCCCGGACGCGGCCAGGGTCTGTCCCCGGGCATGGCTCGCCAGCACTAGGCCAGGGTCTGTCCCCGGGCACGGCCGGCGGAGACGACGGCCGTTACGGTTCCGGCCAAATAACATTGCGTCATGGCCCAGCTCGCCGACGCCCCTCCCGCAGTGCGGTTCGGCGACCTCCTCCGCGAGCACGCCTACGTCGACGGCGCGTGGATCGACGCCGACTCCGGCGCGACGTTCCCGGTCGTGAACCCGGCGACGGGCGAGCGGATTGCAGCTGTTCCGCGGCTGGGGGCGACCGAGACCCGGCGGGCGATCGAGGCGGCACAGCAGGCGCTTCCGGGCTGGCGCGGGCTTGCGGCGAAGGAGCGGTCGCGCATCCTGCGCCGGCTCGCCGACCTGATGCTCGAGCGCAAGGAAGATCTCGCAGCGCTCCTGACCACCGAGCAGGGGAAGCCGCTAGCCGAGTCGAGGGTCGAAATCGGCTATGCCGCCTCGTTCTTCGAATGGTTCGCCGAGGAGGGAAAGCGCGTCTACGGTGACACCATCCCCTCCCCCTGGCCCGACAAGCGCGTCGTGGTGACGAAGGAGCCGGTGGGTGTCACCGCCGGGATCACGCCGTGGAACTTCCCGACGGCGATGGTGACCCGCAAGTCGGCCCCGGCGCTCGCCGCCGGCTGCACGATGGTGCTGAAGCCGGCGGAGCAGACGCCGCTGTCGGCACTTGCGATCGCGGTTCTCGCAGAGGAGGCGGGCCTACCCCCAGGCGTTCTCTCCATCGTGACGGGCGACGCGGAGGACGCGCCGGCGATCGGCGGCGAGCTCACGTCGAACCCGCTCGTCCGCAAGCTCGGCTTCACCGGCTCGACCGAGGTGGGCAAGCTCCTGATGCGCCAGTGCGCGGGACAGGTGAAGAAGGTCTCGCTCGAGCTCGGCGGCAACGCTCCCTTCCTCGTCTTCGACGACGCCGACCTGGACGCGGCCGTGGAGGGCGCGATCGTCTGCAAGTTCCGTAACTCGGGGCAGACGTGCATCTCCGCAAACAGGATCCTCGTCCAGGACGCGGTGCACGACGGCTTCCTCGAGCGCTTTTCGGCGGCGGTCGCCAGGCTGCGGGTCGCCGAAGGCTTCGACCCCCAGGCGAGCGTGGGCCCGCTGATCGACGAGAGCGGCCTCGAGAAGGTCGAGCGGCACGTCGCGGACGCCCGGAAGAAGGGGGCCGAGGTCGTTCTCGGCGGCAGACGCCACGAGCTCGGTGGAACGTTCTTCCAGCCGAGCATCCTCACCGGGGTGACGATGGAGATGGCCATGAGCTGCGAGGAGACCTTCGGGCCAGTTGCGGGCATCGCCGGCTTCTCGAGCGACGAGGAGGCCGTCCGGATCGCGAACGACACGCCGTACGGCCTGGCGGCGTACCTCTACAGCCGCGACGTCGGCCGCATCTGGCGCGTCTCGGAGGCGCTCGAGTACGGGATCGTCGGCGTCAACACCGGCCTGATCTCGACCGAGGTCGCCCCGTTCGGCGGCATGAAGGAGTCCGGGATCGGCCGGGAGGGGTCGAAGTACGGGATCGGCGAGTGGCTCGAGACCAAGTACCTGTGCCTCGGCGGAATCTGATGCGGACGCGTCGCCGGCGGCGGTCGGCCTCCTCTGGGCTTCCTCATAGGTCCCTCTCGGGTGCCTCCAGGGCAACTCTGTGGCAGCGCTCGCGCGGATGATCGTCGAGCAGCGCGACTACCACGTCTACACAGGCAGGCTCCCGGAGCTCGTCCGGCTCTACGAGACGGAAGGGATCGAGCTCCAGCAGAGCCACCTCGGAGGCCTAATCGGAGTCTTCACGACCGACATCGGGGCGCTCTCGATGTACACCAGCCTGTGGGGCTACGACAGCTACTCGGAGCGGGAGGAGCGCCGCGCACGCCTGCAGGCGGACGAGCGGTGGAAGACGTTCCTCGCGCGGATCCAGCCGCTCATCCACACTCAGCACAACCGGATCCTCCTCCCCACCCCGTTCTCGCCGCTCCGGTGAGCGGTCTCGACGGGAAGGTCGCCGTCGTCACCGGCGGTGCGCAGGGCATCGGCCGCGCGATCGCGGAAGGGCTGGCGGCCGAGGGCGCGCGTATCGTCGTAGCCGACCTCGCGAATGCCGACGAGGCAGCCTCCGGCTTCGACGAAGGAGTCGGCCTCACCGTGGACGTGTCCTCAGAGGACGACGTGGCGCGCATGGCCGCCGAGACCGTCGAGCGCTGCGGCGGCGTCGACATCCTCGTCAACAACGCGGGCCTCTACGCGTCGCTCGCGCTCCGCCCCTTCGAGGAGATCCCGCTCGAGGAGTGGCGGCGCGTGATGGACGTGAACGTCGCCAGCATGTTCCTCACCTGCCGGGCGGTCGTGCCGCACATGCGCGGACGCGGCGGCGGCCGGATCGTGAACATCTCCTCCGGCACTCCCTTTCGCGGTGTTCCGTTCCTCCTCCACTACGTCACGAGCAAGGGCGCCATCGTCGCGTTCACGCGCGCGCTAGCGAAGGAGGTCGGCAGGGACGAGATCCTCGTCAACTGCGTCGCGCCCGGCTTCACGATCAGCGCCGGCGTCGAGCAGAACCCCGTCCACATCGAGAAGCTCCGCGACGTCACGATCGCTTCGCGGACGCTGCAGCGAGACCAGCGGCCCGAGGACGTCGTCGGTGCCGTCGTCTTCCTCTGCACGCCCGAAGCTGCCTTCGTCACGGGCCAAACGATCGTCATCGACGGCGGCCAGTACTTCCATTGATTCTCGGCCGCGAGAGGAGCTCGACTGAAACGAGACATGGGCGCTTGCGGGCGGAGCCGGGCTTGCCCGGCGGGAGCCTCGAAATCGATGCGTGTAGCCGCTGCGAAGAAGAAGGGGGACCGTGGGGGAAACATGGTTTCCCCCACGAGAAAGAAGGGGGACCGTGGGGGAAACATGGCTTCCCCCACGCGCTGAATTGATTCTCGCGCTCTTCGAGCACCCGAACGGCGTCGAGCCGCGACCGGGGAACCGGATCGTCTACGACCTCGCGCGCGGGGAGGCGGCCTTCGGCGCCCGCGGCGTCGAGGGGCCCGCGCTCGTCTGGGAGCTCGTCGAGTACGGCGCGGGCGACGCGCAGCTCGCTGCCGAGGTCGACCTCGACCCCCGCTACGAATGGCTGATGCGGTGCGACCGGATCGACTTCGCACCCGGTGGGCTCGCCTACCGCCACACCCATCCGGGCCCGGGAATCAGGTACCTCCTGCACGGCTCGATCCGGATCGAGAGCGGCAGTGAGTCGCACGAGTTCGGAGTCGGAGAACCCTGGTTCGAGAGCGGCCCGGAACCCGTCTTCGCCGCCGCCTCCCCGAGCGAGGACACCGCCTTCGTCCGCGTCATGCTCCTGCCGCGCGAGTGGCAGGGCAAGCGGACGATCCGGTACGTCGACACGGCGGACGAGGCGAAGCCGAAGCTTCAGCGGCCGACGATCCTCCTCGAGGAGCCGATCGTCATTTGAGTCGCACCGCCGCGCAGGTCCTCGTCGAAGCGCTGGAGCTGAACGGGATCGACGCCGCCTTCTGCGTTCCGGGCGAGAGCTACCTCGCGGTGCTCGACGCGCTGCACGACTCTCCGATCCGGCTGATCTCGTGCCGGCACGAGGCCGGCGCGGCGAACATGGCGGAGGCCTACGGGAAGCTGACCGGGCGCCCTGGCGTCTGCCTCGTCACCCGCGGACCCGGCTCGACGCAGGCCAGCGTCGGCGTCCATACCGCCTTCCAGGACTCGACGCCGATGCTCCTGCTGGTCGGCCAGGTGCCGCGCGCGCTCCTCGGGCGCGAGGCGTTCCAGGAGCTGGACTACCCGAGTGTCTTCGGCGGCCTTGCGAAGTGGGCGGTTCAGGTCGGAGAGGCCCGCCGCATGCCCGAGCTGCTCGCGTGCGCGTTCTCGACCGCACTCTCGGGGCGGCCGGGGCCTGTCGTGCTGGCGCTCCCGGAGGACGTGCTCGACGAGGAGATCGACGTCGCAGATGGGATACCCGTGGCCGTCGCGAAGAGCGCACCCGGCTCCGAGGCGCTGCGGGAGCTGGCCCGGCTTCTAGGCGACGCCCGCCGGCCGCTGCTCGTCGTGGGGGAAGGAGGCTGGACAGCTCGAACCGGAGAGCTCCTGCTGCGGTTTGCCGAGGCGAACGAGATCCCGGTCGCAGCATCGTTCCGCTGCCAGGACTACGTCGACAACCGTTCGCGGATCTATGCCGGCCCGCTGACGATCGGCATGGATCCGAAGCTTGCCCAGCGCGTGCGTGCCGCCGACCTGATCGTCGCGATCGGGGGGCGCCTCGGCGAGATTCCCACTCAGGGCTACACGCTCCTCGACTCACCGAGGCCGCACCAGAGGCTGGTTCACGTCCACCCCGACCCGCGCGAGATCGGGCTGGTTTACGCGCCCGACCTCGGGATCTCGGCGACGCTCGAGCGATGCGCCGAGGAATTGGGCTCGCTCACAGTCCCGCAAGCGTTGTGGGGCGAGTGGGCGCACGCCGCGCGCGCCGACTACGAGGCGAACCTTCGCCACGAGCCGCACGCGGGCGACGCGGTGGACCTGGGAGAGGTGATGGCGCACCTCCGCCGGCGCCTGTCCGAGGATGCGATCCTCACGTGCGGCGCCGGCAACTTCACCGTCTGGGCGCACCGCTTCTACAAGTTCCGCCGCTACGGAACCCAGCTCGCGCCCCGGAGCGGGGCCATGGGCTACGGCCTGCCGGCGGCGCTCGCCGCGAAAGTCGTCCACCCGAACCGCGACGTCGTCTGCATCGCCGGCGACGGCGATTTCACGATGAGCGCGCCCGAGCTTGCGACCGCCGTCCAGCACGAACTCGCAGTCGTGGTGCTGGTCGTGAACAACGGCATGTACGGCACGATCCGCATGCACCAGGAGCGCCACTACCCCGGCCGCGTGGTCGGCACCGAGCTCGTCAACCCGGACTTCCCGGCGCTCGCGCGCTCGTTCCGCGCCTACGGCGAGCTCGTCGAGCGGACGGAGCAGTTCCCCGGCGCGTTCGACCGGGCCCTCGACGCCGGCCGGCCCGCGCTCCTCGAGCTGCGGGTCGACCCCAATGCGATCACGCCGCGCGCGAGGCTGAGCGACCTCTCCCGCAGCTGACCGGGAAGCCGAGTCGCGCGTTTGAACGTCGCGCCCCGGAGTTGTATGGTCGCGGTCGCCGTCGTATCGGCTCCGGCCGATCCCCAGACCCAGGAGGAAGAACCCATGTCGGCTGTCCGCGTGCTCAACAGCCTCGGCAAGATCTCGTCCCTCGAGCAGGACGAGCTCAACGCTCGCGTCCTCGACACCGCACCGTCCCGCGCGGAGGTCGGGCCGGCCTTCCATCGCGTCTACGGAAGCTCGCCGCGGCAGGCCGTCCGCCTCGCCGAGGCATTCGCGAAAAGCCTTCCCGAGGTCGATCACCATCGCCAGCTCTTCCAGCACGTCGCGCTGCGCGACGCGAAGGAGCGCCGGACGCTGATCTCCGGCTACCGGCGGGCGGGTCAGGCGAAGTGGGTCGTGCACGCGATCGGCCAGCTCCCGGCGGCGCAAGGACGCACGCTGATGAAGGACTTCGTCCTCTCCCCGGCGGGCAGGCGCGACAAGGAGGCCTTGCGTGAGGTTTGGCTGTACGTCGCCGAGCTCGGGCAGCAGATCCCGACGCGGCCGGTCGAGGCGCCGGAGCACGACGAGCCCCTCGCCGAGGCGATCGGCGACCTCGTCGACGAGCTCCAGCAGGCGGTCGACTCGGTCGTGGACGCCGTGAAGAACGCCGTCGGCTCGCTCGCCGCCGCGCTCTCGGCCGCCGTCGACTTCACCATCGACCAGATCGCGAACCTCGCGAAGGCAGTGGTCAAGACCGTGGCCGACATCACCGCCTTCGTGCAGGGTGCGCTCGAGGCCGCGGTCGCGAACGCCTACCAGTTCGTAAAGAAGATGATCGACGGGATCGTCCGGGCGGGGAAGGCGATGTTCGACGTTCTCGACGCGGTCGCGGGCTTCGTCGCGAGCGAGCTCGTCACCGTCCTGCGGGCGATCGACGAGCTCGGGCACACCCTCGGCGAGCTTCTCGGGTGGATGGCGACGCAGGTTCTCGCAACGATCAAGAAGGTCACGGAGGCGCTCCTCGCGATCGGGAAGACGGTCGGAAACCTCCTGGCGCAGGCGGTCAGTCAGAGCTTCGGCTTCCTCCAGAAGGTGGTTCAGTCCCTCGTCGAGCTCGGCCGAACGCTCGGCGAGATCCTGGTCGACGTCGTCACCCGGCCGGGAAACCTCCTTCGCGACGTCGTCGACGCCCTCACGGCGATCGGAAAGGCCGTCTCCGAGATCGTCGACGCCGCCGTCTCAGCGGCCGCCGGCGTTCTCGACGCGGTCGTGCGGGCGCTCGTCGAGATCGGTTCGACGCTCGTCGACCTCGCCAGCTACATCGCCACAGCGGCCGTCGCCCTCGCGACGCGAATCGCGAAGGCAGCCCTCCAGGCCGGCGCATCGCTCGCCAGACTCGTGGTCGCGATCGCTGCGCACGGGTTCCAGGCGATCAAGCGCATCGTCAACGCGGCGATCGAGCTGGGAACGGCGCTCGTCGACATCTGCCGGAGCGCACTGAGCCTCGCGACGAACCTCTTGAAGGACATCGTCAAGGCGGCGATCCAGCTCGGCAAGTCGATCGTCGAGTTCGTCGGCGCAGTGATCGCGTTCACCTACCGGAACGCCGCGCGCGTGATCGACGCGCTGATCGATGCCGGCCTGAAGGTCGCCGACCTCCTGGCGGAGGCCGTTTCGAACAGCTACTTCGTCTTCCGCAAGATGGTCAACGGCATTCTCAAGGCGCTGGGCCCGGTGGGCGAGATCCTCGACTGGGTGCTGACCCAGGCCGCCAACATCGCCTCCGCGCTCTACCGCGAGGCCGTACTCGCGATCCACTTCGTAAAGAAGAGCGTCGACGAGGCGCTCAACTGGGCAGCGGCCAAGTCGGCCGAGGCGCTGGAGGCGGTCGTGCGAGCGATCGACAGCATCGGCGTCGCGTTCAACCAGGTGCTCGCGTGGGCGGCCGCCGCGGGCGACGCCGTGCTCGAGCAGCTCGCCGACGTGATCGTCCGCGTCGGCAACTCGATCAGCTACGTCCTCACCTGGCTGGCGACGGACGCGATCGACGGCCTGAAGGCGATGGTGCGAGGCCTCTTCAACGCCGGGGCGGCACTCGCCGATCTCGTCGGCTGGATGGTGCTCCGGACGCTCGAGATCGCGAAGGACGTCCTGACCGAGCTCCTCTCGCTCGGCGCGAACCTCGCCGACATCGTCGCGGACACGATCAAGCACCCGCAGAACGCGCTGACGAACCTCGTGAAGGCGGCGCGCGAGATCGGCAAGACGGTGGGTGAGCTCGTCGATTCCGCCTTCGTCCAGCCGGCGCGGGACGCCAAGAAGCGCGTCATCCAGGCCCTGAAGGAGATCGGCACCGGGCTGGTCGAGGTGCTCGACGGCCTCCTGGAAGGGGCCGTCGGCGCCCTCGACGCGGCGATCGCGATCGTGCTCGAAGTGTTCGGGAGCTTCCGCAAGCTGCGGGCTGACGAGAAGAAGGAGCTCAAGCTCGTCTACAAGGGCACGCTCCCCTACGAGCAGATCCAGATCTTCGAGGGCTCGTTCGTCTCGGGGATGAGCGGGTGGTTCCGCGACAACGCCGTCGCCGTCACGACGATGCGGATCGTCCATCTTCCCGACGGCTTCGACACGACGATCTACCCGAAGAACCGGCACACGCTCGTCCACGAGCACGGTCACGTCTGGCAGGGCGAAACGACCGGCCCCTACTACATGGGGCACGCCCTCTTCTCGCAGGTGACGCTCGGCAACGCCGCCTACGACTACGGCGACCAGCCGGCGCTCGTCGCGAACACCGCCGCGGGCGGGAAGCTCGACCACTTCAACCCCGAGCAGCAGGCGCAGATCATGGCCGACTTCTACATCGAGCTGAAGGAGAACCGGAGCACCGCCGCCTTCGATCCCTACATCGCCGAGGTACGCGCCGCGTGACGCGAGAACCGGGCGCCTTCGCGGTCGCGGCGCCGCGCCCGGCCCTCCAGGAGCTGCGACAGCTCGTGCAGGCCCACGAGCTGTCGCGGCCGGTGCACGTCCACGTGCTGCCGGAGGACGGGCTCGCGCCGGAGCGGGGACGCCTCCAGGAGCTCCTCGCCGGCGCCGACGGCCTGCTGCTGGTCGGGAACCGCCGGCGCGCGCCGCGCACGATGCTGGCCGGCCCCTTCGTCGCCGACCCGGGCGGGCGTCTCGTCCCCGTCGGCTGGCTCCCCGATCTCGGGCCGGGCCTGGCGACGTTCGCACGTGCGGCCGCGCGGGTCGCTCGCCGCGCCCGCGAGCGCGTGGGCCCGGTGGCCGTGCTCGGCCAGTGGGACGACCAGTACCTGCACCTCGCGACGCGGATGGAGGCGCGGCTGGCGCGCTGCGCGGACCGCTTCCGCGTGCTCCGCTGGACCGCTGAGCGGCTGACGCGCGACGATCTCGTCCGCGGGCTGCGCTACGGGGTCGGCGCCGCCGTCTACTTCGGGCACGGCCGCCCGATCGGCTGGGCCGGCTACCACGGCCTCCGTGCCCACCACATCCTCGAGCGTGAGGGCGAGCCCATCGGCGGCGTCTTCTCCGTCACCTGCCTGACCGCCAGCCGCCGCCGGACGGGACTCGCGTTCTCCGAGCAGCTCGTCCTCGGAGGCGCCGCCGCGGCGGCGGTCGGCGCGGTGATCCCCGTCCACCACGTCGAGAACATGCGCTGGATGCTCGGCCTGGCCGACGCCCTGCACGCCGGCGAGACCGTCCTCGGGCCGGCGCTCCTTCGCGCCGCACCCCGACCGGCAGGTGGGCCCGAGCCTTACCGGATCGTGGGCGATCCACTCGCCCGGCTCGTCGGCGCCGCGGATGCAGACCGGCAGGCGAGGGCGGTGTACGCCCCCGCCCCCGACTCGCTCTCGTGGAACTGATCGAGGACGAGATCCGGAGCATCGTCGCCGAGGTCGGGGAGCTCGACCCGGCCCTCGTCTCGGCCGAGGGGACGCTCTCGGAGGCTGGAGTGGACTCCCTCCTCCAGGTCGAGATCGCCGTCGAAATCGAGCGCAGGTACCGCATCCGCTTCGACGAGGACGAGCTCAAGCAGCTCTCGAGCTTTGCGAGCCTCGTGACGCTGACGCGGGAGAAGCTCGCAGCCGCGGCCGAACCCGGGTGAGATCCGGCCGCGACCCCGTCGTCACCGGGCTCGGCGTCGTCAGCGCGATCGGTTCGGGAACGGAGGAGTTCTGGCGCTCGCTGCTGGAGGGGCGCCAGGGAGCCGCGACGGTGCGCAGCTTCCAGACGGGCGGGTATCCATCCTCGCTCGGCTGCGAGGTACGAGACCTGGCGCCTGCGCCCGAGCGTCCGGACGGCTCGCGGGTCGGGCGGGCCGCGCGGCTCGCGGTCGCTGCGGGAATGGAGGCCCTCGCGCATGCGGGGCTGACAGACGCCGGGGTCGCGGGCTCCGCCCTCTGCCTCGGCACGACGATGGGCGAGTCCTGCTGGATCGAGGCCTGGCCGCCCGAGAGCCTCGTCGCCGGCGATGGTCCGGCGGCCGAGCTGCTGCGCTCAGCTCCGGAGCAGGTCGGTTTCGACGCCGCGGCTCTGCTCGGACTCGAGGGGCGGGTGACCGTGCTCGGGGGCGCCTGCGCCGCCGGAAACTACGCGATCGGGCACGCCGCCGACCTCGTCCGCCTCGGCCGCGCGGAGCGGGTACTCGCCGGGGGCGTCGACGCCTTCTCGCGGGTTGCCTTCACGGGTTTCGCGCGCCTGGGCGCTCTCGCCTCGGAGGCGTGCCGCCCCTTCAGCGCCGATCGCGACGGCATCGTCCTGGCCGAGGGGGCCGGGATGATCGTGGTCGAGTCACGGGAGGCGGCGGAGGCGCGAGGTGTACGGCCGCTGGCACTCCTCGCCGGCTTCGGACTCTCGAGCGACGCCTTCCACATCGTCAGCCCCGATCCCGCCGGCCGCGGCGCGGCGCGCGCGATGGAAGCGGCACTCGCGGATGCAGGGCTCGCCGGGGGCGAGATCGACTACGTCTGCGCCCACGGCACGGGCACGCCCGCGAACGACCGCGCGGAGGTGGCGGCCGCGGAGGCGATCTTCGGAACCCGGAAGGTGCCGATGAGCTCGATCAAGGCCCTCACCGGTCATGCCCTCGGGGCCTCGAGCGCCCTGGAGGCGGTGGCGTGCATCCTGGCGCTGCGGGAACAGACCGCGCCGCCGACCTGGAACTTTCGAGCGCGCGATCCCGAGTGCGACTGGGACGTCGTCCCCAACGAGCCGCGGCCCCTTCGCCTCGCGCGCGTCCTCAACAACGCCTACGCCTTCGGCGGCAACAACGCGTCGCTCGTCCTCGAGCATCCCGAGCCGTGAGCGCAGCGGGAGCGCTCGTCCTCGGCTCCGGCTCGATCTCCTGGCGCGGAACGGGAGCCGCGGCGTTGACGGCGGCGGCGGCGCGCGGCGGTGAGATGGCGCCACGGACGATCGAGCGCTTCGACCCGGCGGACTACCTGGAGCTGCGCGGCCTGCGTCCGCTCTCGCGCGCGAGCCTACTCGCGTGCGTGGCCGCCGCCGGCGCGCTTCGCCATCCGGAGGAGCCACCCGGCGAGCGCGACCGGCGGGCGGTCGTCCTTGGCACGCGTTGGGCGAGCCTCGAGCCGCTCTTCCAGTTCGAGCGCTCCGCCGCGACGGACGGGCCGTCGCTCGTCAGTCCCAGCCAGTTTCCGAACGTCGTCGTCAACGCCCACGCCGGCTACCTCGGGATCCTCTTCGGCTTCGCCGGGCCGAACGTCACGCTCTGCGGGCCGAGCGCCGGCCTCGAGGCCGTCGGCGAGGCCGCCGAGATGCTCTCGCTTCGCAGGGCCGACCACGCCCTCGCCGGCGGCGTGGAGGCGCTCTCGAAGCTCCTTCTGGACGCGCTCGCAGGCGGTGACGGAGAAGCGGGCCCCGAGCCTCCAGGGGAGGGGGCCGGTCTCCTCCTCCTCGGCCGGGAGGCGGCGCCTGGTGAGCGTGCGGAGGCGCGTGTCGGCGGTTTCGCCTCCGCCCACCTCGGCGGTCGCGAGCCGCGGGATGCGCGATCGGCAGTGCTCGGGCGCGCCCTCGAGGAGGCGGGCGTCCGAACGGAGGAGATCGGCGCGGTCTGGTTCGACGGCGCAGACCCGCCGGGGTCGTGGCCGCCCGAGCGCCTTCACGCGCTCGCTACGGTCGCCGGAACGTGCGGGGCTGCCGGGGGAGCGCTCGCGGCGGCGGCGGCCGCGGACGCGGTCGCCACGAACGGAAAGCCGGCGCTCGCCGCGGCTTTGCCCCCGATCGGAACTCAGTGCGCGCTCGTGCTCACCCCGCCGTAGCCGCGCCGGACAAGAATGCGTTAGGGGCCTGTCCGGAAAGTGGCCACGGTGGATGACACGCGGCACGCGTCTCGAGGCAAGAACGCAGGGAGCGTCGGATATGCAGGCATATCTGCGCGACCGAGGACGCCGCATCGAGGCGCGTGACGCCTGTCAGGCGCCCTGGTTCACTTTTTGGACGGGCCCTTAGAAGCTCAGCGGCGCCCGGACGTCGGTGGCGCCGGCTGCTTGCGCTTCTCGCGCTCCTTCTTCTTGCGCCGGCGCTCGTTCTTCCAGCGCGTCGGCGCTCTCGATCCGCGTCCCATCCGCTCGACTCTACCGCCCGCCCGCAGCGATCGCCTCGTTCGCGAGCGCGACCAGCACGGCCCGCGGGTTCCGAGGAAGATCCTTCACCTGCCAGCTGTAGAGGATCCCGCCTCGGCGAAACCAAAGCGAGGCGGGCGAGCACGACGCGCCGCAGCCGACGGGGTGGTAGGCCGCCGGTGTCCCGTCGGCGAGCTTCACTTTCGCCCGCTCGGGCAGCGACTTGCCTCGCTCAGCCTGGAAGGATGCGATGAAACACGCGGTCGCGCCGCCGCAGCGCGGCGCCGCGGCCAGGACGAGCACCCAGCCTCCCGCAGCTTTCCCGCCCCCGGCGTAGACACGCGGCGTGCGGTCGGCGAGGGTGAGCGTGCGTGGCAGCAAGACCGTTACGCGCGAGCTCCGGGCGGAGGGGAGCCGTTCGCGAAAGGCCGCGAGGAGGTTGATCGAGGGCGACGCCCCCGCCGGCGCGCCCCCCGAGCCGCCGAGCGCGGCCGACGCCACGAGAGCGCAAGCAAGCGACAGCCTCCCGGCGTGTCGAAGGAGTCGAGAGATCACGCGCCGCTCAGGGTAACTCAGGGGTAACGAGCGCGCCGGCGAAACCATGTGACCGACCTGCCAGCCGGCGCCCGAACCCCGTCCCGTTGTTTAGGCCGGCCTCGCGGCGAAACGAGCTTCTCTGCGGCATCACCCGGCAACGAAGGAGACGGCGAGCATGAAAGCCCTGACCTGGCACGGCAAGCGAGACGTTCGCATCGACACGGTTCCCGATCCGGCGATCCAGGAGCCGACCGACGCGATCGTCCGGATCACCTCGACCGCGATCTGCGGCTCCGACCTCCATCTCTACGAGGTGCTCGGCCCGTTCCTGAAGGAGGGCGACATCCTCGGCCACGAGCCGATGGGGATCGTCGAGGAAGTGGGCGCCGAGGTTCGAGAGCTCTCCGCGGGCGACCGTGTGGTCATCCCGTTCAACATCTCCTGCGGCACGTGCTTCATGTGCGGCCAGGGTCTTCAGTCGCAGTGCGAGACGACGCAGGTGCGCGAGCAGGGCATGGGCGCCGCCCTCTTCGGCTACACCAAGTTGTACGGGGCGGTGCCGGGTGGGCAGGCCGAGTTCCTGCGGGTGCCGTTCGGCAACACCCTGCCGATCAAGGTTCCGGAGGGCCCTCCGGACGACCGCTTCCTCTTCCTCTCCGACGTCCTGCCCACGGCCTGGCAGGCGGTGGAGTACGCGGCGGTGCCGGAGGGCGGGTCCGTCGTCGTGCTCGGACTCGGTCCGATCGGCGACATGTCCTGCCGGATCGCCTACCACCGCGGCTACCGCGTCATCGGCGTCGACCTCGTACCGGAGCGGCTCGAGCGGGTACGGCAGCGGGGCATCGAGGTGATCGATCTGAACGAGCACGACGACGATCTCGCAGACGTGGTCCGCGAGCAGACGGACGGGCGCGGGCCGAACTCCGTCATCGACGCGGTGGGCATGGAGGCGCACGGCGCGCCGGTGGCGAAGGGCGCTCAGGCGCTCACCTCGCTTCTCCCGGACGCGCTCGCGGCGAAGCTCATGGAGCGGGCGGGCGTCGACCGCCTGCACGCGCTCTACCTCGCGATCGACATCGTCCGCCGCGGGGGCACGATCTCGCTGATCGGCGTCTACGGCGGCATGTCAGACCCCCTGCCGATGCTGACCCTCTTCGACAAGCAGATCCAGCTACGGATGGGCCAGGCGAACGTCAAGCACTGGGTGGACGACCTCATGCCCCTGCTGATGGACGGCGACCCGCTCGGCGTCGAGGGCTTCGCGAGCCACCACCTGCCGCTCGACCAGGCCCCGGACGCCTACGAGAAGTTCCAGAAGAAGGAGGACGGATTCGTCAAGGTCGTCCTCGAGCCGTGACGACGGCGGCGTGCCCGGACCCTGAGAGGCCGTGCAGGCGCCTCGACATCAAGCCTTCAGCGTGAAGGGATCCTGGATCTCGTCGGAGAGTTCACACCAGACGCTCTTCGTCTGGAGGTACTCGTTCACGGCTTCGAGGCCGTTCACCCGCCCGAACCCGCTCTGCTTGAACCCGCCGAAGGGCGAGTTGTAGGTCAACGCTCGGTAGGTGTTGATCCAGACGGTCCCCGCCTGCAGCCGGCGCGCGACCCGGTGCGCGCGCTTGACGTCGCGCGTCCAGATGCCCGCGGCGAGGCCGTAGTCGGTGTCGTTCGCGATCGCGATGGCCTCGTCCTCGCCGCGGAAGGGGAGGATCGCGGCCACCGGGCCGAAGATCTCCTCGCGCGCCACGCGGGCGTCGCTCGCCACGTCCGTCAGGATCGTCGGCTCGTAGAAGAAGCCGTCGGGAAACCCCTCGACCGCCGCTCGGCGACCGCCGACGATCGTTCGGGCGCCCGCGGCGGCCGCGCCGGCCACGTACGAGTCGATCCGCAGCAGGTGCTCCTCCGTCGCGATCGGGCCCATCTCGGTGGCAGCATCCATCGGATCGCCGAGCCGAAGCGAGCTCGCCCGGGCCGCCAGCCGCTCGACCAGCTGGTCGTGCACCTCCTCGGCCACGAGGATCCGCGAGCCTGCGACGCACGTCTGTCCACCGGCTGCGAAGATGCCGGCCAGCACCCCGGCCGTCGCCGCTTCGAGATCCGCATCGGCGAAGACGATGTTCGGGCTCTTGCCGCCGAGCTCCAGGGTGACGCGCGCGAGGCGCGCCCCGGCCGCGGCGGCGATCCGGCGGCCCGCCGCCGTGCCGCCGACGAACGTGATCTTCCCCACACGGGCGTCGGCGACGAGCGCGGCCCCCGCGGCGGGACCGCCCGTGACGACATTGACCACTCCCGGTGGGAACCCCGCCGCCTCGGTCAGCCGCGCAAACTCGACCACACCCGCAGACGCCATCTCTGACGGCTTGATCACGACGGTGTTGCCAGCCGCGAGAGCCGGTGCCAGAGCGAAGGTCGTCAGCAGGAGCGGCGAGTTCCAGGGCGTGATGATCCCGACCACGCCGATGGGTTCGCGCAGCGTGTAGTTGAGGACGCTCTGGCGCGGGACCGGGATGACGGATCCTTCGATCTTGTCCGCCAGACCGCCGAAGTAGTACAGCCAGTCCTGGACGATCCGGGCCTGAGTGAGCATCTCCTTGTAGAGCTTCCCATTCTCGCTCGTCTCTGCGAACGCGATCGACTCGGCGTGCTCCGCCACCAGGTCGCCGAGCCGCATCATCAGCCGTCCCCTGCGGGTCGGCGAGAGCGACCGCCACGCTTCACCTTCGAAGGCATCCGTCGCCGCCGCGACCGCGAGTGCCACGTCGTCCTCGGCCGCGTCGGCGAGTTCTGCCCAGGCCTCGCCGCGAACCGGACTGACCGAGCGGATCATCGCTCCCGAGCGAGCGGGCACCTCGGCGCCCGCCACGTACAGGCCGTAGCGCCTGAGTGCGGTGGCCGTACTCACACCGCCGGCTCCGCGCTGAGGTACGTCCAGGGCGCGCAGAAGCTCGGGCTTCCGGAGAAGACGCGCTGCATCGCGTCACACAGCAGCCGGAGCCGTTCCCCCGGGACGCGGGCGACGCCCGAGGGCCAGGGTGAGGGTGCCCCCCGCCGCGCGAGACGCTCGGTCAGGCTCGGGCGAGCGGATCGGAGATGGGCGACCACCAGGGGCGAACGTACCCCTCCGGCGCTTCCGGCGCCACTCCTCGTTTCCCTCCAGGCGGCATTCGCCCCTGGAGCAAGCCTCGGGCGCTCGCCGGTGGCGGCCGAGTAGAGTCGCCGCGGAGGGCTGCTGGCGATTCCAGGAGAACGCGCAACGATCCGGGACGAGTCGCGACGAGCGGGTGCGCCAGTGCGGACGCCGGTCGCCGCCGAAGGCTACGCATGCCTCGGCGGAGGGCGCGCCCTCGCCTTCCCCCCGCCGTCCTCCGATCGTGCAGGCGCAGACCGAGCTCGCGGCGGGCTTCGATGAGCCGCCAAGTCGCCGAGATCCGCCTCCACCCGATTTCGGTCCCGCTCCGGCAGGCGTTCTGGATGTCGCTCGAGCCCTATCGCGTCGCCGCGGAAATCGTCGTCGAGATCGAGACCGACGACGGCCTCGTCGGCGTCGGGGAGATCCACGGGCGACCACAGGCGGACATCGTCCGTATCCTCGAGGCGCTCGCGCCGTCGCTTCTCGGCGAGGATCCCGTCGACCACGAGAGGATCTGGGAGACGCTCTTCCGCTCGACGTTCAGCCGCGCCATCGCGGGATTCGAAGCCCCCGACGGCCAGCCGCACTTCGGAGCGGGGTCGAAACCGCAGCTGATGGCGGCGATCGCCGGGATCGACATCGCCCTCTGGGATCTCAAGGCCCGCGCCGCGGGCCTGCCGCTCTACAAGCTTCTGGGCGCCTGCCGCTCGACCGTCCCCTGCTATGCGAGCGGCGGTTACTACGGCCCCGAGGGCGAGGCGGCGGTCGATGACCTGGTGGTGGAGATGAGCGGCTATGCGGCGCTCGGATTCGACGCCGTGAAGATGAAGGTGGGCGGTCTGGACCTCGCGAGCGACGTCGAGCGCGCCCGCGCCGTGCGCGAGGCTCTGCCGGACGTCCGGATCATGCTCGACGCCAACTCGGCCTACGACGTCCCGGCCGCGATCGAGGCGGCGCGCGCATTCGAGCCGCTCGACATCCACTGGCTCGAGGAGCCGGTCGCCTGGTTCGATCCCGTCTTCGGGCTCGGCCGCGTGGCCGCGGCCACGTCGATCCCGCTCGCGAGCGGCGAGCGCGAGCTCCACCGATACGGCTGCCGCGACCTCGTCGACCACAGCGGCATTCGCTACCTGCAGTTCGACTGCACCCGCGCCGGCGGGGTGACCGAATGGCTCCGCTGTGCCGCCTACGCCGGGGCGCACGGGATCCTGATGGCACCTCACCACGACCCACAGATCCACGGCCACCTGCTGGCCGCGGTCCCGAACGGCTCCGTCCTCGAGGTTTTTCCGAACCCGGTCCGGGACCCGCTCTGGAGCGAGCTCTTCGTCGAGCAGCCCCCCGTCCTCGACGGGGAGCTCGTGCTCGGCGACACGCCCGGTCTCGGGATCGTGCTGAACCGTGAGACCCTCGACCGCTACGCCGTTTCGGCAGCCCGCTGACACCACGACGAAGGAGGGAACGATGGCATTCACCGCCACCAAGGACCTGATGCTTCCGGCCACGGTCACCGGCTCTTGGCCGCGACCGCGCTGGTACACCGAGAACATGTGGGGGCGGCCGCTGGACACGGCCATGATGGACCCCTGGTACCGCGAGCAGTTCTCGGACGCCCACGCGGTCGTCGTCTCCGACCAGGCTCGCGCAGGCCTCGACATCGTCACGAGCGGCGACTATCACCTCGACGAGGACGTCGCAGGCCGCTCCTGGCACCACTACCCGCTCCAGCGCTGGAAGGGTCTGGAGCACGAGGAGCTCCAGACCGAGAAGACGCGCTCTCCCCTCCTCTCGTACCCGGTCGGGACGATGCTCGACTCGATCTACAAGACGTGGCGCTGGCCACGCGTCATCGACAAGGTGGAGCACGATCCGAAGAACCCGCTCGAGTACGCCAAGATCTGGCGGCTGACGCAGCAGGCTGCCGCAGCTTCCGGCAAGCACGTGAAGTTCGGTACGTGCTCGGCGCAGGTGCTCGCCTTCTTCCTCGACAGCCACAGCGGGCACTACGACCTCGACGATAAGAAGCAGGTCACCTGGGACATGGCCGAGGCGATGAACCTGGAGCTGAAGCAGCTCGTGGCGTCCGGTTGCAAGGTGATCCAGGTCGAGGAGCCGACGCTCCACTTCATGGCCTGCTACTACCCGGAGATGACCGATCTGCTCGACTTCCTCGTCGACTGCTTCAACCGGGAGGTCGAGGGGCTCGACGAGGCGGAGGTCTGGATCCACACCTGCTGGGGCAACCCGAACATGCAGAAGGTGTTCTCGGACGAGTCGTACGCCAACTCCGTGGAGATCTACCTCGAGCGGCTGAAGGGGGACGTCTGGACGATCGAGGCTACCGAGAACGACCTCAAGGAGCTCCCGCTCTTCGCGCCCTATAAGGACTCGCTGAAGAAGAAGGTCGCCGTCGGCGTGGTTAGCCACCGCACGCTCCAGGCCGACTTCCCGGAGGTGATCGCCGACCGCGTGCGCCGCGCGCTCGAGCACATCCCGGCCGACAAGCTCGTGCTCTCCACCGACTGCGGCTTCGGCCGGCAGGGGTTCAACCGGCACGTCGCCTTCTACAAGGCAACCGGGATCCCACTCGCGCGGAACATCGTGCTCAAGGAACTCGGCGTCGAGGAGCGCTACATCCCGGCCGCCGACGAGCGCCTTGCCTGGGACTACCTGCCCGACTACGAGCCCCACACCCACCTCGCACCTCTCCGGTAGCCGAGGCCCCGGGGGAGGCGCGCCGCGCTGCGCCTCCCCCGCCCGACCAAAGGAGGCAGATGTCCTCTCCGCGCTTCTCCGTCTGCGAGTTCACCACTCTCTCCCTCGGTCTCGAGGACGAGCTCGCCGTGCTCCGCTACGCGGGCTGCGACGGCATCGGCATCTGCGAGGCCAAACTGGCCGAAGGGGGCGACGCCGAGGCCGCCGCGGCCCTACGCGACAGCGGCCTGCAGGCGAGCGTCTGCCTGCTCGCGACGCTGTCCGTGCTGCCGCTCGCGAAGTTCGAGGGACCGGCTGACCCAGCCGAGCGGGTGGCCGGGCTCTGCGCCGGGGTGCGGCGAATGGCGGCGTTCGAGCCTGCGTGCCTCTACGTGCTGACCGGCCCGCAGGGCTCGCTCTCCTACGGGGAGGCGCGTCGGATCACGGTGGAGGGCCTACGCGAAGTGGCGCGGGCGGCGGCCGACGCCGGGATCCCGCTCGGCCTCGAGCCGATCCACGCCTCGATCAGAGACGACTGGACGCTCGTGACCACGATCCCGGAGGCGCTCGAGCTGGTGGAGGAGGTCGACGTCCCGGGCTTCGGCATCGGCTTCGACGTCTGGCACCTCTGGGACACGCCGAACCTGCTCGAGGACATCCGAGAGCACGCGTCACGAATCGTCGGCGTCCACGTCGACGACTGGCGCGATCCGACCCGGGGCTGGAACGACCGCGTCCTTCCCGGTGACGGCATCGTCGATCTCCCGTCCATCTTCGCTGCGCTCGAAGCGTGTGGCTACGAGGGCTGGTACGACCTCGAGGTCTTCTCCGACGACGGCACCTTCGAGGACGACTACGAGGACTCGTTGTGGAAGCTACCCGCCGGCGAGGTCGTGCGCCGCGGCCGCGAGGGCTTCATCCGCGCCTGGGAAGCTCGGCGCTAGGCGCGGGATCGAGCTCGGCTACGTGCTCCTCCAGACGGAGCTGGTGCTCCTCCGCGACCGCCCGCGCGGCCGTGGCGTCGCCCGCGGCAACGGCGTCGGCCATACGGCGGTGCAGGTCGACGAGCGCGCCGAGATCGTCGCCGCGAAACCAGGTGGGTGCGCCCGCGCGGCGGTAGTTGACGACGCGCGCCGACACCATCAGGTCGAGCACCGGCGACAGCAGCGTGACGACGAACGTGTTGCCCGTGGCGACGAGAACGGCGCGGTGGAAGGCGACGTCGAGCTCGAGCCAGCGCTCGACGGAGGCGGACTCGGCCGCGAGCGCCTCGCCGGCCTCTCGAATCGAGGCCACGTCCGCCGGGCCTGCCACCTCGGCCGCGCGCGCGACCGCGGCGACCTCCATCCAGCCGCGCGCCTCGACAAGCCTGATCAGCGACGGGCGGTCGAACCCGAGCATCAGCTCGACCGAGTGGCGCAACAGCCGGTCGGGGTGCGGCGAGACGTACACCCCGCTGCCGTGGTGGATGTCGAGGAGGCCGAGCGCGTTCAGGACGCGCAGCGCCTGGCTGATCGTCGCGCGGCTCGTCTGGAAACGGAGCGCGAGGTCGCGCTCCGGCGGCAGCCGGCTACCGGGCGCGAGCCGGCCGTCCACGATCAGCTCCCGCAGCTGCGCGACGACGAGGTCGCAGGCCCGGCTCGGCCCCGCGTCCCGCAGGCCGACCACGCCCGCGAGGATCGGGTCTCCCATCGCCGCATCCTACTCGGCACCCCCACTGGCCCCCGGTGAGGCCTCTGCGGGGAATCGGCTGGGATCACGAGCGCTGCCGCGCGCCGATGCTGGCCGCGGCGGCACGGTGGCGCGAGCTGCACGGCGTTGCACTCGAGTGGGACTTCCGTCCGCTCGCCTCGTTCAACGACCAGCCGGTGAGCGAGCTCGTCGCGTCCCACGACCTGCTCGTGATCGACCACCCGCTGGTCGGGGCCGCGGCCGCGGCGAACTGCCTGGCGCCGCTCGACGAGCTCCTCCCCACGGAGACACTGGCGGCGCTCGCGGCCGACGCGGTCGGCCCCAGCCACTCCTCGTATCGCTACCGCGGGCTGCAGTGGGCCCTCGCGACCGACGCCGCCTGTCAGGTGGCAGTCCTCCGCGAGGATCTCCTCCACACCGTCCCGGGAACGTGGGACGACGTGCTCGCGCTCGCGCAGGAGCCGAGTCGCGTCGCGCTGCCGCTCTACCGGACAGACGCACTCTGCTCGCTCTTGACGCTCTGCGCCTCCCGCGGGGGGCGTCTGGGCGAAGACCCGGAGGCCGACGAGGATGCACTCGCCTACCCCGTGGAGCTCCTCCCCCACCTCCATCCCGGCTCGTTCGGCTTCAACCCGCCCCGTACGCTCGACCGGATGAGCAGTGCGGACGAGATCGCCTACGTCCCGCTCGCGTTCGGTTACGCGAACTACTCGCGGCCGGGCCGGTCGGCGCGGCTGAGCTTCGTGGACATCCCGACGCGCGGGGCCGTGCTCGGCGGCGCGGGGCTTGCCGTCTCTGCCACCGCTACCGATCCCGTTGCAGCAGCCGCGTTCGCCGCCTGGGCCACCGGGGCAGAGACGCAGCGCAAGATCGTGTTCCCGGCCGGTGGCCAGCCGGGCAGCCGCTCGGTCTGGCTCGACCCGGCCGCCGACGCTGCCGCCGGCGGATTCTTCAGCGGGACGCTGGCAACGATCGAGTCCTCGTACGTTCGTCCTCGCGAACCCTGGTGGCCCGCGTTCCAGGAGCGCGCGGGCGAGCTGCTGGTGCACCGGCTGCACGCAGGTCGCAGGCCCCCGTGATCGCGCGAGGGATCGCCTCGCTGCACCGGGAGGCCTCGACACGTGGTGCCTGACGTTGTAGGCTGGCATAGTGGCTAGGCCACTCGCTCTCGAGGGCATCAGAGTCCTCGATTTCACCCAGATGATGCTCGGCCCCTACGCGACGCAGTTCCTCGGCGACCTGGGCGCGGACGTGATCAAGGTCGAGCGGCCCGTGCACGGGGAGTGGGAGCGCGGGCTCGAGTTCATGGGACAGCTGGTCGCGGGCGACTCGCCAGCGTTCCTCGCGATGAACCGCAACAAGCGCTCGATCACGGTCGACCTCAAGAGCGAGCCTGGCCGTGACGCGCTGCTGAGGCTCGGCGAGAGCTGCGACGTCGTCGTCGAGAACTTCCGGCCGGGCGTGATGGAACGGCTCGGCCTGGGGTACGAGGCCTTCCGGATGCGCCGACCCGACATCGTCTATGCCTCCGGATCCGGCTGGGGCCAGCGGACCCGGTTCGCGCGCGAGAACCGCCCCGGCCAGGATCTCCTGATCCAGGCCATGTCCGGGCTCGCCTACAACGCCGGCCGTCGGGACGACCCGCCGATCGTCGCGGGCTCCTCGATCTGCGATGCGACGACCGGCCTGACGCTCGCGATCGGGATCCTCGCGGGGCTCCTGGCGCGGGAGCGCCAGGGCATCGGCCAGCGCATCGAGGTCGACCTCTTCTCGACCGCGATGTCGGTGCAGTGCCAGGAGATCTCGGCGATCGTCAACCTCGGAGTCGACGCGGAGCGCTCGGAGGCCGGGATCGCGCAGCCGTGGCTGTCGGCGCCCTTTGGGATCTACCGCACCGCCGACGGCTGGCTGGCGCTCTCCATGGCCTCTCTCGAGGACATCGGCGCGCTGGTGGGCGATCCCGGCCTCGCCGAGCTCGACCCCTGGGCTGACCGCGACACCGTCAAGACGCGACTCGACGCGGTGATCCCGGAACGGGCCACGCAGGAGTGGCTCGACGTCCTGATGCCGGCAGGCATCTGGTCGGCGCGCGTCCGGACGACCAAGGAGGCGGTCGACGAGCTGCGAGCAGACCGCTCCGAACTCGTGTGCACGGTCGACCACCCGCGGGCCGGCAAGATCGAGTTGATCGGCTGTCCGATCACGCTGAGCGAGACGCCGTGGAGCCTCCGGCTCCTCCCTCCACTCGTCGGCGAGCACACCGCCGAGGTGTTCGGCGAGGTGCTCGACGCCGACGAGCTGGACGCACTCCGGGCGGACGGCGTCCTCGCGTGACTCCCCACCCCGACAACAGGAAGACGTAGCCATGTGGCAGCACGGCCCGGTCACCACCGTGAAGATGCAGCTGAAGGGCGACCAGTCGAACGTGGCGGTCACGGTTCACCTCGTCGAGGGTGCCGACCGCGTCGCGCTGATCGACAGCGGGCTCGTTTGGGGATACGACCAGCTCGAGGAGGCGCTGCGCGAGTCGGGGATCGACAAGCGGCGGATCGGGCTTCTGCTCAACACCCACGAGCACATGGATCACATCGGCAACAACGCGCGACTCGTTCGCGAGACCGGGTGCCTCGTCGGCGCCCATCCGCGGTACGCCTCCTGGATCGAGGATCACGAGCTCGGCGCGCAGCAAATGGTGCTGCGCTTCCCAGATGTCGAGCCGGTATTCGACCCGAAGCCGGAGTACCTCGACTGGATGGAGGAAGAGGAGACGACGGTCAACCTGCACCTGGCGGAGGGAAACGTGGTCGATCTCGGCGGCGGCGTCGAGCTCGAGGTGATCGAGCTCCACGGGCACTCGCTGTCGGAGATCGGGTTCTACGAGCGCTCCTCCGACACGTTGATCTTCGGCGACTCCCTGATGCCCGCGCACGTGCCCGTGCTCTTCCTCTACGAGGACCCCTACGAGGTGCGGGCGACGTGCAAGCGCATCATGCAGATCGCGCGCGAACGCCCCCTGCGTACCGTTCTCTCCGGGCACGGTGACCCGTGCGGCCCGGACGAGGCGATCGCGTGGGCCGCCGACTGCTACGACCGCACCCGCGCGATCGAGGCGGCGATCGTCGAGGCGGTCGAGGAGGCTCCCGGGATCACGCTGGGGCCGCTCCGCGACGCCGTCACGGAGCGCCTCGGGAAGCTGCGCGAGTGGCGTGCGCTGATCACGATCGACGGTCACCTGCGCGACCTCCATCGGCGCGGCATGATCGGCCCCAGCGGCTCGGGCCACGCCGCCGTACGGGAGAGGGCTCTGCTGTGAGCTGCGCCGTCCTCGGCAGCGGCGTCATGGGGGCCGACATCGCGCTCTCGCTCGCGCTCGGCGGCGAGCGAGTGAGCGTCTGGGGCCGGCGGGAGGCGGGCCTCGAGGAGGCGCGCTCGCGCGCGAGGCGGAACGCCGCTTTTCTCGTCGGCGAGGATCTCGAGCAAGACGAGAGCGCGCTCGAGCGGATCTCGTGGACGACCGACCGCGCCCGCGCGCTCGCGGGCGCCTCCTTCGCCTGCGAAGCGGTGACCGAGGACGCCGGGCTCAAGCGCGACCTGCTCGCGGCGGCCGAGGGCGAGCTGGAGGCCGATGCCATCCTTTCGAGCACCACCTCCGCCCTCTCCCCCACGCGGCTCGCCGAGTCCCTCCGCCGGCCGGAGCGCTTCGTCGTCACGCACTACGCTCAGCCCGCGCACCTGGTCGCGCTCGTGGAGGTCGTGCCCGGCGAGCGGACGAGCCGGGAGACGGTCGGCGAGGCTTCCGAGCTCCTCGAGCGGACGGGCAAGCGGCCCGCGGTGTGCGCCGACGTCCCCGGCTTTCTCTGGAGCCGTCTCCAGCAGGCGGTGCTCCGCGAGCTCGTCCACATGGTCGGCCGGGGCGACGTCACACCCGAGACGTGCGACACCGTGGTCAAGTACGGCTATGCGTCCCGCCTGCCGGCGATGGGGCCGTTCGAGCACGCCGACCTCGCCGGTCTGGAGTTGATGGGAGAGCAGGCGCGGGAGGTGTGGCCCGATCTGGCGAGCGCGCAGAGCCCCGACGGTGGGCCGATCGAAGCGCTCCGCAAGCGGGGTTGGACAGGCATGGCTGCCGGCCGCGGGTTCTACGACTGGCGGGTGCGCGATCCCGCCGACTTCCGTCTCGAGCGAGATCGTGAGATCGTCCGCAGGCTGAAGATCATGAGGGGAGGTGAGGTCGTGCTGAAGCGACCGGAGGCTTGAAGCCGCCTCCGTTCGACTACCACGCCCCGGCGAGCCTCGAGGAGGCGGTAGCGCTTCGTGCCGCCGATCCCGACGCGGCCTTGCTCGCTGGCGGCCAGAGCCTCGTGCCGATGCTGAACCTGAGGCTTGCGCGACCCTCGGCGCTGATCGATCTCCGCCGCGTCGGAGGACTGAGCTACGTTCGCGTCGGCGATGGCGGCGTCGCCGTCGGGGCGATGACCCGGCAGCGTGAGCTCGAGCGCTCCGGGGACGCATTCGCAGCGTGCCCCCTGCTGCGCGAGGTCCTGCAGCTCGTCGGCCATCCTCCGATCCGCAACCGCGGCACCGTCGGCGGCTCGATCGCGCACGCCGACCCGGCCGCGGAGCTGCCGGCGGCCCTCTGCGCGCTCGGCGGCGCCGTCACCGTGCTCGGGCCTCAGGGGGCTCGGAAGATCGCCGCGGAGCGCCTCTTCCTCTACCCCTTCACCACGTCGCTCGAGCGGGACGAGGTGCTGACCGAGGTCTTCTTCCCCGCGCCGCACGCGGGCTCGGGCTACGCCGCTCTGGAGTTCGCGCGCCGCCACGGCGACTTCGCGCTCGCCGGCGTCTGCGCGATCGTGTCGAACGGCTCGGTTCGACTCTGCTTCACCGGTGTCGGGGGACGGCCCATGGTCGTCGATTCGGAAGACCCCGACGCGTGGCAGGCGGCGGTCGACCCGTCGGCGGATGCGGCCGGCTCCGCCGACTACCGCCGACGGCTCGTCGACGTCCTCGGGCGGCGCGTGCTCGACCTCGCGCGCTCGCGGAGCCTGCGATGACGATCGTGCGCGTCGAGGTGAACGGAGTGCAGGTGGAGCGCGAGGTCGAGGCACGGCTTCTCCTGTCCGACTTCCTGCGCCACGAGCTGGGCTTGACCGGAACCCACGTCGGCTGCGAGCACGGCGTCTGCGGAGCGTGCACCGTCCTTGTCGATGGCGCGGCCGCGCGTTCCTGCCTGACTCTCGCCGTCCAGTGCGACGAGGCGTCGGTGACGACGATCGAGGGGCTCGCGCAGAACGGCGAGCTCCACCCCGTGCAGGCCGCTTTCCGCGAGTCGCACGCACTCCAGTGCGGCTTCTGCACCCCTGGTTTCGTGATGGCGGTCACGGCACTGCTCGAGGAGCGACGAGGCGAGATACTGTCTGATGGGGAGGTGCGCGAGGCGCTCGCCGGCAACCTCTGCCGCTGCACCGGGTACCAGAACATCGTCCGGGCGGTACAACTGGCCGCGGAGAGGCTCGGTTGATGGCCACGATGCTCGCACGCGGCCTCGGCGGGCGCATCGCGCGCAACGAGGACGAGCGCCTCCTGCGCGGCGAGGGCATGTACGTCGACGACGTGGAGACGCCGGACGCGTTCCACGTCGCCTTCGTCCGCAGCCCGCTGGCACATGCGCGCATCCGGAGCGTAGACGTGTCGGCCGCGGCTGCGATGCCAGGGGTCGTGAGGGTGTACACACATGCGGATCTGGGCGCGCACGCCAAGCCGCTGCCGCTCCTCTTCCCGCACGACGACATGCCGTATCCGAGCACCCAGCATCCGCTCGCCGTCGACGAGGTGAACTACGTCGGGCAGACGATCGCGATGATCGTCGCCGCCGACCGGTACGTGGCCGAGGACGCGGCCGAGCTCGTCGAGGTCGACTACGAGCAGCTGCCGGTGGTGGTCGACTACGAAGCCGCCGCCGAGGGCGGGCCGCTGGTGCACGACGAGTTCCCGACGAACGTCGCCGCCGATTCGACGTGGCGCGTCGGCGATGCCGAAGCGGCGTTCGCGACAGCCGAGGTCGTCATCCGCGAGCGGTACGTCTGCGAGCGGAGCGCCTCGACGCCGATTGAGACGCGCGGCGTCGTCGCCCGCTTCGACCGGGGGACGAGGGAGCTGACCGTCTGGGACTCGACGCAGTGCGCTCTTCCCGTTCGCTCGGCCCTGATCGCCGCGTTCGGCTACCCCGAGGACAAGCTCCGCGTGATCGCGCCCGACGTCGGCGGCGGCTTCGGCGTCAAGGGCTACCTCCTCTATCCCGAGGAGCTCCTCGTCCCGTTCGCGGCGCTCGACCTGCGCGCGACGGTGCGGTGGACGGAGGATCGCCGCGAACACTTCGTCGGCTCGAACCACCAGCGCGGGCAGGCACACACGATCGAGCTGGCAGCGACCCGGGAGGGGGTCGTGACCGCGTTGCGGGACACGTTCCTCCACGACCAGGGTGCCTACATCGGCTACGGCCTGATCACGCCGCAGATCGCCGCCAGCCACGTGGCCGGCGCCTACCGGATCCCGAACGTCACCGTCCGCTTCCTCGCGGTCTACACGAACAAGGTGCCGGTGAGCCCCATGCGGAGCGTCGGTCGGCCGCAGTCGAACTTCGCACTCGAGCGGGCGCTCGACCGGCTCGGGCGAGAGCTCGGGATCGACCGCATCGAGCTCCGGCGCCGGAACCTGATCGCGCCCGACGAGTTCCCTTATCCCCGCGACGGCCTCTACTTCGCGGGTTACCCCGTCGTCCTCGACAGCGGCGATTACCCGGCCCAGCTCGACGCCGTCCTCGAGGCGATCGGCCACGCGGGGTTCCCGGAAGAGCAGGCGCGGGCGCGCGAGGAGGGCCGGCACCTCGGGTTGGGGTTGGCCTGCTACGTCGAGGGCACCGGGGAGGGCCCGTACGAGGGGGCCCGGGTGTTCGTGCAGCCGACCGACGGCCGGATCCACATCTCGACGGGCCTGACCTCGCAGGGGCAGTCGCACGCGACGACCTTCGCGCAGGTGGTCTCCCACGAGCTCGGCGTCGCCCCAGCCGACGTCGTGGTCGTCGAGGGCGACACGGACGCCTTCGGGTTCGGCGCCGGCACGTTCGGCAGCCGGGCGATCGTCAACGTCGCGAACGCCGTCTCGCTCGCTGCCGCCGAGGTTCGCGAGAAGGCGATCGCGTTCGCCGCGAACATGCTCGAGGCCTCCGCTGACGACCTGGAGCTCGTCGAGGGCGCCGTACGCGTGAAGGGCGACCCTGCAAGCGTGGTGACGCTGAGGGAGATCGCGGTGGCGGTCAACCCGATCCGGTACACGACGCTCGATCCCTCGACCGCCGACATCGGCCGCTTCGCAGCGGCCCGCGAGCAGCCGGGGTTCGGGCCTGGCGACTCTCCCGCGCTCGACGCGACCGCGTACTGGGCGCCGACGTCGGCAACGTGGGCTGCGGGCGCGCATGCCGCCGTCGTCGAGGTCGACGAGGAGACGGGATTCGTCCGCTTCCTCCGGTACGCCGTGGCACACGACTGCGGCACGATGGTGAACCCGAGCGTCGTCGACGGCCAGATCCACGGCGGCGTCGCACTCGGGATCGCGAACGCCCTCTTCGAGCGGATGGCCTACGATGAGGAGGGGCAGCTCTCCAATGCCTCGTTCGTCGAGTTCCTGATGCCGTACGCCTCCGAGATCCCGACCATGACGATCGAGCACCTCGAGACCCCCTCGCCGCTCAACCCGCTCGGGATCAAGGGCGCCGGCGAGGCCGGATCGATCACGGGCCCGGCGGTCACGGCCTCGGCGATCGACGACGCGCTCGCGCACCTCCGCATCGAGGTGAAGGAGACCCCGATCGACCCGGCGCGGCTCCGCGAGCTCATCGACGCAGCCGAGGCTTGAGCGAGACCGGCCACGTCGCGTTCCTGACGGGCGCGGGGTCAGGGATCGGGCGCGCGTCGGCGCTCGAGCTCGGACGCCGCGGCTACCGTGTCGTCGTCACAGACCGGGACGCGCAGCGGGCTGCGGCGGTTGCCGGCGAGGCCGGCGAGGCCGACGGGTTCGCAATGGACGTCCGCGACTGGGAGGCGGTCCAGGCGGGGGTCGCGCGCGCCGAGGAATGGGGCGGCGCCGTCGACGTCCTCGTCAACTGCGCGGGCATCAACGCGCCGTTCACGGTGATCGACACGCCGCTCGAGCTCTGGGACGACGTCATGGCCGTGAACATCCGCGGCATGTTCCTCTGCTCGAAGGCGGTGCTGCCCGGGATGATCGAGCGAGGCAAGGGGGTGATCGTGAACATCGGCTCCGCGGGCTCGCTCGTGGCGATGACGGAGCGCGCCGCCTACGCGGCGTCGAAGGGCGCCGTCCTCTCGCTGACCCGCTCCATGGCGATGGATCACGTCGAGCAGGGAATCCGCGTCAACTGCATCTGCCCCGGCTCGATCGACACGCCGTGGGTGGACCGCCTGCTGGAGGGAGCCGAGGATCCAGCCGGGCTGCGCGCCGAGATCGTCGCGCGGCAGCCGATGAAGCGGCTCGGCACGGCCGAGGAGATCGCGAAGGGGGTCGCGTTCCTGGCGGGTGACGACTCGTCGTTCACGACAGGCAGCGCCCTCGTCCTCGACGGCGGCTGGACCGCGCGTTGACGGGGCAGCTCGTAACCACCGTCGTCGGCAGCTATCCGCAGCCGGAGTGGTTGATCGACAGTGCCCGGCTCGCGAAGCGACCGCCGCCGCGTGCCGTGGCGCACGAGCTGTGGCGTGTACCCGACGAGCTGCTGGAGCAGGCGCAGGACGATGCGACCATCGTCGCGATCCGGGACCTGGAAAGGGCGGGCATCGACGTCATCACCGACGGCGAGATCCGCCGCGAGAGCTACTCCAACCGGTTCGCGAACGCGCTCTCGGGCATCGACGTCGACAACCCCGGCACCTTCGTCGAGCGGAGCGGCGTCGCGAACGAGGTCCCGCGCATCGTCGGGCCGATCGGCCGCGTGCGGGCCGTCGAGGTGCGCGACGTGGAGTTCCTGCGCGCGAACACGGATCGAAGGATCAAGATCACGATCCCCGGGCCGTTCACGATGACCCAGCAGACTCAAGACGAGTACTACGGCGACGAGCGGCGGATGGCGCTCGACTTCGCCGCGTGCGTGAACGACGAGGTGAAGGCGCTGTTCGCCGCGGGTGCGGACGTCGTCCAGCTCGACGAGCCGTACCTGCAGGCCCGCCCGGAGCGGGCGCGGGAGTATGCGGTCGAGGCGATCACGGCCGCGCTCGCCGGCGTGGAGGGCGAGACGGCACTCCACATGTGCTTCGGCTACGGCCACTTCATCAAGGACAAGCCCGCCGGGTACTCGTTCCTCGAGGAGCTGAACGAGACACCGGTCGACGCACTCTCGATCGAGGCCGCACAGCCGGAACTCGATCCCTCCTTCCTGACGGCGATCCGCGGCAAGAAGGTCATCTACGGGGTCGTCAACAACGCGAGCCCGGAGGTAGAAACGCCGGAGCTGGTTGCCGACCGCATCCGCCGTGCGCTCGAGTTCGTCCCTCCGGAGCGGTTGCTCCCCGCCCCCGACTGCGGAATGAAGTACCTGCCGCGTGCCGTCGCCTTCGGCAAGCTGCGAGCGCTCGCCGCCGGGACGAGAATCGTGCGCGAAGAGCTGTAGACCTTCTCGCCCGGGGGGCCTACCCGGCGGTCTGGGAGAGGAGCGCCTCGCCGCCCGCGGTGTACACCGCCCGGCCGTCGCCGTTGAAGATGTGCACGCGGGACAGGTCGAACGCGACCGGCACGACCTCGTCGGGCTGCACGTCGATCCCCGGGGCGGTCATCGCCTTGAGGATCCGACCGTCGAGCGCCAGGTCGACGATCACCTCGCCGCCCAACGGCTCGACCGCGATCACGCGCAGCTCGAACTGCGCCGGTTGTGCATCGCCCGCGACACGCACGTCCTCGGGACGCACCCCGAGCTCGACTGAGTCTGCTCCAGCGAGCGACTCCAGAGGCCCCGACGCCGGGCCGTCGAAGCGGACCGAGGGCGAGCGCAGCTCGAGCCGCCCCTGCTTCGCGTCGACCTCGAGCTGCACGAGGTTCATCGGCGGGGTGCCGACGGTGCGCGCCACGAACGTGTTCGCGGGCCGGTTGTAGACGACCTCCGGGGCGTCCACCTGCTGGACGCGGCCGCGATCGAGGACGCACAGGCGGTCGGACATGCTCATCGCCTCGATCTGGTCGTGCGTCACGTAGACGAGCGTCCGCTTGAGGTCTCGCTGGAGATGCTTCAGCTCGGCGCGCATCTCGAGGCGGAGTAGCGCGTCGAGCGCCGAGAGCGGCTCGTCGAGGAGGTACACGAGCGGCGCCCGGACGAGGCAGCGGCCGATCGCGACGCGCTGCCGCTCCCCCCCGGAGAGCTTTGCAGGCCGCCGCCGGAGCAGCGGCTCGATGCGCAGGATCCGCGCCGCGTCGTGGACGCGGCGGTCGATCTCGGCTTTCGCGACCGCGGGCTTCTGCTGGCGGAGCGGGAAGGCGAGGTTGTCGTAGACGGTCTTGTCCGGATAGAGCGCGAGGTTCTGGAAGACGATCGACACGTCGCGCGCGCCGGGGTGGACGTCCGTCACGTCGCGATCGCCGACGACGACCCGCCCTTCCTCGGGCCGCTCGAGGCCGATGATCGTGCGCAGCAACGTCGTCTTGCCCGCCCCGGGCGGCCCGAGCACGCAGAAGAACTCGCCGTCCTCGATCTGCAACGAGACTCCGTCGAGCGCCTGAATCTCGCCGAAGCGCTTGCTGACTCCCTCGATCCTGACCTCTGCCATCGCCCTACCTGAGCGCGAGGCCGGTCGCGTCGTCGAAGACGTGGATGCGAGAGCGGTCGAGCTCGACGCCGACGTCGTCGCCGATTCGCGGCCGCGTCGTGGGCGGGACGACGATGCGAAACCCGCGTTCGCCGGCGCGTAGGTGGACGACGTTTCGCGCGCCGAGCGGCTCGACGAGCGTGACCGTGCCGCGCAGGTCTCCCGCCGCCTCCGCGCCGACGACGCGGATGTGCTCGGGCCGGATGCCGAGGGTGAACGGCCCGCCGCCTCCGTTCCCGCCCATTGCGCGCACAGCACCCGACTCGCCGGCGAGCACGATCGGCGCCGCGTCGTCGATCGGGATCCGCAGCCCGAGAGAGTCGCCCCAGCGCTCGATCTCGACCGGCAGGAAGTTCATCACGGTCGACCCCACGAACTGGGCCACGAACCGGTTCGCGGGACGGTTGTACACCTCGTCCGGCGATCCGTACTGCTGCAGACGCCCCTCGTTCATGATCGCGATCCGCTCGGCCATCGACATCGCCTCGATCTGGTCGTGCGTCACGTACACCATCGTCTGCCCCAGCTCCCGCTGCAGCCGCTTCAGCTCCGCGCGCATGTAGGCCCGGAACGCGGCGTCGAGGTTCGAGAACGGCTCGTCGAGCAGGAAGATGTCGGGGTTCGTGATCATGCTGCGCCCGATCGCGACCTTCTGCATGTCGTTGACCGAGAGGCCGGCCGCACGCCGCTCGAGCAGATCCTCGATCTCGAGCATCCGCGCCACCCGCTGCACCTCGGCCGCGACCTCTGCCTTCGACAGTTTCTTGATCCGCAGACCGAGCGCGATGTTGTCGAACGCGGACATGTGGGTGAAGATCGCGTAGTTCTGGAAGACGAAGCCGACGTTCCGGCGGCCGGGCTCGTCCTCGTTCACGCGACGGCCGTCGAAGCGGATCTCCCCCGCCGTCGGCGCGAGGAGGCCCGAGAGCATGTTCATCGTGGTCGTCTTGCCGCACCCCGATGGGCCGAGCAGGGCGGTGAAGGTGCCGTGCTCGATCTCGAGGTCGAGGTCGATGACGGCGTCGAGCTTCCCGAAGCGCTTCGTCACCCGCTCGATCTCGATCCGCGCCACGATCTCCCTAGCGCTTGATCGCGCCGAAGGTCAGGCCGCGCACGAGGTGCTTCTGGATCAGGATCGACAGCAAGACCGGCGGCACGATCAGGATCAGCCCGAGCGCCGCCCGAGTCCCATATTCCTCGCCGGTCGCAGCCGAGGTGATCTGGCTGAGGAAGACGGGCGCCGTAACGACCCTGTTTCCGGCGAGGACGAGAGCGATCAGGAAGTCCGACCAGTTCAGGATGAAGACGAACAGGGCCGTGGTCGCGAGACCGCTCTTCACGAGCGGCAGGATCGCCTTGCGAAACGCCCCCAGGTTGGAGCAGCCGTCGACGATCGCAGCCTCACCGATCTCGCGCGGGATCTCGTCGAAGAAGCTCCTCATCAACCAGACGACGAACGGAAACGTCACCGCCGCGTAGATCAGGATCAGCCCCTTGCGGCTGTCGTACATGTGCAGGTAGGTCCAGAGGAACAGGATCGGGATGATCACCGCGATCGGCGGGAACATCCGCAGCTGGAGGATCGCGAACGGCAGGATCTTCCCGCCGGCTCGGTATCGCGAGATGCCGTACGCCGTGGCCGTGCCGACGAGGAGCGCGAGAAGCGTGCCGCCGATGCTGACGATCAGGCTGTTGACGATCGAGCCGGTGGCGTCGATCGGCGTCGAGATCAGCACGTCGGAGCCGGTCGGGTTTGCGCCGAACAGCCGCTTGAAGTTGCCGACCGTCGGATTCTGGGGCACCCAATAGGTCTTGCCGCTCGGCTGCCACTCGGACGCCGGCTTGAACGCCATCGTCACCGTCCAGTACACCGGGAACAGAAAGACGACGAGCGTGAACCCCACGACGACGGTGCGGATCGCGGTGAGGAGCTTCCGCCGGCTCACTCCTGAGCCGCCTGGCGCTTCTCGATCGGCTTGACCGCCTGCGAGGCGACGATGCTGACGACGATCATCACGACGATCGCGAGCGCGGCCACGTAGCTCCACTGGGCGTTGAGGAATGCCTCGCGGTAGAGCTTGACCGAGATCGTCGCGGAAGCCTCCCCCGGCCCGCCCTGGGTGAGAAGCCAGGCCGCGTCGAAGATCTTGAACGCCTCCATCCCACGGATGATCAGCGCGATGATGAGAATGGGCTTCATGATCGGTAGGACGACGAAACGCATCCGCTGCCACCAGGAGGCGCCGAGGATCTTCGCAGCGCTCAACTGATCCTCCGGGACGGCGAGTAGGCCTGAGAGCAGGATCAGGAACATCAGTGGCGTCCATTGCCAGACGTCGACGAGGACGACGGAGATCGGGGTCAGCGAAGGATCTGACAGCCACTGCCACTGCACGTCGCCGGGGAGGATCGCCGCAAGGATCGTGTTGACCGGCCCGTCGGTCTGAAGGAGGAGGTAGAAGACGAAGCCCGAGACCGCCGGGACGATCATCATCGGCAGCAGCGCGAGCACGGTCGCGATCCGCCGTCCGGGGAACTTGTCGACGAAGAGGAGCGCGAGCCCGAACCCGAGGACGAACTCGACCCCGACCGCGCCGACCGTCATCAGCACCGTCCGCAGTGCCGTCGAGAGAAAGCTCGACGACGTCAGCCCGTCACGGAAGTTGTCGAACCAGACCCAGAACTTGTACGCGGAATACCAGTCGCGCCCGCTCGTCGGCGTCCACCCCGTGAGGCTGATGTAGACCTCCATCGCCACCGGGAAGAGGACGAGCAGAAGCAGCAACAACTGCCCGGGAAGGACGAGGCTTGCGCCCAGCCGCCGCTCCGCCCGCTGCAGATCCGAGCGCTGCGACTCGGTAGGCCCTCCCATGCCAGGTGGTTCCACCCGGTCGGGCGCTCTCTCTACCACGGACACGGCGTTACCCCCGCTTCGTTCAGACCCTTATGACACGGCACCCCGGGCGGTCGCCGACCGCCCGGGGTGCAGATGACCTCGTGGAAGGTCGCGGACGCTAAACCTTCCCCTTCGCCGAGTCGGCCACCTTGGGCCAGCCCTTCAGAGACGCACGCCACGCGGCCGCCTGCTTCTCGCGACCGACCTTGTTCGTCGTCTTGTCCCAGGCCTTCGCGATCGAGTCGAGCGTCGCCTGCGGCGACAGCTGCCCGGTCAACCCCTTCAGAAGGTTGACGTCGAGCGCCTGGATGTACTCGTTGGCGCCCTTCAGCGCGGTGATCGACGGCACGGCTCCCGGCGTCGTCATCGCCAGCACGTCCATCGTCCGACCGGTGTAGGCCGAGCGGACGAGCGGGTCGTGAAGGCAGGCGTTCTTGCCCGGGTCCTGATAGCCGCCCGGATTGGCCGTCAACCAGGTGTAGATCGGGCCGGAGGCGACCCACTGCAGGAACAGGTATGCAGCCTCGTGGTACTTGCTCGGCGAGAACTTGTTCACGCCGTTCGAGGCATTGAAGTAGATACTCGTGTGGCGGACGAGCTTGCCGCCGACCTTCCAGCCGGGGGTCGGGATCGCCCAGGTCTTCGAGCCGACGTCGAACTTGCTCTTGTCGAACGGGCCGCCCTTCTTCATGAACTTCGTGAGGTTGTTGAAGGCGCTCGTCTGTGCAGCGCCGCCGTCCCCCCAGTTCTGGTACTGCTGCGGCCAGTACGTCGACAGAGCGTCCTTCAACCCGTACTTCGTCGTGTTCTTCAGGTGGTTGAAGGCCTTGAGGCCGCCTGCTCCGTTGATCAGCGGCTTCATGTCGTGGTCGAAGTAGTACGCCACCGGATCGGCGGTCGAGACGTAGCGTTGGATGAAGTTGATCCATCCCCACGCCGGGCCGCGTAGATCGGTGGCGCCGAGGAGCTTCTTGTTCGGCCGCGTGAAGAATGCGGCCATGTCCGCCATCTGATCCCAGGTCTTCGGCGGCTCGAGGTCGTAGCCGTACTTGGCCTTGAAGTCCTTCTGCTCCTTCGCGTTGTCCCAGAGGTCCTTCCGGATGACGTAGAGCTGGAAGTCGCCGTCCGAGGCCACTGCATACGGCTTGCCGTTGTAGTAGTTGAACATCTGAGTGGTGTTCGGGCCGCCGATGTAGCCCCACTTGGGATCGTTCCAGTCGGGCTTGTACTTTCCGACGTACTGGCCCAGGTCGAGCAGCAGGCCGGCCTCGGCGAGGTCGCCCGTGTCGGCCATGCCGAGCTGGACGATGTGCTGCGAGCCGTCCTTTGTCGCCGCCATGCGGATCGCCTTCGAGTACGCGCTCTCGGGCTGCACGGGGACGAACTTGATCTTGATGCCGGTCTCCTGCTCCCAGAGCTTCGCCGGCGGCGTCGCCCCCTTCGGGTACGGGAGCGTGTAGTTGCCGACCGAGCCGGCGTAGAGCCCGACGACGAGCGTGTCGGGCGCCTTGCCGTCCTGCTTCAGCTTCTTCGCGGCGGCGATGGCCCGACCCGGCGCGGAGTTCGCGTCGTACTGGTACCGCGCCGATCCGGGCCAGCCCTTCGGGCCTCCCTTCGTCCGGGTAAGCGCCCGATTGATCTCCTTCCCGGCCGCGAGCGCGCCGCCGCTCGTCCCGAGCCCCGCGAGGAAGAGTCCGAAACTGGTGACTGCCGCCTTCTGGACGAAATCCTTCCGGTCAAGGCCGTCTCCACCGGCCTCTTCAGCCTCGGCACCGACCTCGATGCCATCAACGTCTTCGTTCATCGAGCCCTCCTGACTCAAGGCAGGACGAGCCGCTCCCGCTGCTGCATTCGCACGGGAGCGGCGCGCGGCCGTTCAGGCCGCTCCTCCAAGCCGCTTCACACGGCGAGTAATAACACGGTGGCGGCCGGGTGTCGAGGCCGAACGAGCCGCCGTGACGGAGCGAACCAGCAGGAGCAGAATTCATACATTCTGTAGGATCGCGGATCAAGTGAGCGACGGGCGCATCGACTTCGAGCAACGGGGTGGCGTTGCGATCATCACCCTCGCGAGGCCCGACAAGGCCAACGCGATGACGCAGGCGATGACCGACGAGCTCCACGCACACTGCCGGCGTGCCGATGCCGACGCGTCGGTTCGCGTCGTGCTCCTCGCCGCCGCGGGCAAGCACTTCTGCGCCGGCTCCGACCTCTCCTCGCTCGAGCTCTTCGACACGCCGTGGGACTACCGCAACCGCGTCGACTACTGCGATGCGGTGCTCGCGCTGCGCAAGCCGGCGGTCGCGATGGTCAATGGTGCCGCGCTCGGGGGCGGCCTCGAGATGGCGCTCTCGTGCGACGTCAGGGTGGCAAGCACGTCCGCGCGCTTTGGCGCCCCCGAGGTGAAACTCGGCTGGGTCGGCGGCGGCGGCGCTTCACAGCTGCTGCCGCGGCTCTGCGGCTACGGCAACGCGGCTGTCATCCTCCTCACCGGCGAACCGATCGACGCAGCCGAGGCGCACCGTCTGGGAATTGTCCAGGTCCTCGCGGCGCCCGAAGAGCTCCAGTCGACGGCGCTCGGTCTGGCGGAGCGGATCTCGGCGAACGCTCCGATCGCCACCCAGGCGGCGAAGGCTGCGCTGCGGCGGTCGCTGTCGTCGAGCATCGAGGCGGGAATGGACTACGAGAACGAGCTGATCGCAGTCTGCCTGGGGACGCAGGACCGGCACGAGGGCATACGCGCCTTCTTCGAGAAGCGGACCCCCGCCTTCGAGGGGAGATAGGTGCGGGCGCTCGAGGGGACTCGCGTGCTCGACCTGACCCTCGCTCTGGCCGGACCGGCGGGAACGCAGCGGCTGGCGGACTGGGGCGCGGATGTCGTCAAGGTCGAACCGCCCGCCGGCGAGTGGAGCCGGGCGCATCCCGTCAGGAACGCCCGCATCGAGGGCGACGCCACGAACTTCATCTGCTTCAACCGGAACAAGCGGTCGATCGCGATCGACCTCAAGAACCCGGAGGGGCGCGATCTGCTGCTGCGGATGGCGGAGGAGGCGGACGTCTTCGTCCACAACTTTCGGCCCGGCGTCGTCGAACGGCTCGGCATCGACCCGGACGCGATCCGGTCGCGCAACCCGCGGCTCGTGTACGCCTACGTCTGCGGCTACGGCACGTCGGGCCCCGACTCGCGGCGGCCCGGTCAGGATCTCCTCCTCCAGGCGTACGGCGGCGTCATGTTCTCAGTCGGGTCGAAGGACGACCGCCCGAACGCAGGCCCGATCTTCGCGGCCGACGTGATCGCCTCGCACTTCCTGACCGAAGCGATCCTCGTCGCGCTGATCGAGCGTGGTCGCACCGGCGAGGGTCGGACGATCGAGGTGAGCATGCTCGGCGCCCTTCTCGACTCCCAGATGCAGGAGCTCGTGACCTACCTCAACCTGGGCCTCGCGCCCGAGCGACCCGACGTGCCGGCGGCCCACTGGATCATCAATCCCCCCTACGGCGTCTATCCCGTTAAAGACGGCTGGCTCGCGGTGGCGATGGCCGACCCCGTGGCACTCGGCGACGCGATCGCGTCGGACGCGGTGAAGGCGCTCGGCACCTGGGATGCGGCTGCGGAGAACGCAGAGCTGATCTTTCGAGAGGTCGAGCGCGCGCTGCCGCAACGGACCGCGGCGGAGTGGATCGCGATCCTGGACGCACACGGCATCTGGGTCGGCCCGGTGCACCGCTACGAGGACCTGCCGGGGAACCCGCAGATCGAGGCCGAGGGGTACTTCCGCCCCGTGCCGACCCCGAGCGGCGGAGAGTTCCTAATGCCCGACAACGCCGTGAAGTTCCTGGGCGAGCCCGAGCCGGAGCACCGGGCCTGGCCAACCGTCTCGCAGCATGCGGAGGCGGTCCTCGGCGAGTTCGGGATCGAGGCGGAGGAGCGCGAGCGGCTGTACGAGGGCGCGGTCGTCCTGAGGTCGGCGTGAAGCAGCGACGCGCGATTGTTCGCAGCGTGCTCGCCGACCAGGTCTACGAGGCGCTGACGGACCAGATCCTCGACGCCCAGCACGCCCCGGGCGAGCGGCTCGTGATCGACGCGATCGCACGCGAGCTCGGAGTCAGCCCCACCCCGGTGCGCGACGCGCTTACGCGCCTCGCCGGCCTCGGTCTGATCGACTCCGCGCCGTTCCGGGGCTTCAGCGTCCTCCCCGACCCGACGCCTGCCGAGATCCGCCTCTCGTTCGAGGCGCGGGCGGCCGTCGAGACTGCGGCAGTGCGCCTCGGCCGCGACCGCCTGACGGACGAGCAGCTGGCCGACCTCCGCGAGCTCCACACTCGCATCGCCTCGCAGCACTACGGCGCGAGGGCGCGAAGCTTCGGGCCCTTCGTCCGATTGAACCAGGAGTTCCACGAGGCGCTCGTCAGGACGAGCGGGAACGAGTTCCTGGTCGGCGCGCTGCGAAGCCTCCGGCACGACGCGCTGATCGCGAGAACGCGTCACGGTCGCGGCATACCGGACCTGGCGGCGATCGTCCGGGAGCACGCTGCCATCGTCGACGCGCTCGAACGACGCGACTTGGACGCCGCGGTCGCGGCGGTCGACAGGCACATCGCGGACGGCGCCGCCCGAGAGGTCGCCGCGCGGCAGGCGGCCGAGTAAGCTCGGCCGGGTTCCGATGCCCGCCGTCGAGGTCGCACCCGGCATCACGAGGATCGAGTCCGTCCTCGGCCCTCGACCGTTCGCGCAGTATCTGCTTCGCGACGAGCGCTCGCTGCTCGTGGACACAGGCGTAGCGGAGACGCCGGCGAAGGTGATCCTCCCGGCGCTCGACGGTCTCGAGCCCGACCTGGTTCTCCTCACCCACGCGGACGTCGACCACTTCGGCGGCACTGCGGCGATCCGCGAGGCCGCCCCGCATTCGCTCGTCCTCGCCCACGCCGCCGACGTTGCCGCGATCGAGAGCTCCGAGCTGATCCTGCGCGAGCGCTACGGGTGGTACGAGCACTACGGGATCGGCTACGACGCAGCGACCTTCGCCTGGCTCCGCGACTCGATGGGCGCGGCCACTCCGGTCGACATCCGCCTGAGCGGGGACGAGGTCATCCGCCTGGGTAGAGACCTCGTCGTACGCGTGCTCCATCTCCCCGGTCACTCGCCCGGGCAGGTCGGCCTGTGGGAGCCGGCGTCACGCACCGCCATCGTCACCGACGCCGTCCTCGGGCGTGGGCTCCTCGACACGGAGGGGCATGTCGTTCACCCGCCGCCGATCGGCGATCCAGGCGGGTACGAGAGCTCGGCCCGCCTGCTTCGCGACCTCGCCCCGGAGCGGCTCCTGACCGCCCATTTCCCCGTGCTCACGGGAGACGAGGTCGGGCGGTTCCTCGAGGACAGCCTCTCTTTCGTCGAGCGTGCTCGCACGCTTGTCGCCTCGACGGTCGCGGCGGATCCGAGCGTGACACTCAGGGACCTCCTCGCGGTCGCCGACCGGGAGCTCGGCCCGTTCGTCTCGATGCCGAACGAGCTCGCCGCGACCCTTCGCGGACTTCTGGAAGAGCTGGGCCGGGAGCCGCGCGCTTGAGCCTCGCGGGCGGGGTGGCGATTGTGACGGGCGCGGCGCGCGGCCTCGGCGCTGCGATCGCCGACGCCCTCGAAGCCGAGGGCGCGGCGGTGGCGCGGACGGATGTCGACGGAGGCGAGGTCGAGCTCGACGTGCGCGACGGAGGGTCTGTCGAGCGCGCGGTTGCGGCAGTTGCCGCGAGACTCGGGGAGCCGACGATCCTGGTGAACAACGCCGGCATCAACCGGATAGGCCCGAGTGAGAGCTTCGACGAAGCCGACTGGAACGAGGTCGTCGATGTCAACCTCGGCGGCGTGTTCCGGTGCTCGCAGGTCGTGGGTGGCCGCATGCTCGCGGCCGCCGGCGGCGCGATCGTCAACGTCGCCTCGATCTCCGGCCTTGTCGGCATGCCCGGCCGCGCCGCCTACTGCGCGACGAAGGCCGGGGTGCTCGGCCTGACGAGGGCGCTCGCGGTCGAGTGGGCGGGGCGCGGAGTCCGCGTCAACGCGGTCGCCCCCGGGTACGTCCGCACCCCGATGGTCGAGAACGCACTCGCTCAGGGGCTTCTCGCCGAGGAGGCACTGCTCGAGCGCGTCCCGATCGGCCGCCTCGCCTCGCCCGAGGAGGTCGCGCAGGCGGTCGTCTTCCTCGCCTCGCCCGCTGCGGCCTACCTCGCCGGTCAGGCCTTGCTCGTGGACGGTGGCTGGCTTGCGTACGGCGCCCCAGGCCCCGCGTCTTCGATCCCACAGGTCGCGTACACCCCGTAGAAGGAGGGACGGATGGAACTCGGCATGATCAGCTCCACCTGGCTCGGCACGAAGGTCGACCTCGAGAACGGGATTCGCGAGGCGAAGCGGATCGGCTTCGACACGTACGACATCTTCCAGGACCCCCTCGACATCGACGACGACACGCGCCGCCTGATCAAGGAGACGGCGAAGGAGGTCGGCCTCCCGATCCGCTCGGTCGTCTGCGTCGCCTTCGGTCTCGTCGACTTCAACCCGTCGGTGCAGCGCTTCACGCTCGACCGGATCAAGGCGTACGTCGACCAGGGCGCCTACCTGGGGGCGCGGAACGTGCTCCTCGTGGTCGGGGAGTACTACTGGGATTGCGAGGTCTTCCCGAAGGAGGCGATCTGGGAGACGGCCAAAGACCTCGTCCGCAGCGCGGGCGACTACGCGCAGTCGAAGGGGCTCGAGATCGTCCTCGAGCTGGAGCCGTTCGAGCAGGCGCTGCTGAAGGACGTGAACGAGCTCGTGCGGTTCGTGCGCGAGCTGGACCACCCTGCGGTCCGCGCGAACGCCGACATCTCGCACCTCCACCTCTCGCACGCCTCCTTCGACGACGTGGACAAGCTGAAGGGCCTGATCGGGCACATCCACCTCTCCGACTGCGACGGCGAGGTACACGGCGACCTGCCCCCGGGTCGCGGCGTGACGCCGATCAAGGAGTACCTGGCCGCGATCCGCGACACGGGCTACGACGGGACGGTCTCGATCGAGCTCGAGTACTCCCCTGACCCGGAGCAGATCGTCGAGTGGACCGAGGAGGCCTACGCCGGCACGGCGAGGATCATGCGCGACCTCGGGGTGCGGGCCTAGCCGTGGGCGAGCTCGACCTTGGAATTGCGCCGAGTCTCGGCGCGAGGACGGACTACGGCATCGGCTGTATCGGCGCCGGCTTCATCATGCGCGACGTCCACCTGGCCGCGTACAACGAAGCGGGGTTCCGTCCCGTGGCGATCGCCTCGCGCACACCCGACAACGCGCGGGCGGCAGCCCAGCAGGCGAGCGTGGCGAAGGTGTACGACACCTGGAAGGAGCTCCTCGACGATCCGGCGGTGGAGATCGTCGACATCGCCTTCCCGCCCGACCAGCAGCTCGAGATCGTCCGCGAGGCGTGCGCGCGGAGTCATGTGAAGGGAATCCTCGCGCAGAAGCCGATCGCCGCGACACTCGAGGACGCGAAGGAGGTCGTTCGGGTCGCGAAGGAGGCAGGGAAGCCACTCGCAGTGAACCAGAACATGCGGTACGACCAGTCGATGCGGGTGCTGAAGACGCTGTTGGCCGGCGGGCACATGGGCAGGCCGGTCGTGGCCCAGATCGTGATGAACGCCCGCCCCCACTGGCAGGAGTTCATCCGCGGTTACGGGCGGATCGCGCTCCTCAACATGTCGATCCACCACCTGGACGTGTTCCGGTACCTCTTCGGCGACCCGACCGCGATCCAGTGCTCGGTGCGGCCGGACCCGAGCTGGGACTTCCCGCACAAGGACGGGATGGCGTTCTACGTCCTCGAGTACGACGACGGACTCCGGTGTATGGGCTCCGACGACTGCTTCACCTGGGCCGACGGCCGCATCGAGTGGCGCGTGGAGGGGACAGACGCCATCGCGAAAGGCACCATCGGCTGGCCCGATTATCCGGAGGGGAGTCCGAGCACGATCGACTATCACCTCCGCTCCGAGGAGGGGGTATGGCATCGGCCGCGCTGGGAGGAGCGGTGGTTCCCGCAGGCGTTCGCGGGCACCATGGCCCAGCTGATGCAGGCGATCGAGACGGGGTCGGAGCCGGAGCTCTCTGCCCGCGACAACCTCCGAACGATGGCGCTGATCGAGGCTGCTTACCGTGCGGCCGACGAGAAGCGCACGGTCGACTTGCAGGAGATCCTCACCGAGTTCGGGATCGCTTGAGGGGGCTCGACGCATTCCGGCTCGACGGTCGAGTCGCGATCGTCACGGGCGGCGGCGGCGGGCTCGGTGCCGACATGTGCCGGGCCCTGGCCGCCGCTGGGGCGGCAGTCGCCGTCGTAGGGCGAACGAAGGAGAAGATCGACGCCGTGCGGGATCGGCTGCTGGGGGAGGGCTTCGAGGCGGTGTCGGTTCGCGCCGACGTGTCTCGCAAGGACTCGATCGACGAGATGGCGGACGCGGTCGTGCGCGAGCTGGGCGGAATCGACGTGCTAATCAACAACGCTGCGATCTACCCGCGCCGCGCGTGGACCGAGATCGACGAGGCCGAGTGGGACGCGGTGTTCGCGACGAACCTCAAGGGCTACTTCCTGTGTGCACGCGCGACGTATCCGTCGATGGTCGAGCGCGGGCACGGGCGCATCGTCAACCTCACTTCGATCACCTTCTTCGGCGGCTGGGACCTGCTGCTCACGTACGTCTCCACGAAGGGCGGGATCGTCGGGTTCACGCGCGCGCTCGCGCGCGAGCTCGGGCCCGAGGGCATCACGGTCAACGCGATCTCGCCAGGAGCGTTCCCGACCGACGCGGAGAAGATCCATCCGAACCCCGGGGAGTACAACCGCTTCGTCCTCGAGCGCCAGTCGCTCAAGCGCCGGGGGACGCCCGAGGACATCGGCAACCTCGCGGTCTTCCTCGCAGGCGACGCCTCGTCGTTCATCACGGGCCAGCTGTTCGGAATCGACGGCGGCTGGATCATGAACTAGGGGCCTGTGCGGAAAGTGGCCACGGTGGATGACACGCGGCACGTGTTTCGAGGCAAGGACGCAGGGAGCGTAGATATGCGGGCATACCAGCGCGACCGAGGACGCCGCATCGAGGCGCGTGACGCCTGTCAGGCGCCCTGGTTCACTTTTTGGACAGGCCCCTAATGCCGGCGCTCTTCGGCCGGCGCTACGGGCGCGGCGACCTCCTCCGGCACGTGGGCCGGCTCGAGCAGGTGGCGGGGGTGCGCCTCGTGACGCTCGGGAACGGCGTCGAGCGAGGCGTTCGCGTACTCGAGTTCAGAACCGGCACCGGCTTTGTCTTCGACGTCGTCGTCGATCGCGCGTTCGACATCGGGCACTGCGAGCTCGGTGGCGTACCTCTGGCCTGGACGTCGGGAGCGGGCTTCGGGGGACCCTGGTTCGCCGAGCACGAGGGGCTCGGTTTCCTCCGGACGTGGGGAGGCGGGCTCGTGACCACCTGCGGGATCGACCATGCGCTCTTCATGGCGGAGGACACAGCCGAGCAGTACCACTATCCCCCGAAGCGCACGGAGGCCTTCGGCCTCCACGGCCGCGTCTCGAACCGTCCCGCTCGCTTGACCGGCCACGGCGAGCGGTGGGAAGGCGACGAGTGCGTGCTGTGGGCGACCGGCGAGATTCTGCAGGCGGCCGTCTTCGGGGAACAGCTCCTGCTCCGCCGGACGATCGAGGCACGGGTGGGCGAGTCGCGTCTGCGTATCCGCGACGAGGTCGAGAACGTCGGCTGGAGCCTGACGCCGCACATGCTCCTGTACCACGTCAACGTCGGCTGGCCGGTCCTCGACGAGGGTGCCGAGCTGCTCGTCCCCGCAAGGGCCGTCGAGGCGCGCGGCGACCATGCCGTGGAGGGCTACACGACCTTCCACGCACCCGCGGCGGCCTACGTCGAGCAGGTGTTCGAGCACGACGTCGCGGCAGACCCCACCGGGTCGGTTCCCGTCGCGGTCGTGAACCGCGCGCTCGGCGTCGGACTGTACGAGGTGTTCAGGCGCGACCAGCTTCCTTTCCACTTCCTCTGGAGGATGCAGGGCGAGGGCACATACGTCGCGGGCATCGAGCCGTCCACGAACCGGACTGCGGGTCGACTCGACGCGCGCGAGCGCGGAGAGCTGGTCGAGCTCGAGCCGGGCGACAGCCGGGTTTACGACTTGGAGCTCGGCGCCCTCGCCGGCGGCGAGGCGATCGAGGCGTTCGCAGAGCGCGTCCGTGCGCTAACGCGGTGAGGAAGGCCGAACGGCCAGTCGACCCGTTGCTGGTCGACAGACGCCCTCGCTCGGCGATCGTCGGCGGCAGCGGATCCACCGGGACGCCGCGGCGAAGTCCGCGTGACGGAGTTCTCGCCAGTCAAGCCGGAGGTCATCCTGACGCGGAACCGCCGACAGCGCATACTGCGTAGCGCAGAGGAGCGTTCCAGGCATTCAGACCGGGAGGTCGAGCGCAGTGGCCATCGCAAAGGAGACAATGACCGATGAGCAGCGCAAGTCGGTTGCTCTGGAGTACCTGAAGGCGTTTGACAACGGAGGCGTGACCTCGACCGGCGGCAGCATCCTCGACGTCTTCGCAGACGACGCCCAGGTCTACTTCCCAAAGTGGGGTCTTGCTACGGGGAAGGAGCAGGTCGGTCAGCTCTTCACCGATGTCGGCGGGACGATCGAGGCGATCCGTCACGACTACGCCAACTTCAACTGGATCATGACCGGCACGGACATGTTCGCGGTGGAGGGGACGAGCTACGGCGAGCACCGAGACGGAGAATGGCGCGGAGGCGTCGGCCACTCCGGCCGCTGGTGCGACGTCTTCGAGGTTCGCGACTTCGTGATCCACCGCTGCTTCATCTACCTCGATCCGGACTACGCCGGGAAGGACACCGAGCGGTACGACTGGCTCGGCGCCGACGGGCGAGACGCCTCTCAACCCATGGCCTAGCGCTCTGCCGGCGTCAGCCGAGGCCAGATCGTCCGAGGCGGTGTATCGCGTTACTTGACGCTATCCCTGCGCGGTGTTTACCGTTCTTGAACGGCCTCCGGCGGAAGGGAGTGAGCGGACGATGAGCATTGCCTCGCGCGGCGCCACGATGGCTGTCGACTGGGAGCAGCGGATCGACTTCCCCCGACTGCGACGTGAGCGCCTCGAGCGCGCGCGTGACGCGCTAGGGGAATCGAGCCTCGGCGGGCTCCTCCTCTTCGACCCGAACAACATCCGCTACGTCACGAGCACCCACATCGGCGAGTGGGCGCGCGACAAGAACGCACGCTTCGTGCTCCTCTGCCGCGATTCGGACCCGATCCTCTGGGATTTCGGGTCGGCCGCACGGCATCACCAGCTGCACGCGCCGTGGCTGCCGGAATCGAGCTGGCGCGCCGGCGTCACGAGCATGCGAGGCGCGATGCCCGACGAGACCGGTGTTCCCGACGCGATGGCGGCGAAGATCGTGCAGGAGCTCCGCGAGCGCGGCCTCCAGGGCGAACCGCTGGGCGTGGACATGACCGACATGGTCACCCTTGGTGCCCTCCATCGGGCCGGGATCGCGACTACCGACGCTCAGCGCGTGATGTTGAAGGCGCGCAAGATCAAGACGGAGGACGAGAAGGCGCTGCTATCCCAGGCGGCGGGCATCGTCGACGGCGTCTACGAGCGGATCTACGAGCAGCTGCGGCCCGGCGTGCGCGAGCACGAGATCGTCGCCGAGGCCATGCGCTACCTCTTCGAGCAGGGCTCCGAGCAGGTGGAGGCGATCAACGCGGTCTCCGGCGACCGCTGCAACCCGCATCCGCACGTCTTCTCCGACCGGCTGATCCGACCCGGTGATCAGGCCTTCTTCGACATCATCCATTCCTTCATGGGCTACCGGACGTGCTACTACCGCACGTTCTGCGTCGGGTCGGCGTCCGCCTCGCAAGTCGACGCGTACAAGCAGTGCCGCACCTGGCTCGACGACGCGATCGAGCTCGTACGGCCGGGCGTGACGACCGACAGGATCGCCGAGGTTTGGCCGACGGCCGAGGAGCTCGGCTTTCCGAACGAGGAGTCCTGCTTCGGCCTCCAGTTCGGGCACGGGCTCGGAGTGGGCCTCTACGAGGCGCCGATGATCTCGCGGTTGCACTCGTTCGACGACCCCGTCGAGCTCGAGGAAGGGATGGTGTTCGCGCTCGAGACGTACTGCCCGGCGTCCGACGGGCGCTCGGCGGCGCGGATCGAGGAAGAGGTGCTCGTCACGGCTGACAGCTGCGAGGTGCTGACGAGGTTCCCGGCCGACGAGCTCCTCGTCTGCGGCAGGGTCTACACCCGCGGCGCCGACATCGCCGAGCTCGAGGGCGCGGCCAAGTGACCGAGGTCCGCGCCCCGGTGGCGGACTCGCCGACGGACGAGGCGTCCCTCCATCTCGACCTCTACCGTCGAATGTTTCTCATCCGCGGCTTCGAGGAGCGCGTTCAGTCCCTCTTCCTCAAGGGATACGTGCACGGGACAACGCACCTCTGCTCGGGGCAGGAGGCCGTCGAGGTGGGCGTCACGAGCCTCTTGGGAAACGAGGACCGAGTCGCCGGCACCTACCGCGGCCACGGGCATGCGCTCGCCCTGGGGCTCGAGCCGCAGAAGCTGATGGACGAACTCCTCGGCCGCGCAACGGGCATCTGCGGCGGCCGCGCGGGTTCGATGAACGTCGTCGACCTCGAGCACGGCCTGATCGGCTGCTTCGGCATCGTCGGCGGAAGCATCGCCGCGGCCACGGGCGCAGCGCTGGCACTCCGCGGCACGGGCAGAGCGGCGGTCGCGTTCTTCGGCGACGGCGCGATCAACCAGGCGTACTTCTACGAGTGCCTCAACTTCGCGAAGGTGTTGTCGCTGCCCGCGCTCTACGTCTGCGAGAACAACCTCTACGGCGAGTACACGCTCTCGGCAGACGTGACCGGCGGCACCCCGCGAGCGCGCGCGGACGCGATGGAGATTCCATCGCGCGCCGTCGACGGCAACGATCTCTGGGCGGTGCGCGAGACCGCGGGCGAGCTGCTCGACGCCGCGCGATCAGGGGAGGGGCCGGCGTTCCTCGAGGCACTTACGTACCGCCTCGTCGGGCATTCCAGGAGCGACGCCGCCAAGTACCGCCCCCAGGGTGAGCTCGACCGCTGGCGGGAACGTGACCCCCTGACGGTGGCGCGAGCACGCCTCGGCGCGGAGTGCGGCGTCTCCGACGAGTCACTAGACGCGCTCGAGGCGGACGTCGTCTCGGAGCTGGACCAGGTCGAAGTCAGCGCGATTGCGGCCCCGTTTCCCGACGCTAGCGCGACCGCAAGCGAATTCAAGGAGTAGCGGTGCCGCACGTCGTCCGCAGCCTCGGCAGCCTCGACTCCACTCTCGGGACGTACGCGGCGGGTCACAGCTCGGGACATTCGCGCTTCGTACTCGTCGGCCGGGTGGACTCGCCCCACCAGGAGGTCGCGGTCGGGGAGCTCGAGCCGGACGGGCGGGTCGACCGGCACCTGCACGCATTCGAGCAGGCGCTCTACGTGCTGTCGGGGTCGGTCGCGCTCGAGGTCGCCGGCCGCCGAGAGGAGCTCGTGGCCGACGACTTCGTGTGGATCGAGTTCGGTGTCCCCCACTCGCTCGAGAACACGGGCTCGGATCCAGTCCGCTGGCTCGAGGTGAGCGCGCCGGCACCGGGCTCGCCGCGGCTGGAGGACACCGTCTTCGGAGGAGAGGCGGCCGCGCAGCCCGAGGTTGCGTACCGCCGCGGCCGCTTCGACGTCTCGTCGATGCCTGAGCCGAGCGAGACGCTGGGCCTCGCAGGGGCGAGCGGCGCGAGCAGCGCAAACGTCGGCGGCGCCGCCGTCGAGCTCCTCGTCAACCAGGAGTTCGGTGCGAGCCAGCTGAACCTGATGGCCCTTCGTTATGTCCCGGGCGGCGGCATCGAGGATCACGACCACGCCTTCGAGGAGGCGTTCCTCTTCCTCGAGGGCGAGATCGAGGTCGTGCTGGACGGGCAGCCGTACACCCTCCGAGGGGGCGACTTCTTCTGGAGCGGCGTCGGCGGCACGCACTCGCTCCACAATCGCTCCGACCGCCCCGTGCGCTGGCTCGAGTCGCAGGTCCCGCAGCCGCCGCCCCGCCACCAGTTCCGCTACGGCGGCGACTGGGAGCGGCTGGTCGGCGCCGGCTGAGCGGCGTCCGCCAAGGCTTTTACGCGCCGGGGGTCGTCGAAATGCGACGCTGCACCGGGAACAGGCGCAGGTCGTAGCGCCTCCCGATCACGCCCCAGATTCCGCCCCGGAACCAGACGGCCGCGGCGATGGCGATGCTTCCTAGCAGGATCAGGTACCAGGCGCCGTATTGCGAGAGCTTCTGCTGCAGCACGAAGAAGATGATCGTTCCGATGATCGGCCCCTCGATCGTGCCGATCCCGCCGATGACGACGATGAAGATCATGTAGGCGGTCCAGTTGACGTCGTAGGCGGCCTCGGGCTGGACGCGCAGGAGGTTCAGGTAGATGACTGCGCCGGCAAGCCCGCAGCCGAAGGCCGCGACAACCCAAACGAGCACCTTCGTACGCAGCACGTTGACCCCGATGCTGCGCGCCGCGGTCTCGTCGTCACGGATCGCGGTCAGCGCGAGCCCGACCCGCGACCGCAACAGCAGGTAGGAGAGCAGCACCGAGCCGACACCCGCCCCGAGTGCCCACCAGTAGGTGCCGTGCCCGCGAAAGCTCCGCTCGAGCTGCGCCGCAGAAAGGATCGTGACGCCGTTCCCGCCGCCGAGGTCGACCCCGAAATCCGTCCCGTTCAGCGTCAGGAGGTAGAAGACCTCGGCGATCACCCAGGTTCCGATAGCGAAGTAGCCGCCGCGCAGGCGGAAGGCGACCGCCGCCGTCGGCAGCGAGATCACGGCCGCGATCAGCCCGGCAAGCGCCACGGCGAGAAACGGGTGGATGGCCGCACGGTCACCCAGCATGAACAGGCTGTAGGCGCCGATCCCGACGAAGCTCTGCTGGCCGATCGAGACGAGTCCCGCGTAGCCGGCCAGGAGGTTCCACATCTGGGCGAGTGCCAGAAGCGTGAAAAACTCGACGAGGTCCCGCATGCCGCCCTCGCTCCGCCACCAGGGCACCGTCACGAGCGCTCCCAGGACGCACGCGAAGAAGAGGCCGCGTGCGATGTCGAGCCACCTGCGGCGGGTGAGCGCCGGCTGCCGCGACGACTCCACGCTCATACGAGTTCTGGCCTGGCGAAGAGGCCGCGCGGCCTGATCAGCAGCACGGCGAGAAAGACGAGGTGGCCGGTGAGGTCGCCCCACCCGACCGAGACCTGAGCGCCTACGGTCTGCGCGACGCCGAGAACGACGCCACCGACGAGCGTCCCCCAAGGCGAACCGAGTCCTCCGATGATCACCGCCTCGAACGCGAACAGCAGACGCGATGGGCCGCTCGTCGGAGAGAAGTTCGAGTACACCCCGAGGAAGACGCCTGCGATCGCGACGGTGGCGAGCGAGATCGCGGCGGCGATCCCGTAGACCTTGCGGTTGTCGATGCCGACGAGCTGCGCCGCGCGACGGTCGTCGGAGGTCGCGCGCAGGGAGCGTCCGATCTGCGTCCGTCGGATCAGAAGCTGGAGCGCGACGAGCAGCCCGACGGCGACCAGGAAGGTCATCAGCGGGAACCACCCGATCGAGATCTGGCCCGTGACGCGAATGCTCTCGGTCTCGATCGCGCCGGCGTGCAGCCGCCGGGTGTCACCCGAGAAGTGCTCGAGCAGGGAGTTCTGGATGATCACCGAGAGCCCGAACGTCGCCAGGAGCGGCGCGAGGTCGCTGTCGAGCGTGTGGTTCAGCAGCAGCGCCTGCGCCGCGAAGCCCAGGATCGCCATCAGGGGGATCAGGATCACCAGCGTCAGCAGCGGGTTCCAGTCGAGGTCGCCCGCCAGCACGAACGCGAGGAACGAGGAGAGAACGATCAGGTCGCCCTGGGCGAGGTTGACCATCCGCATGACGCCGAAGACGAGCGACAGCCCCGTCGCGAAGAGCGCGTAGAGACCTCCGAGGAGGAGGCCCTGGACGACCTGATTGAGCCACACCATCGCTAGCGCGCCCGTTCTCCCGAACGGTTCATTACAGGCCGAAGTAGGCGCCGATGACCTGCTCCCGCGTCAGCTCGGACGTCGCGCCGTGGAGGGAGATGCGCCCCTCGAGCAGGCAGTAAGCCCGTTCGGCAGCAGCGAGCGCCTGCCCGACGTCCTGCTCGACGAGCACGACCGTCGTCCCCTCCTCCTTGATCTCCCGCAGGCCGGCGTACAGCGACTTGATCACCGTCGGTGCCAACCCGAGCGAGAGCTCGTCGAGCAGCAGCAGGCGCGGGTTGCCCATCAGCGCGCGGCCGATCGCAAGCGCCTGCTGCTCACCTCCCGAGAGAGCCGCGCCCCAACGGCCCGCGATCGCCTCGAGGAGCGGAAACGTCTTGTAGATGCGCCCGAGCGTCCAGGGGCCGGGGCGGCCGCGCGTCGCCCCGACGCGCAGGTTCTCCGCCACCGTCAAGCTCGGGAAGATCCGCCGCCCCTCGGGCACGAGCGCGATTCCCAGCGGCACGCGCTTGTACGCGGGCAGCCCCGAGATCGAGCGTCCGTCGAAGCGGACGTCGCCGGCCGCGGGTCGCATCAGGCCGGCGACCGTCGCCAGCAGGGTCGACTTGCCGGCGCCGTTCGCGCCGATGATCGCGACCGTCTCACCCTCGCCGATGGTGATGCAGACGTCGAAGAGCGCCTGGAAGTCGCCATAGAAGCTGCTGACCGCTTCGATCTCGAGCAGGGGCACTAATGCACCGTCACTAGAGGTCGCTCCCGAGGTAGACATCGCGGAGCTCCGGGCTGTCGATGACGGCCTGCGGCTCGCCTTCGATCAGCATGCGTCCCGCCGCGAGTGCCACGAGCCGGTCGACGAGGGCGAGGAGCGCGTGGACGATGTGCTCGATCCAGATGATGGAGATGCCGTGCTCGCGCAGGTCGCGGATGGTTGCCACGACCTCGAGCACCTCGGGCTCCGTCAGGCCACCTCCGATCTCGTCGAGCAGCAGCACCTTCGGCCCCGTCGCCAGGGCGCGGGCGAGCTCGAGACGCTTCCGCTCGAGCAGCGTGAGCGAGCCGGCAAGCGCGTTCGCCTTCGCCAGCAGCCCCACCCGGTCGAGGGCCGCCACCGCCTCGCTGTCGGACTCGCCCCTACCGTAGGTCGCAGCGACGAGCACGTTCTCGTAGGCCGTCAGGCCCGAGAACGGGCGCGGGATCTGGAACGTCCGTGCGATGCCCCGGCGCACGTGGTGGTGTCCGGGTAGCCGGGTGATGTCGCGCCCCTCGAAGACGATGGAGCCGCGGTCGGCGCGCTGGCTACCCGCAACGAGGTTGAGCAGCGTCGTCTTGCCGGCCCCGTTGGGCCCGACGATGCCGAGCGCCTCGCCCGCCTCCAGCCGAAGGCTGACATCCTGGATGGCTCTGACCGAGCCGAACGACTTCGAGACGCCGTGGAGCTCGATCAGGGCCGGCAAGCAACCTCTACCTGTACGGAATCGGCTGGAGCTTCCCCTGTCGCTTCAACCCGGGAACGCCCTTGTTCGCGACGACGACGAGGTTGTACGGGGTCTTCGTGCCCTTGCGCCACTGGGCGCCCGCCAGCTTCGTCTTGGCCACGTTCGGAACCGGGCCCTTCTTCTTCCAGGAGACGTTTCCGACGACGGTGTTCAGGTTCGTCTCCTTGATCGCGTCGATGATCGCGTTGCGGTCGCCGACGTCCTTCGTCCGCCGGAGCACGTCGGCGGCGACCTCGAAGAGCGCGTGGGCGAACCCGACCGGCTGGCTCCACTGCTGTTTCGTCCCCCCCTCGTAGGCGGAGGCGAGGGCGGCGGCGGACTGACCAGTCAGCGACGACTTGTACGGCATCGTCGGGTGCCACCAGAGCTCCGTCGACATGCCGACCCCGTCCTTGCCGAGCGCCTCGACCGAGGCCGGGAAGAGCAGTGCCTTCCCGACCGACGCGATCTTCGGGCGGAAGCCCTGCTGGAGCGCCTGCTTCCAGAAGGTCGTGAAGTCGGGTGGGATGGGTACCCCGGTGACGATCTGGGCATGGCCGGTCTTGAATTTCGAGATCTGGCTGGAGAAGTCGTCGTTCAGGTTCGGGTAGCGGCCCGGGTCGATGGTCTTGTAGCCCGCCTTCTTGAGCGGCTGCGGGAAGCCGAGCTTCTTGTCGCCCCAAGCGTTGCCGTCGGGATCGTTCGGGAAGACCCCGCCGACGACCTTGTTCGTCGGCACCTGCGCCCACATCTCGAGGAAGACCGAGATGACGTCCTCGAGGCCCCAGAAGAAGTGATACGTCCACTTGAAACCCTTCGCAGGATCGCCCTTACGTCCGAAGAAGTACGGCTGCCACGGGGCGAGCGAGGAGATGCAGGGCACGCCGTTCGCCTCGCACGTGTCGGCGACGGGGTTCACGATGTCCGGTGTGTCGCCCACGAGCATGAGGTCGACGTCGTCGTCGAGGATCAGGCTCTGGGCGACGCTGGCCGCGCGGTTGGAGTTCGACTGCGCGTCCTTCTGGATGATCTCGACCTGGTAGGTGTTCTTGCCCGCGCGCAGACCCTTGCTGAAGAGTCGCCGCATCTGTGCGACGGTGAAGTTGTCAGCGGCCCCGAACGGTGCCAGCGCGCCGGTACGCGGTGTGACGAGGCCGATCTTGATCTTCCGACTGGCCGCGTAGGCATTCGTCGTCGCTACCCAGGGCGCAAGCACGAGCCCGGCCCCGGCTCCTGCCGCCCGACGTAGGAAGCGCCTGCGGTCGATTCCCTGAGCGAACAGCGCGCCCATGCCGTAGTCGTCGTTCATCTCGCTCTCCTCTCCTCGTCGTTCACGCTGCCTCGGTGAGCCGCCCGACGACCGACTGCACGATTGCCTCCGGCCCGGGCAGGAACGCGTCCTCCAGCGTCGGGCTGTACGGGATCGGCAGGTCGCGTGTCGTCAGCCGCCAGGCCAGGTCGAGATGGCCGAGCGCCCGTTCGGTCACCTGCGCCAGCACCTCGCCGGCCCACCCGCCCGTCTCCGGCCCCTCCTCCACGACCAGCAGCCGGTTCGTCTCCTCGATCGAGGCGACGACGGTGTCGATGTCGAGCGGCCGCAGCGTCCGCAGGTCGATCACCGTCGCCTCGATGCCTTGCTCCGCAAGCGTCTTCGCGGCCGCCAGGCTGTCGGGGACGCCTTTCATCGCCGACACGATCGTCAGGGCGCCTCCCTCGCGGACCACGTTCGCCTGCCCGAGCGGAATCGGCTCGTCGCCGACATCGCCCTTGACCGAGTAGAGGCGCTTGTGCTCGAGGAAGAGCACCGGGTTCTCGTCGCGAATCGCCGCCTTGAGGAGCCCCTTGGCGTCTGCCGGCGTCGAGGGGCACGCGATCTTCAAACCGGGGACGCTCTGAAACCACGCAACCGGCGTCTGTGAATGAATGGCGCCGAAGCGACCACCCGCACCGCACGCCGAGCGGATCACGAGCGGCACGCTGGCCTGCTCGTTCGAGATGTACCAGTACTTCGTAGCCTGGTTGACGACCATGTCCATCACCAGCGGCAGGAAGTCCGCGAACATGATCTCGATCACCGGCCGCAGCCCCGAGACGGCGCCGCCGAAGGCGGCCCCAGCAAGCGCCAGCTCGGAGATGGGCGTGTCGATGACCCGACCGTCGCCGTACTTCTCGTGCAGGCCGGGCGTCGCTGCGAAGACGCCGCCGGCCACCGCAACGTCCTCACCGAGGAAGACCACCCGCTCGTCCCTGGCGAGCTCCTCGTCCAGAGCATCGCGAACCGCCTGGCGAAACTCCACGTCGCCCATCCGCTGCAGTTTCGGTGGCCTGCCCGCGGCGTGTCAAGTAGCGTTGAACAACTTCTGCCAACAGTCGTAGAATCGACAGGTGGAGGCGAAGCCGGTCCGCACGCGCTCTCGGAGGCAACCCCCGGTACTCGACGAGAACGTCGGCCAGGAGCTGCGCAAACGGCGCGAGCAGGCTGGTCTCAGCCTGCGGGAGGTAGCTCGACGACTCGGCATCTCGCCGAGCGCGCTGTCCCAGATCGAGACCGGCAAGTCGCGGCCGTCGGTCAGCACCCTGTACGCCATCGTGAGCGAGCTGGGCATGTCGCTCGACGAGCTCTTCGGCGGCTGTCCGACGACGCCGAAGTCACCGGAGGTGCAGCCGGCCGCCGCCGCGCGGCGCTCCGCTGACGGCCGCCTCCAGCAGGCGGGCAGCCGCGCGGTCCTCGAGCTCGAGTCGGGCGTCCGCTGGGAACGCCTGACCGCTCTCCCGGACCCGGAGGCCGACTTCCTCTTTGTCACGTACGGCCCCGGCGGATCGTCGAGCCAGACCGATCAATTCATCCGCCACTCGGGCCGTGAGTACGGTCTGATCCTGAGCGGATGGCTCGAAGTCACCGTCGGCTTCGACACGTACAACCTCGGAATCGGCGACTCCATCTCCTTCGACTCCACGATCCCGCACCGCCTGCGGAACCTGGGCGACGAACCTGTCACGGGGGTCTGGTTCGTCGCCGGCCGACAGGCCGACCCGCGCACGTTCCCGCCCAACGGGGTCTAAGCAAGACCCGATTCGCGGCGCAGCCGCGGCACCAGCGTCATCAGATCGGCCTCCGCCCAGCCGGATGAGATGCAGCCCTGGACGAGCTGCTGTAGGAGCGAGGTGACAGGGAGCGGGACGCCACCGTCGTGCCCCGCGCCCAGGGCGAGCGCGAGATCCTTGTACATCGCGTTGGAGGAGAACGTCGGCGTGTAGTCGCCGGCGACGAGCGCGGCTGACTTGTACTTGACGAAGGGCGAGCCGACGGCGCTCGCTCCCATCACTTCGAGAGTTCTTCGCGGATCGAGCCCGTGCGCCTGCGCGAGCACGACGGCCTCCGCCATCAGCTGCGCGGTGCCCGCGATCATCAGGTTGAGGGCCAGCTTCAGCACCCGCGCCTGCTCTTCCTCGCCGACGTGGAAGACGTTGGAGCCGATGTCACGGAGCAGCGGTTCCACCCGCGCAAACGTCGCCTCATCGCCCGAGACGATGATCCCGAGGTTCCCCGCCTCGACCACTGAGGGGTTGCCTGTGACGGGCGCGCGCAGGTACGCGACGCCGGCGGCTTCCGCGGCAGCGGCGACCTCGCAGGAGACGCCGACCGAAACCGTGCTCATGTCGGCCAGCACCGCGCCCGGCGGGGCCAGGAGCAGCAATCCCTGCTTCCCGAGGGTGACGTCGCGCAAGGCCGCGTCGTCCGCCACCATCGTGATCGCCATCTCGGCGGGCCAGACTTCGGCGGGCGCGGAAACAGAACGTGCGCCGCCCTCGACGAGGCTCGCGTCACGCCCGGCAGAGCGGTTGTAGACGGTCAGTCGATGGCCCGCCGCAAGCAGCCGGCGGGCAATCGGCTCGCCCATCTTGCCGAGCCCCACAACGGCGACGTCCAAGCGGCCCTCCCGTTCGAGAATCGACTGTTCCTGTTAACTTAACACCCGTCCTTGGCCGATCAGCGACAGCCGGCGTCGGTCGAAGAGCTGGCGTTTCGCGAGGCCATCTCCCACTTCGCCACCGGCGTGACGGTGATCACGACGCTCCAGGACGGCCGGCCGGCGGGCATGACCGCGAGCGCGGTCGCATCCCTTTCACTCGACCCGGTACTGCTGCTCGTGTGCATCAACCACAAGCTGCCGACGCACACGGCCATCGACCACAGCCGCTGCTTCGTCGTCAACGTTCTCGGCGAGGGGCAGCAAGAGCTCGCGCTTCACTTCGCCCGGCCGTCCCCTGCCAAATTCGCGGAGGTGCCGTTACGGGCAGACCACGACCTGCCCGTGCTCGAGGATGCCATCGCTCACTTCGTCTGCGATGTGCGCGAGACCCTTCCCGGCGGCGACCACTCGATCTTCATCGGCGAGGTCCGCTCGTGCGGCGCCACACGCGGTAAGCGCCCGCTCGTCTACTTCGCGAGCCGGTTCGGAGCCCTGCGCGACCCCGAGCTCGATTTCATGCACGAGTCGGTCGGCTGGGACGTCGGCTCCCTCGGTGGCATCGGGAACATCAGCGTCGACCGCAGGTAGCTTGGCGACCGAGATCACGATGCCGCGACTCTCCGACTCGATGGAGGACGGGACGATTGCGCGCTGGCTCGTCGAGGAAGGTGGCACCGTCGCCCGCGGCCAGGTGCTCGCGGAGATCGATACCGACAAGGCGACGATGGAGTACGAGTCGGAGGCGGAGGGAACGCTTTTGAAGATTCTCGTCGCCGCAGGCGAGTCGACCGCGATCGGCAGCCCGATCGCAATCATCGGCGCTCCGGGCGAAGCCGCTCCGCAGCCTACGAGCGGCCCGAAGCGGTTGGATTCGGTGGCCCTGCCGCGGGCGAGTGCCTCACCTGTGGCGCGCCGGCTGGCGAAGGAGCTCGATGTGGACCTCGCGAACCTCGGGGGCACCGGCCCGGACGGGATGATCAGCCGAGAGGACGTCGAGCGCGCGGCCCGGGCCGGCTCGCCCGCGACCGCTGCCGGCGCCGCCGGGCTCGAGCCGCTCACGCGGGTCCAACAGGCGGTCGCGCGGCACATGGTGGAAGCGAGCGCCGTCCCAGTCTTCTCCGCCGAGGTCGAAATCGACATCGGCGCAGCCGTCGAGCTCCGCAAGTCCCTCGACGGGCGTCCCTCGCTCAACGACCTCGTGGTCAAGGCCTGTGCACTCGCGCTCCGGGAGCACCCGCGGGTAAACGCCTCGTACACCGAAGAAGGCTTTCGTCAGCACGAGCACGTGAACATCGGTATCGCCGTCGCCGCCGACGACGCGCTCCTCGTGCCGGTCATCCGCGACGCGGACGCGAAGCCGCTTGCCGCGATCGCGCGTGAGACGCGAGAGGTGGCCGCGAAGGCGCGGGACGGAAAGCTCGCGCAGTCGGAGCTCGAAGGCGGCACCTTCACCGTCTCCAACCTCGGCATGTTCGGAATCAGGCGCTTCGAGGCCCTCCTCAACACGCCGCAGGCGGCGATCCTCGCCGTCGGCTCGGTCGAGCGGCGGCCAGTCGTCGCTCCGAATGGCGCCTTCGCCGCAGCCACCTTGATGAATGCGACGCTCGTCAGCGACCACCGGATTCTCTACGGGGCGGACTCGGCCCGCTTCCTCGCGCGCGTCCGCGAGCTTCTCGAGACTCCAGCCTCGCTCGCGGGCTAGCTGCGCGCTGCTGCCCGGCTCGTGCGCGAGCCGAAGATGTTGGCCCACCCCGCCCTCAGCCGCGCCCAGAGATCCGGCCCCTGGTAGACGACCAGCGCGAGCAACGTGAGCGCGCCGATGCTGATTAGCGGCAGCGCGTCGCTCCACTCTCGCAGGAAGCCTGGAAGGATGTTCGGCAGCGGCAGGATGTTGATGATCAGCGAGAGGAACAGGGCGCCGATCACGGCGCCGACGAACGACCCCCTCCCGCCGGCGAGGCTCGATCCGCCGAGAACGGCGGCGGCGATACTCGTCAGGGCGTAGCTCGAGCCGACACGCGCATCCCCGATACCCACCTGCGCGGCGAGGAAGAAACCGGCGAGGGACGCGAGGAGCGACGAGGCGACGAAAGCTCCCCAGTTGACGCGCTCCGACGGCGCGCCCAGCCGCCGCGACGAGCTCTCGTCGAGGCCGACCGCCCGCACGGTCAGGCCGCTGCGCGTCCGGTAGAGCCAGAGGTCGCCGAGGATCGCGAGGACGACGACGGCGACGAACGCCACCGGCACGAAGCCCCAGCTCTTGTTCAGCCACTGCGTGACGTCGAAGTTGATCTCGCCGCCGGGCACCGGCCGGAGCTTCAGCGAGAGCCCCTGGAGCACGCTCAGGGTGGCGAGCGTCGCAATGATCGACGGAAGGCGCAGCCTCCGAATGAGGCCGGCGTTCACGAGCCCCACGACCAGCCCGATCCCGAGCAGCGCCAGCGAGGCCGGCAGGAGCTGGTACCAGGCGTAGCTCGCCGCGAGCAGGTACGAGCCGACCACGACCACGAACGTCATCAGCGCGCCAACCGAGATGTCGAAGCCCCCGACCATGAGCGCGCAGGCCTGTCCCATGGCCACGAGCGCGAGCGGCAGCGCGCCGCTCGAGCCGAGCAGCGTGTTCAGGTTGAACTGGGACAGGAAGTCCGCCGAGCGCGAGGCGGCGTACGCCCCGATCCCGAACATCAGGAGCCCCATCATCGCGACCGGCAGCCAGCCCGGCACGCGGCGGACGGGACGGACCGGCGCCGCGATGCCCGCCGCAGGCTCAGGCACGCGCGGCCTGTTCCGCCTGCACCGGGGCCCGCCGCCGGGAGTGGACGATTCCCTCGATGATCCGCCGCTCGTTCAGATCCTCGGCCTGGATCTCGTCGATGATCCGCCCGCGGGAGATGACGATCACGCGGTCGCAGAGGCCGGACAGCTCGATCGGGTCGCTCGACTTGACGATCATCGCAACGCCCTGATCCGCCTTCGCCCGCAGCGCCTTGTAGATGTCGAAGCGCGACGCGACGTCCACGCCCTGCGTCGGCTCGTCGGCGAGTAGGACGTGCACGTCGCGGAGGAAAGGCCGCGTCAGACAGACCTTCTGCTGGTTGCCGCCGGACAGGAACCGAACCGGCTGCTCGATCGAAGGCGTGCGCACTTTCAGCCGCTCGACGAGCCGCTCGACTTCCGTCCGCTCCCGGCCGCGCCACAGCCAGCCGAGCTTGCTGAACCGGCGCAGCACCTGGATCGTCGCATTGCTCCGGATGCCGAGGACGGGAAAGAGCGACTCGCGGGTTCGGTCGCCGCTGAGGAGCATGATGCCTGATCGCAGCGCGCCGAACGGCGAGCGCAGGTCGACTTTCGCGCCGTTGCACTCGACCGAGCCAGCCGCCCGCTCGACGCCGGCGAGGCTCCGCAGCAGCTCGTGCTGCCCGTTTCCCTCGGCCCCCGCCAGCCCGAGAATCTCCCCTTTGCGGAGGGTGAGATCGAGTGGCCCGAATCGCGGCGCACTGAACTGGGAGACCCTCAGCAGGACATCCCGCTCCGTCGCGGCACCGGCGCGATCGGGAAAGGCCAGCTCCATGGGCCGGCCGATCATCAAAGACACGAGCGTCTCCTCGGACATCTCGGCCGCCCGATGCGTGCCCTGGCTCTGACCGTCACGGAGCACCGTGACGCGGCCGGCGACTTCGAGCACCTCGGGGAGACGGTGACTGACGTAGACGATCCCGACCCCGGTGGCCGCCCGATCGAGCACGATCGAGTGCAGGTGCTCGACCTCGCCCGGCCCGAGAGCCGTTGTCGGCTCGTCGAGCAGGAGCACCTTCGGGCTCGAGAGAAGCGCCTTGACGACCTCGAGAAACTGCCGGAGGCCGAGCGGCAGCCCGCCGATGCGCGCCGTCGGCGCGACGTGGACGTCGTACTCGCGGAGCTTGCCTTCGGCCCACCCATCCATGCTTCTGAACGTCGGGCGCTCTGCCACGGGCGCCGCGAGGTAGAGATTCTCCGCGACCGAGAGATCGAGGATGTGCGAGTACGTCTGGTAGGCCATCGTGAGGCCGAGCTGGTGAGCTTCGGCGGCGTGTCCCGTGTGCAGGCGCACGCCGCCGATCTCGACCGAGCCCTCGTCGGGGACGAGGAAGCCGCTCGCGATCCCGAGGAGCGTCGACTTGCCGGATCCGTTCTCACCGACCACGGCATGGATCTCGCCGGCGCGGCACTCGAAGCTCACGTCCTGGAGCGCCTGCACCGCGCCGAACCGCTTGCAGACGCCCTGCAGCGACAGGGCGATCACCGGCGGGGTCGACGTCATCCTCGGAATCGCTTCGCGACCAGCTCGCCCTCCTACTTCTTGTACATCGCCGAGAGCACGTTGTTCGGCACGAGCGTCGATGCCGCCGTCTGCCCCGGTACGTTGGGATTGCAGGTCTTCGCAGTCACCTGCCGCATCTTCGCGGGCAGCACGACGGTCGAGGGAACACTGCCGCCGTTGAGCTTGATCATCCCGGTCGTCAGGGCGATCCGCGACTGGAAGTTGCCGCCCTGCGAGTAGAAGATCTTGAAGTTCGGGTTGCCGATCTTCTTCCACTGGCAGAACAGGTCCATCTCGTCCGTCCGCAGCGTGAGCACGACGTTCAGCGGCTTCTTGGCGGCCTGGTAGGCCTGAACGCCGCCGAGGAACCCATCCGAGTACTCGTAGCTGATTCCCTTGAGGTCGGGGTACTTGCTCAGGAACCCGGACATCGCCTGGAGCGTGCCCTGCCGCGTCCAGTTGGTGTCGGCGGTGCCGACGACCTGGATGCTCTTGTGCAGCGCCGGCTTCTCGCATGCCTGCCAGGCCTTGGAGAGGCCGTTGCCGGGCGTGCCGCCGAGGAAGACGACCTTGCCGCTCTTCACGTGCGTGTTCAGCACGCCCGCGAAGTTCTTGCCGAGCTGGCAGAGGTCCTCCGCGATGAACGACGTGAAGTCCTTCCCGGGCTTACCGCCCGGCGTCGAGGTGTAGGGGACGACGACGATGCCGCGTTGGGTGGCCTGCCGGTAGCTCGGCAGCATCGCGGGGCCGGCGTCCGGGAATCCGACGATCAGGTTGACCTTCTGCGCGATTAGGCTGCGGAAGTCGGAGATCTGCTTCTGGGTGTTGTTCTGACCGCTGACGTAGATGATCTTGCCGACCTCGGGATAGGTGAGGGCTCCGAGCACGAACTCCATGTGCGTGACCTCACGCCAGACGTTCTCGCCGAACCCGTCGGCCAGGGCGACCGTGAACTTGCCGTTCGTCCCGGTGCTGCAGGTGTTCTCCTTCCAGCACTTCAGCGCCAGCTGGAGCTTCGCACCGGTGAACGGGATGCCCGCCCGGTGGACGGCTGCGAGCACGGGCTTCGGAACACCTTGCGCCGTTCCGAATGCCTTCACCAGCAACTTGGGGTTCGCCTTGTAGATCTCGTCTGAGCTCTTGCCGCGCGAGCCGATAGCCCCGGCGGCAGTGACGAGTCCCAGGGCCAGCACGATCACCGCCAGCCTCGGTCCGTTGAGCCTCTTCTTGGTGAGCACTTGCGCCCTCCTTGTCGTGCTTCGAGTTCCGCGGAGCGTCTACCGCTCCCGGCCGAGCTACACCGATGCCGCTCCCCTCCCGAGCACCTCCCTCCTCTCGTCCTCCGCGTCGCTCTGACCGAGCAACGCGCGAACGCGCGAGCGCTGGAGCAGGCCTCCGAGTAAGCCGACGATCCGGTCGCCGGAGATCACCATCCCTGCAGCGATCGCCGTTCCGTAGACGACGTACTGCCACGCAGTGCTCAGGTTGAGCACGCGCAGCATCTGGGCGAGCAGCGTCAGCGCAAAGGCCGCCACCCACGTCGATGTCACGCTCGCGAGACCACCTGCGAGCGAGGCTCCCCCGATCACCACAGCGGCGATCGGCCCGAGGAGATACGGGTCGCCGAGGTCGATGCTCGGACTTCGAATGAACGCCGCGAGCAGAATGCCGGCGATGCCGTACATCAGAGCCGCGGCGAAGTACGCGAAGACGACGTACGCTTGGACGCGGACGCCGCCGAGCCAGGCGGCCTGTCGGTTCGCACCAACGAGCTGGAAGCGTCGCCCGACGGTTGTGTAGCGGAGGCCGAGCGCGAGGACGACAGTCAGCAGGACGCCGACCCAGAAGATCCAGCTGACCCCGAGGAAGTCCCGGATCGCCCAGGACGAGAGGCCGGGCGGCACCGCCGACTCGTTCGCGATCGTCCGCGCGTAGCCGACCGTCACTCCAATCACGATCTGCCCGACGGCAAGTGTGACGATCAGCGGGTTGAGCCCCGCGACGCTGATCAGGAGGCCGTTGACGAGCCCGACGAGCCCCGCAAAAGCGAGGCACACCACGATCGCCGTGCCGATCCGCCCGTTTTCGCCGGTGCCGACGCCCACGAGGAGGTTGGCGACGAGCACGACCACGCCGGGGATCGAGAGGTCGATCCCGCCCGTCATGATCACGAGCATCTGCCCGAGTGACGCGACGACGAGGAACGTCATGAAGGGAAGAACGCCGCTGCTGAGCGAGTCGCTCGACAGCGTCTCGGGGGCGATGATCGCGGCGACGACGAGCAACACACCCGTCGCGAGCCAGACGGGCACGAAACCCGAGCCGACGAGAACGTTGCTCACGAGCGAAGGCAAGGCGAGCCTCGCCCTGCGGACGAACATCGTCCTCTCGCCGCGAGCCACCAACGCCCCGCTACCGGCGCGCCTGCTGGACCGCGTGCTCGGACGCGAGGTACGCGAACGTGAAGTAGGGACCGATCGTCCCTCCGCCCGCCCAGTACGCCTGGGACGACGGGTTCGCGGCGCAGTTGCCGGCTGCATAGAGGCCAGGCACCGGCTCCCCGTCAGCGTCCAGGACCTGCCCGTCCGGGTTCGTCATGGGACCGCCCTTCGTGTCGAGCGTCCCCGCGCAGACGAGTGTTGCGTAGTACGGCCCTGAGTCCGCGATCGGGTACATCGTCGGGTTGCCGGTGTCGTTCCCCTCGCGCGCCTCACCATTGAAGACCAGCTCGATCGGGTTGTCTCCGCGACCGAAGTCGACATCCTTGCCCGTCGCGGCGAGCTCGTTGAAGCGGGCGATCGATTTCGGCAGGCTCTCCCGGAAGGAGGCGTCGAGTGCGAATCCGCCCGTGTGGGGCGCCAGCTCGGCGAGCCGGCCCTCCACGTTCCCGGCGAGCTCGTCGAGGGTGTCGCCCGTGATGACGTGGAAGTCGTCGTAGACGACGTTGCCGTAGTTGTCGAGTGCGAGCCGCGGCGGCGTGGTGGGCGGTTGGGCATCCACTGCCCGCCAGAGGTCGGACGTCCGCTGATCCCACACCATCACGATCAGCAGGCGCGGGTACTCGAGCTTTCCCGGGTCGAACTGCAGGAACGACATCGCGAGCTCGTTGTAGATCGTCTTCTCGTTGACGACGCGGTTCCCGTACTTGTCGACCCAGATCATGCTGTCGCCGGGCACAGCGAACATGCCGCTCAGGTAGGGCGACTTGGAGAGCGCGATCTCGAAGGGGATCGGCGCCATCCAGGCGTAGTTCATGTTGCGCAGCGGCAGTCCCAGCGCGGTTGCGATGTGGACGAAGTCGCCCTCGTTCGATACCGCCGCGCAGCCACCGAAGATCGGAGCCGGCAGGAAGTTCCTACGGAGCTCGTCGTCGTGGGTGAAGCCGCCGGTGGCAAAGATCACGGCCTGGCGCGCCTTGATGTCCTTGCCCGCGGCGCGCACGCCGACCACGCCGTCGTCGTCGTCGACGTAGACCGACTCGACCCGATGATTCGTGAGCACGGGTACGTGGTGCTCCTCGCAGGCGGCGAGGAACTGCCCGAGAAGGACGTCGCCCTTGCCCATCTCGCCGTCGCCGCGATCGATCTGAAGCGTCCGGCCGTAGGGCGCGGAGGCCTCGGGGATCGTCGAGTGGTAGTCGGGGATCTCCGGCGAGTAGAGAGGCTTGATCGCGCCGATCTCGCTGAGCCGGTCGTTCGCCGTGGCCGCGTTGTCGTACAGCGCCGAGACCGCCGCGTACTCCCAGTCGCTGAAGCCGTACGTGGAGCCGTTGCCATTGAAGGTCTGGGGTCGCGCGAGCCGGGCGCAGTAACGCAGGAAGCCCTCCTTCTCGTCGGGCTTGCCGTCCTGCTGCATGCCGGAGTTGTTCGGGATCCAGTACCAGGCAGCGGACTTCTTCATCGTTCCGCCCGGCTCCGCCGCCTTCTCGAGGATGACCGTGCTCGAGCCGCGGGAGGCGGCGTTCAACGCCGCCGGAAAGCCTGCGGCGCCCGCTCCAACCACCACGACGTCGTAGGTGTCGTCCCAGTTCGACTCGCCCGAGCGCAACAATCTCCGACCTCGACGCATCAGCTCCACCTCCCCTTGTCGTGTGCTGCTGAACACCGCGCAGTCGCCCGGAGCCGACCGCCGGTGACGGCTCCCCTTGTCAATGTTCACTTCTCCTGCCGTGTCGCCTTGGATTTTCCGCCGCCGAGGCCCCCGCTGTCAATTGCCAAAGTGTTCAGTGGCGCTTGATGGGCCGAAGGGCCTGCTCTACGATCGGCGCCGGTGGCCGCTGACCCGCTCGCGACCTTCCACGGCGCGCTCTTGCGCCCCGGCGACTCCGGCTACGAGGAGGCCCGCCGGGTCCACAACGGCATGATCGACAAGCGGCCGGCGCTGATCGCCCGCTGCGGGGACGCGGGAGACGCCGCCGCCGCGATCGCCTACGCTCGCGCCCACGAGCTCGAGATCTCGGTGCGCGGCGGGGGCCACAACGTCGCAGGCACAGCGGTCACCGACGGCGGGGTCATGGTCGACCTCGCCGGACTGCGCCAGGTCGACGTCGATCGCGAGGCGCGGAACGCGCGCGCGCAGGGCGGGGCTACGTGGGGCGTCATGGACTCCGCGACGCAGGCGAACGGACTGGCCGTGACCGGCGGAATGATCTCGAGCACGGGCGTGGCCGGACTGACGCTCGGCGGGGGGCTTGGCTGGCTGATGGGGCGCTACGGGCTCTCGTGTGACAACCTTCGTGCCGCCGAGGTCGTGACCGCCGACAGCCGCGTGCTGAGGGCGAGCGAGGAGGAGAACACCGATCTCTTCTGGGCGATCCGCGGCGGCGGCGGCAACTTCGGCGCCGCCATCGAGCTCGAGTTCCACGTCCACCCAGTCGGCCCCGTCGTCACGGCGATCCAGGCGAGCTTTCCGGTCGAGCGCGCACCCGAGGTGCTCGCCCTCTACCGTGAGCTGACCACCGACGGCCCCGACGACCTGACCATGAACGCCGCGCTGCTCCACACGCCTGAGGGCGAACAGCTCGTCGGCATCCTCGGCTGCCATCTCGGCGGCCAGGCGCAGGCGAAGCGCGACCTCGCGCCACTGCGTCGGCTCCGCGGAGCCGTCGCTCTCGATCTCGGGCCATCCGAGTACAGGATCGTCAACTCTCTGCTCGACGTGAACTACCCCAGGGGCGCGCTCAACTACTGGAAGTCGAGGTTCTTGCGGGCGCTCTCCGACGACGCGATCGCGCAGATCGTCGCCTCGTTTCGTACGGCGCCGTCCCCCCGTACGACGTTTGTGATCGAGAACCTGCATGGGGCGGTGACGCGGGTGCCCGTCGAGGCGACGGCCGTCCCGCACCGTCAGCCGGGCTACAACTTCCTCATGACGTCGGTCTGGGACGCGCCGGCCGCAAGCGCCGGCAACGTCGCTTGGACCCGCGGCGTTTTCGAGGCCATCCACCCTTTCGTCGCGGAGCCACGCTACTCCAACTACCTGGATGCGGACGAGGTTGCCGACGTCGACCCGGTGCGCGACTCGTACGGCCCGAACTATGAGCGCCTTGTCGAGGTGAAGCGCGCCTACGACCCCGACAACGTGTTCCGACTGAATCAGAACGTCAAGCCGTAGGGCGAGCCAAAGGCTAGACGGGAGCGAGCACGAGGTCGTTCTCGACCGACACCCACTCGCCGCTGATGCCCGCGGGACGGTCAGGATCATCCGGAGCGCGAGGCACGAAGGCCCGCAGGAGCGACGGCTTCACGGCGAAGACGGCATCCGAGTCGAGGTACGGACTCTCCCGGTCGAAGATGTGCGTCGTCACGGTCTCGTACCCAGGCGCACGGACGATCATGTGGATGTGCGCCGGGCGCCACGGATGGCGGCCCGTCGCCTCCAGCATCTGACCGACGGGACCGTCAGCCGGGATCGTGTAAGGCGTCGGCCGTACCGCCAGAAAAGCGTACGTGCCGTCATCGCGCGTTCGGTAGAGCCCGCGCAGGTGCTCTTCGGGTGCGTTCGGATCCTGCATCGCGTAGAGCCGGTCATCGCCGTTCTGCCAGACGTCGAGCTCCGCCCCCGTTACCGGCTCCCCGTCAAGGCGGAGAACCCGTCCATGAACCCAGGCCGGGATTCCCGAGCCGCCTCTCTCCGCGAGAGACTCTCCGTACCCACGCTCGGGTGCGCCGGGGACGTAGAAGGGGCCGCGCACCGTCGACTCGGTCGCTCCCGGCGGCAGCGGGTTCGCGAGCGCGTCGACGAGCATGGAGAGTCCGAGCGAGTCGGACCAGAGGATGAACTCCTGGCGCCGGTCGTCGGTGATGTGGCCGGTCTGCGTGAGGATCGAGATTCCCGCCTCCCACTCCTCTTGCGTCAGCCTGACCTCCGCCGCGAACGCGTGCAGGTGGCGGACGAGGCTCTGCAGGACCTCACGCAGTCGGGCATCGATGCACCCCTCGAAGCTCGCGACGACGCCGTCGCTGATGTCCGCCGGCGTCGTCTGCGCAGCGGTGGCGCTCAGCGTTGTACGCCCTTCAGGATCAGGCTGACGTCGTCCGGATTGATCAGGTCCGGCACCGTCCAGCCGTCGAGGTCGTACTCCGCCATGCACTGCTCGGCGAACCCCTTCATCCTGTCGACGGTTCCATCTCCCTTCGCCATCCAAAAGCACTCGAGCCTCGTGAGCTCGTGGCTGCCCGAGTACGTCCGCTCGTACAGCTCGTGCCGGCCGCCGAACTCGCTCCCGACCCCGTCCCAGAGGAGCTTGATCAGCTTGATCTTGTCGATTGCCTCGATCCCGTTCGACCCGCGGTAGAACTGGTCGAGCAGCGGCCGGAGCTCCTCGTTCTTCCAGTCGACCGCATTCGAAGGCTGCACGATCATCGCACCGGCGACTTGGTTCTGGATGATCTCCGTGATCTTCGGCATTGCGATGTTGGACAGGATCCGGTAAGCGGATGCGGCCTCGATGTTCGGCAGGACGCTGCCGCTCGCCGAGGGCACCGGGTTGTGGCACATCGCATCCGTCAGGGCCCAGAAGGTGTTCCGCCACGCGATCAGCTCCCCGATCGACGCCTGAACGCCGCGAAACTCGATCGTGCCGGTCGCTTCGAGCGCCTTGATGAACACGCCTGCGAGGAAGTCGAGCTTGACGGCGAGACGGGTGCATCCCTGCAGCATCGCCCGCCAGATGAAACCCGTCAGGTGGTAGGTCGAGGCGATCTCGAGGTTGCCGTTGATCAGGAAGTTCTCCCAGGGAATGAGTACGTCCTCGAACATCAGGACGGCGTCGTTCTCGTCGAAGCGGCTCGAGAGCGGATAGTCGAACGGACTGCCGACCGCGGCCGCTGTGAACTCGTACGAGGGGCGGCAGAGGAGCTTGACGCCCGGTGAGTCCATCGGTGCGAAGAAGGAGATGGCGTACTCCTCCTTCTTGATCGGCACGTTGCCGTGGTAGGACACGAAGTTGTAGTTCGAGAAGGCGGAGCCCGTCGCGACCATCTTCGCGCCCCGGACGATCACTCCCTCGTCGGTCTCCTTCACCTTGTGGACGAACACGTCGCTTACCTCGTGGATCTCCTTGCTCCGGTCGACCGGGGGGTTCACGAGCGTGTGATTCATGAAGAAGACCTTCTCCTGTGCCTCCTTGTACCAGCGTCTCGCGTTGTCCTCGAACGGAGTGTAGTAGTCGGCGTTCGGGCCGTAGGTGGCGAGGAATGCCGCCTTGTAGTCAGGGCTTCGGCCCATCCAACCGTAGGTCATCCGCTGCCAAGCCGCGATGGCGTCGCGACCGCGGACGAGATCCTGCGCCGACATCGGCGCCTTGAAGAAAGGGTGCGTGTAGCCGCCGCTGCCGGTATCGGTCTCGACGGTCAGGACGTCCTTCGTCTCGGGATCGTGCAGGCCCTCATAGAGCCGCGCGATGCTACGCGCTCCGTTCCTGAAGGCGGGATGTGTCGTCACGTCCTCGACCTTCTGGCCGTAGATCCAGACCTCGCGCCCGTCGCGGAGGCTCTCGAGATACTCCGCGCCGTTCATCGGACGCGCCGCTCCGCCGGCCTGCCCGGCCTTGTTCTCGCTCGCGACCTGCGCCATGACTACCTCCGCTGGAAAGGGTCGGTTTGCCCCAAGCCCATGGGCTGTTAAGCAATGATAGACAGGCTCCGGATGCCCCTTCAACGCCCCAGCAACCATTTCGCCGCTGCGAGGTCAGGACAGCCGGCAGAGTGGTCGGCAGAAGGAGGAGAGCGAGAGTGGTAGCCACCCGGATTCGGACGACCCACGTCGGGAGCCTCCCGCGACCACAGGAGCTCCTCGCGCTCGTGGAAGCCGAGGACCGAGGCGAAGAGATCGATCGCGAAGCCTACGAACGGCTCCTCGATCAGGCGGTCCACGACATCGTGCGCAAGCAGGAGCGCGCGGGCGTCGACATCGTCAGCGACGGCGAGATGAGCAAGATCGGCTACGCGACGTACGTTCGGCACCGGCTCAGCGGCTATGAGCTCGGAGATGTACCACGGGCGACGCCTGCGGATCTGGACGCCTACCCCAGCTGGCGCGACCGACAGGTTGCCGAGGGTACCGCGCCGAGGTACGTCCGTCCCATCTGCCGGGGCGAAGTCGCGTACGCGAACGGCCGGCCGCTCGAAGAGGACATCGCCCGCTTCGAGGCCGCTCGCGCGGGAACCGGCGTCGACGGTGCGTTCATGAACGCTCCCTCCCCGGGGATCGTCGCGCTCTTCCTGCCGAACGAGCACTACGCCTCGAGGGAGGACTACCTCGGCGCGCTCGCCGAGGCGATGAAGACGGAGTACGAGACGATCGTCGGCTCCGGCCTCTACCTGCAGGTGGACGCCCCCGACCTGGCTATGGGCAGGCACATCATGTACCGGAACAACAGCGACGAAGAGTTCGTCGAGAGTGCCGAGACCCACGTCGAGGCGATCAACCAAGCGCTCCGCGACGTGCCGGCGGATCGGGTGCGGATGCACGTCTGCTGGGGCAACTACGAGGGCCCGCACCACCTCGACATCCCGCTGGAGAAGATCGTCGACGTCATCCTCCGCGCGAAGCCCGCGACGATCTCCTTCGAGGCGTCGAACCCACGGCACGCGCACGAGTGGAAGGTATGGAGCACGGCCAGGATTCCCGGCGACAAGGTGCTGATGCCGGGAGTCGTGGACACGACGACGAACTACATCGAGCATCCCGAGCTCGTCGCCGAGCGGATCTGCCGCTTCGCGGAGGTCGTCGGAGCCGACCGCGTGCTGGCGAGCACCGACTGTGGCTTCGGCACCTGGGCCGGCCTGTCTGTGGTCGATCCGAGCATCGTTTGGTCGAAGCTGGGCTCCCTCGCCGAGGGTGCCGCCCTCGCGTCTGCCCGTATGTAGCCCTAGGCCCTTAAGCCTGGATCGGCTCCAGGTAGGCCATCATCTCTTCGGTGGCGTGTGCGAACGGGGGCGGGATCTGCATCGATCCGCCGAGCCGATCCGCCGGCTCGTCGAGTGTCCACAGCTCCGGCTTCGACCACGCGAACTCGAAGAGCGCCCCGCTCGGCGTGCGGGTGTAGATGGACATGAAGTACCCCCGGTCCTTCACGTCGGAGGTGTCGGTGTAGCCGAGGCCCTCGAGCCATCCTTTCAGCTTCAGCTGCGCTTCCGAGTCGCCGATGTCGTAGGCCGCGTGGTGGACGGTGCCCTCGCCGAAGCGCCATGTCGCGGGCGGCAAGTCGGGCTCGTGCACGAGCTCGATCCACCGGCCCCGGCCGGAGTTGCCGAGCTGGAAGCGCTCGCGCCCGTTGTCGGACGAGGAGTGCTTGGCGCCGACGCCGTCCGTGAGCCAGTCGACCATCTCGTCGGGGTAGGCGAGGGAGACGGTGATGCCGTGCGTGCCGAGAATAGCTTGGTCGGCCGAGACCCCACCCTTCTCCCACGAGCGTGCCGGATCGCCTTCCCCGTCGGCGACGAGCGAGTACGGAATCCCGCACGGGTGCGCGAACTCGAGCCGCGGCGTCCCGAAGCGATCAGCCTCCTCCGAATCGATTCCGGCCTGCGCGATTCGATCTGCCCAAAACCCGAGGGACTCGACCGGAACGGAGAGGTTGAGGCTCGAGATCTGGTTCGTCCCACGCCTACCCATGACGCCCTGCTGCCGGAACGGAAAGCTGGTCAGGACGGTCCCGCCGTCACCGAAGGCGTTTCCGTAGTAGAGGTGGTAGACGGGAACCTGGCCGTCGTAGAGCGCGGTTTTCTTGATGCTGCGCAGGCCCAGCGTCTTGGTGTGGAAGTCATAGTCCTCCTGGGCCGGCCCGACGCAGAAGGTGAGGTGGTGGTTGCCCCGGACCAGGTCCATGAGGATGCTGCCTCCTTAGGGTCGAGATCGGGAACGAACGACGCGGGACAACCTACGGAGTCCCGGGATGACGGTCAAGAAAAAAGGCGCGCAGTCAGAGATCGCTCGAGAAGGCTCTTGGCAGCCCGCGACGACCCCGCCGGCGCCTTCGAGGCCGAACCCGATGCTCGAAAACGGTCACGCAGGTTCTCGAGCTGGCGGGGCGGCCACTGCGAGCCTCCGAGGTCCCCGCTGCAGCGACCACGCTCCTCGGCAGGTGGCTCTGCTGGTCGTCCGTCAAAAGCATCCTCTCCGCCCACATTCGCCGGCGACCGCCGCTCCACCGCGTCCGACGCGGGGTCTACGAACTGCGAGGCTCGTGTCCCGGAGAGGGCGGCACATGCCGGTGCTCAGGTGGCAGCACGCTCGCGCAGCCGGGGCAGCCTGTTCGGGCTTTGAAGCTTCTCAAGCCCAGGGCAACTGATCCCAGTCGTCGGGACGGCCCGGCTGCGGGCGGTCGAAACTAGCGTAAGCCTCGCGTGGCTCCGTCGTGTCCTCGTCGGCGCTCGCGCCGTACTTCACCGCCAGCTCGGAGACGGGGTAGCGCAGCCACTCGGGCTCGGGCCGCGCGCCCACCGCGAGCACGATCGAGAGCCCGTCGCCGGCGCCCACGATCACATGCTCGGTGCCGGCCGGCGAGTGTACGAAGTCCCACGCGCGCAGCGGCCGCTCCTCGCCGTTTACGAGCAGCAGGCACTCGCCGGCGATGACGAGGAAGTTTTCCTGCGCGCTCTCTTCGTGGTAGAGGCACGCGGGCTGACCGGGCCGCAGCACGCCGATGTTGATCCCGAGCTCCGGGAACGGCGCGTTCTGGCGGCTCTCGAACACGCAGCCGGAGCCGAACGCGTCGTGCGTCATCCACGCCGTGTCGCGGACGTTGACGACGAACCAACCCTCGCCGGCGGGCTCCAGGCCGGAGGGCGTCTTCTGCAGCTGCGCTTCCTCGGTCATGCCTCTCCTCTCTCTCGGGGACGATAGTGTCGCGTACCGTAAGGCTCGACTCGTTCCCTCGCGTCGACGTGATCGTGCTCGAAGAACGACGCGTACCCCTGATGCACGCCGCTGGGGATGACGCCGCTCACGCCTGGTACCTGATCGAGGCATCCTCGTGATCCGCGGTCGCGAGCAGCTCGCATCACGGGGTTCGACTTGGCGGTTTAGCTCCCTCGGAAGGGTATAAGCGGAGCATTCTCGAACACTCGAGTACGGGTTGAGATGCGGGAGCTGACGCGCCTCCGCACGCGCCTGATGCTCCCGCGCCGATGAAGGCACCAGTCGCTCCGGTCCGCCCAAACGAGAGAGGGAGGCCAGGCGCCTCCCTGTCGAAACAATTCCTGGTTCGGCTCTCGCAACGCTCATTCACACAGGCGTCAGGATGTGCCGCTGAGACCTGGTGCCTCGCCGGGCGCTCGGACAGAAGCATCGCCGGCTCCGCGAGCGATCTCGGCTTGCTTGGCATCGAGATCGCTCGCCTACGCTTCGAAAGAGGTGTCGCTGATGCCTGCGAAGCTGCGCTCGGCGTTCGTGCGGCCGCGCGCTGGGGGCGTCGGCCGCTTCGGCGGCGGTGATCGGTCCTGCTTCAGTGAATGGGCATCGCTTGCGGGTTCAGCCGCAGCTTCGGCAGGAAGTGACGCGACCTCGGGAGGACTGCCAGTGCGACCAGGCCGGCGACACCTGCGAGGAGCGCGGCGGCGAGGAAGGAGTGAGCGATCCCGGAAGCGGCGTGTGACCCCGCGAGGGCGCCGGTGGTGCCAGCGGCGATCGTGGAAAAGATGGAGATGCCGATCGTGCCGCCGATCTCGTGACCCGTTGAGTTGAGACCCGAGAGCATCCCCGCCTCCTCCGGACGAGCACCCGTGAGGATCGCGACGGAGACCGAGACGACGGCGACGCCGAGACCGGCCCCGGCGATCAGCATGCCGGGCAATACGTCCCGCAGGTAGCTGCCGTTCTCACCGACGTGCGCAAGGAGCGTCATGCCGCCTGCGGTGACCGCGAACGCTCCGGCGAGCGGCCCGCGCACACCTCTCTGGCTGATGATGTGACCGGCCAGGTGAGCACCGATTCCTGCCGTTACTGCGAGGGGGATGAAGGCGAGGCCGGTAGAGAGCGGCCCCATGTGGAGGACGTTCTGCAGGTAGAGCGAGACGAGCAGGAAGAGCCCGAAAATCGACCCGGCGGCCGCGAGCATCAGGAAGAGGCCGCCGCCGACGGCGCGATCTGCCAGCCGCTCGATACGGAGGAGCGGTGCGTCGGTGCGGCGCTCGAGCGTGGCGAACACGGCGAGTCCAGCAAGGCCGCCAAGGCCGAAACCGAGAGTGCGGAGGGAAGTCCAACCGACCGTCTCAGCCTGGCTGATGGCGAAGACAATCGCGCCCAGGCTGGTTGTGGCAATCGCGGCCCCGCGAAGGTCGAGCCCGCGCCAGCGCGGCCTCTGCGCGTCAGCCGGAATGATCTTCATTGCAGCAGCCGCAAGTCCGACTGCGACCGGGAGATTGACGTAGAAGATCATCCGCCAATCGGCGAGTTCGGTGAGGACGCCGCCGGCGAGGACGCCGATGGCCGCCCCCGCGCCTCCGACTGCTGCCCAGGCGGCGAGCGCTTTGGCTCGCTGGCTTCCCTGGAAGGCGGTCATGATGATCGAGAGTGCTGCTGGGGAGAGCAGCGCTGCGCCGAGGCCCTGGCCGGCGCGGGCCGCGAAGAGGGCGGCCGCTGTGCCCGCCATCGCTGATGCGAGAGACGAGGTCGTAAAGACACCGAGGCCGGTCAGGAACATCCGGCGACGTCCCAGCAGGTCGGCTGCGCGGCCACCGAAGAGAAGCAGACTTCCGAAAACGAGCGTGTAGCTCGTGATCGTCCAGCTGAATCCGGAGCCGCTGAGCTGGAGGTCTCTTGCGATTCTCGGCAGCGCAATATTCACCGCCGTGATGTCGAGGATGACCATCAGCTGCGCGACGAGCAAGAGGAGCAAGAGAATGCCGCTCGCCCTGCCGCGGGGCGCCTCGTGGCCATGGTGCCGGTGGCGGGGCCCCCGGATCAGCGGGGTTGTCGCAGCAGCCGCGTTCCTCCTGTGGTGCATGATCGTCGGCCTCTTTAGAACGGACTGCAGTTTGTGGCTGTGTGCTCTCATTTCCGGCTCCTTCTGAGGGGTTCTTGGGGTACGTGTTCAAGCTCGCACCCCGACGGTCGTGCGGAAATGAGGCTCGCTCGCGACTTCGGTGTGGCTGACCACACCTTTCCCTCAAGCGTGTCGAGCCTAGGACTGCAGGAAGGCGACGACCGCCAGTACCCGCCGGTGCGTATCGGCGGCGACCGGCAGACGCAGCTTCTGGAAGATGCTCGTCACGTGCTTTTCGACGCCGCGATCGGTCAGGAACAAACGCGCAGCGATTGCCGAGTTGGAGAGAGCCCTTCCGCCATCAATTCGAGCACCTCCCGCTCACGTGCCGTCAACTCGCCGATCGGGTCGTCGCGGCGGCGCCGAGCGGCCGGAATAGTGCGGCGTCGGGGGCCGTCGGTTTCCGGTGAGACCTTGGGAGACGCCGCACTAGTAGTTGAGAGACGACGCTGGGGTCAAGCGCGGAGCCGCCCTCAGCCACGCGCTTGACGGCGGCGACAAAGTCGGTCAAGTCGTACTGGCGTGACCCCCTGAGGTCGGTCCGGTCGTTGCGTGAGTCTTACTGCCCAGGTCGGGCGAGGAGGACAATCGAAGCGATGGGACAGCATGCGAGGCGCCGGCATACGCCGGAGCAGATCATCAGGAAGTTGCGTGAGGC
>JBBRYP010000008.1:0-82849 GCA_038237515.1 Gaiellales bacterium
CGCCCCCCGAGACCCCCCGGCTGCCTACACCCTTCGAGGAGTTATCGCTGCGGCTTCGCCTCCGCTCCAAGGGGGGAACGGAGTTCCCCCCTTCGCCCCCTCCGGGCACATGCACTCGCCTACCGGCTCGTGCATACCAACCCCTCTCCATCCTCGCCGAGGAGGTTCTCTGGGCAGCCTCCCGAGCGAGCGGAGCTAGCGGCGCGCGGTCTTGCGGCGCTGGCCGAGCCAGTGCGTGAGCTCGCCGAGGGCGATCACCGTCACGAAGACGAGGCCGACGATGAGCATGCCGAGGATGACGTTCTTGCCCTCGGTGGCGGCGTCTGCGAGGAAGGCTGCCGGCACGGCTGCGACTTTAACCGACGCGGGCGCGGTGGGCGACGAGTGCGACGTCGAGCCGCACTTCCCCCGCGAGCTCACGGGCGAGCGTCTCCAGGGGCTCCGGATCGCCCGCGGAGCGGAGGGTCTCGCGCGCCTCTTCTAGCTCGACGCTCGCGGCGCCGAGAAGAGCGGCGGTCGCCGCCCAGACGGCGCCCTCCCCGGCGCGCGACTCGGCGCGAAGCTGGGCGCAGAGCGAGATCAGCTCGGCGAGATCGGCAACCGCCGTCACGTCCTCGTGCTCGGCGATCCGGACGAGCCCATGCGCGTAGAGGTAGTCGCCGAGGAGAAGCGCAGTGTCGCGGTCGCGCGGCCCGAAGAGCCGCGAGCGCCCGTAGTGCAGGAGGTAGCCCTCGTAGATCGTCTCGAGCCCGAGCGCGAACCGCTCCTCGCCGAGTGGCGAGAAGATCGGGAGCAGTTCGCGGCGATCGCCTGGGAGGAGCGCCTCGCCCCAGAGCGCGCTCTCGCGTACCGCCTCGTCGCTGATCGTCTCCCACACCCGGGGTGCCCCTAGCACGCGAGACGACCGGCTCTTCCTCGATCGAGCTCGTCGCGCGTGCGCGCGCCGAACGTCATGGCGTCCTCCAGCGGAGTGCCGCCGGCGACGACCGCGCCGGCAGCTTCGATGTCAGCCCCGCGTCGAGCAGCGCGTCGAGGACCTCGACGTCGTTGCTGCTGATCGCCCAGTACAGCCGAGTCTCGGTATGCGGTCCCGCCAAGCGAGCGTTCACCTCTGCGCCGGCCGCCACCAGCGCCGCGAACGTGGCCGCCCCGTTCCGAAAGTGGCCCGGCCGGTCGCTCACGACGTGCAGCAAGGTGCGGGACATCTCGGCCGGATCGTGCTCGCAGCCCCCGAGCCGCATCTTGGCCAGCTCCGGGTTCTGATCCAGTAGCGTCCGCAGCGCCGGAAGATCACCGGCATGGATGGCCGCCACGGCGGCGGCTGCGAGCGGATCCTCCATGGAGATTGTCTTCACCGCGCGACCGTAGCCGATGGTGTTAGCTCGAGCCGGGCAGCAATCGCCCCTACCCGCTACCCGGCCTCTCAGCCGTCGACGAACAGGCGGACCGCTTCGATCGTTCGATCGATCTCCTCCTCGCCGTGCGCGAGCGAGGGGAACCACGCCTCGAACTGCGAGGGCGGTAGGTAGATGCCGCGCTCGAGCAGGAAGCGGAAGAGCTCGCCGTAGCGCTCGGTGTCGCAGGCGAGCGCGTCGTCGAAGTTCCGCACGGGGTCAGACCCCATGAAGAGGGTCAGCATCGCCCCGACGCGCTGGACCCAGCCGAACCGGGCGAGACCCTCCTCCAGCCGGGCGCCGCGGCGCTCGAGCTCCTCGTACGCCGCGGGATCACGCAGCCGGCGCAGCACCGTGAGTCCCGCCGCCGTGGCGAGCGGATTTCCGGACAGCGTGCCGGCCTGGTAGACCTCGCCCGAGGGTGCGAGGAGATCCATGATCTCGGCGCGGCCCCCGAAGGCTGCGAGCGGCAGCCCACCGCCGACGATCTTGCCGAGGATGGTCAGGTCGGCCTCGACGCCGTAGAGCTCCTGCGCGCCTCCCCGCGCCACCCGGAAGCCCGTGATCACCTCGTCGAAGACGAGGAGCGCGCCGCAGGCGTCGCAGAGCTCCCGCAATCCCTCGAGGAAGCCCGGCTGCGGCGGGACGACGCCCATGTTGCCGGCGACCGGCTCGACGAGGATGCAGGCGAGGTCCTCGCCGTAGCGAAGCACCGCGGCCGCCGCCGAGTCGAGGTCGTTGTAGGCGCTCACGACCGTGTCGGCGGTCGCCCCCGTCGGCACGCCCGGGCTGGACGGCAGCGACAGCGTCGCAAGCCCCGAGCCGGCGTCGGCGAGCAGCGCGTCCGCGTGGCCGTGGTAGGCGCCCGCGAACTTGAGGATCCGGTCGCGCCGCCTGAACGCGCGGGCGAGCCGGATCGCGGACATGGAGGCCTCGGTCCCCGACGACACGAGCCGTACCTTCTCGATCGACGGGAACGCGTCGACGATCTCGGCGGCGAGCTCTACCTCGGCCTCGGTCGCCGCCCCGAAGCTCGTACCGTCGCGCGCGGCCCTCGTCACCGCCTCGACGACCTCCTCGTCGGCGTGCCCGAAGATCAGCGGGCCCCAGGAGCAGACCCAGTCGAGGTAGCGGCGCCCGTCGCTCGCCTCTAGGTACGCGCCCTGGGCGCGGCGGACGAAGAGCGGCTCGTCGAGCCCTACCGCGCGCATCGAGCGGACGGGCGAGTTGACCCCGCCGGGGATGACCTCGAGAGCGCGCCGGTACAGCTCGCTGCGGGCCCTCAGAGCCAGCCCGCGAGCTCCTTCGTCCAGTACGAGAAGACGATGTCTGCCCCCGCCCGCTTGATCGCCAGCAGCGACTCGAGCGCCGCCTGGCGCTCGTCGAGCCACCCGCGCGCCGCCGCGGCCTTCACCATCGCGTACTCGCCGGAGACGTTGTAGGCGGCCACCGGCAGGTCGAACTCGTCGCGCACCGCGGAGATCACGTCCAGGCAGGGGAGCGCCGGCTTCACCATCAGGACGTCCGCGCCCTCCGCCGCGTCGAGCTCGCACTCCCGCAGCGCCTCGCGGAGGTTCGCCGGGTCCATCTGGTAGGAGCGGCGGTCGCCGAAGGCGGGCGCCGAGTCGGCGGCCTCCCGGAAGGGCCCGTAGAAGGCGGAGGCGTACTTCGCCGAGTACGCGACGATCGGCGTCTCCTGGAAACCCCGGTCGTCGAGCGCCTCGCGGACCGCTCCGACGCGCCCGTCCATCATGTCGCTCGGGCAGACGGCGTCGGCGCCCGCCTCCGCGTGGCTCGCGGCCGCGCGGGCGATCAGCTCCAGCGACTCGTCGTTGTCGACCCCTCCGTCCCGGACTACGCCGCAGTGGCCGTGGTCGGTGTATTCGCAGAGGCAGACGTCGGTCAGCAGCAGCAGCTCGGGGAACCGCGGCCGCAGAGCCCGGAGGGCCCGCTGGACGATCCCGTCCTCCTCGTAGGCACCCGAGCCTTCCTCGTCCTTCGACTCGGGCAGCCCGAAGAGGAGGACGGCGGAGACGCCGAGCCGTACGAGCTCCTCGGTCTCCCGGAGGAGGTCGTCGACTGAGTGGCGACCGAGCGGCGGTAGCGCCTCGTTGCGCAACGTCTCGGGCGCCACGAAGAGCGGCATCACGAAGTCGGCCAGGTCGAGCCGCGTCTCGCGGACGAGGTCGCGCAGGGCGCCTGTGCGGCGCAGGCGGCGCAGGCGGACTTCGGGAAAGCTCACGCGGACAATCTACGCGCTGCCAGCCGCGCGAACGCCCCGAAGATCGCGCACAACCCGAGCAGCCAGAGAGCCTCCCGGCCCACCGACGCCCACGGGCTCACGTCGTAGAGCGCGGAGCTGAAGAACCGCACCGAGTGGGCGAACGGGAAGGCGTCGCTCACCCAGCCCGCGGGCGGCACGATCTCTCGGGGGACGAGGCCGAGGAAGACGATCGGGAGGACGAGGAGGAGCGCGACGAGCGAGGCCGAGCGCGCCTCGCGCGCGAGCGCCCCGAGCAGCGCGCCGATCGCCCCGAGGCTCGCGCCGGCGAGGGCGAGGCCGACCAGGAGCAGCGGCAGCCGCTGCCACGGCTCGCCGCCCGTGACCCCGCCGACCTGGATCACGACGCCGAAGCAGAGCGCGACCGCGAAGCCCAGCACGAGCGCGACAGACGCCGCGAGCGCGATCTTCGCCGCGACGAGCTCCCACAGTCGCACGAGCCCACGCGAGAGCCGGCCGATCACGTTCTCGTCGCGCTCGGCTGCGAGCGCGCCGGCCGCCAGCATCAGCGTCAGAAAGCTGATCGTCAGCGCGAGCGCGTAGGACTGCACCTGCGCGGAAAGCGCCCAGGAGCGGCCGTGGTCGGAGGATTCGTCCAGCTCGATCGGATGGGCCGTCGCACGGATGGCGTCGTCCGTGAGCGAGAGAGCGAGGCGCGCGTCGTGGACGAAGTCGCGGAGGCGGTCGAGGCGGGGCCCGCGCGGCAGGGTGCGAAGAACACGGTCGGCGCCGTCCAGGCCGAGCACGTGGAAGCGGCGCCCGATCACGACGCCGCTGCCGCCGTGAAGGAGCAGATCGACGTAGACGAGGTCGTTGTCGATGAACGCTGTCTGGAGCTTGCGGTTGAGCGTGTAGACGAGCGCCTGCACCTGCTGGCGAACGCGCGGCGTGATCCCGCCCACCGTCGTTCGAAGCACGAGTCGCGGGCTCCGGACGCCGCTCTTCAGGTCCTCGACGAACCCGGCGGGAATGGTCAACGAGGCCACGATGCGACCGCTCCGAAGCTCACGCGCCGCCTCGTCCCCGCTCAGGCGGACGAGCCGGACGTTCCGGCTCACTTCGTTGATCGTCGTGTCGACGTGGAAGGTCTCGCCGGAGACGACGAGCGTCTTCGGCAGGTTCGCCTCGTCGACGAGAGCGACGCGCGGCTTGGCGTTCGCGTAGCCCGCGGTGAGGCCGATCAGGAGCGCGATCACGATCGGGTAGGCAAGCAGCACGCCGAGCAGGAGCGGCGAGCGGCGCAGGATCAGGAGGTCCTTCCGCAGGAGGAGGAGGACGTTCCTCACGCGAGCGCCTCCGCGGCCTCCGAAGCCTCGTACTCCGCGATCGTGCCCTCGAAGCCGAGGGCGCCGTCGAGCAGCACGGCGACACGGTCGGCGAGGGAGTGGAGCTCCTCGACGTTCTGGGTCACGTAGACGACCGCTCCACCGTGCTCCCGCACCCCGGCCGCCATCTCCCAGAGCCGCCGCCGCTGCCGGGGGTCGAGCGCCGCAGTCGGCTCGTCGAGCAACAGGACGTCTGGGTCGCCGAGCAGCGAGATCGCGAGGTTCAGCCGCTGCCGGTTTCCCACCGAGAGCGTGGAGCTCGACCGCTCCTCGCGCGGGAGCTCGAAGCGCGCCAGTAGCTCCGCAGCCGCGGCGGTCGGATCGGCCTCGCCCTCGAGGCGGGCGAAGAGCTCGAGGTTCTCTCGAGCCGTGAGCCGGCCGTAGTGCGCCGTCCGTTGCGGCATCCATCCGACTCGCACGCCGTCACGGCAGCGCACCTGCCCGCCGGAGGGCTCGAGAGAGCCGGCGAGGATCGCGAGCAGCGTCGACTTCCCCGCGCCGTTCGGGCCGATCAGCGCGAGCACCTCGCCGGGCAGGACGTCGAGATCGGTGGGGCGCAGCGCCACGTGGTCGCCGAACCGCCGCGAGACGCCGCGCGCGCAGAGAAGCGGCTCTGCGGCGCTCAACGGGTGAGCGCCGCAGGGGGTTCCGGCGGTACGACGGACACCGTCGGCGCCTCCGGCGCGGGCTCCACCTCGACCGGCAGCGGCATCGTCGCCCCCGTCCACGGCTCGAGCGCGACGCGCTCGGCGAAGAACTCCCAGGTCGCGCGCCCCGCTGCGAGGAGCGGCAGCGCCACGAGCACCCCCGGCAGACCGTAGATCTCACCGCCCGCGAGGAGCCCGAAGATGACGAGGAGCGGGTGCAGCCGCAGCGCGCTCCCCATCACGTTGGGTATGACGATGTGGCCCTCGATCTGGTGGATCGCGAGGAAGAGCAGAGCCACCCAAAGCGCCGCCAACGGGTGCACGACGATCGCGTACAGGAGCGGCGGGACCGAGCCCAGCCATGGCCCGAGGTAGGGGATCAGCTCGGTCACGGCAACCCAGGAGCCGAAGAGGATCGCGTTGCGGTTGCCGCCCGGAAGCCAGCCGAGGATGCCGAGCAGCCAGAGCCCGAGCCCGGCGCTGACGCCGATGATCAGCGAGACGAGGAGCTGCGCCTTCACGTAGCCCGCGACCGCCGACTCGACGCGCTCGAGCAGCGACTGCGAGCCGAGGCGAGGCGGAAAGCGGCGGTTGATCCCGCGCGAGAGGCGCTCCATGTCGAGGAGCATGTAGACCGAGATCACGACGACGAGGACGAACGCGAAGAGGGCCTTCCCGATCGAGATCGCCGCTCCCTCGACGAAGCGAACGACGCGGTGCGTGTACTTCCCGACGTCCTTCTCGCGAATCTGGCGGGCCAGCCGGTGCCCCCGGTCACGGACCTTGATCGACTTCAGCCCGTGTTCGTCGAGCCAGATCTGGAGGCGGTCGACGTCGCGGTCAGCGTCCGTCTGGCGGGTCTGTCCATGCCTGACCGTAAAGTACGAGTCAACCCGATTTGCAGCCGTCCTCGTATGGCTGACGACCACCGTTGCGAGCGCGACGATGGCGACGATCACCGCAGTCAGGAAGCCCAGATACACGAGCGCCACGGCGAACCCGCGAGGCACCTTCGTCCGGGTCACCCCGCGAACGGGCGGACTCAACAGGATCGCGATCAGGCCGGCGACGAGGAAGAGGAAGACGACCTGACGCACCGCGCCCGCCACCACCCAGACCCCGACGAGCAGCAGCGGCAGTCCGACGAGCTGAATCCAACGGGGGACCTGGATCGTCGTCGCCCGTCCGGGCATGCGGGTCATCGTACAGCGGCCGTCCGCCGCCTCCGCCCACCCGCCTGGGACTGGTCGTTCGGCGCGGAAGGGGCGCTCGCTCTCGAACGTCACGAAGTCGAGCCGGAAACCGAGTTCCGGCCCACACTGGCGCTGTCACGAATCGACGGCGAAGCGCCCGCGTTGAATCGCAGGACGACCTCGGATACGGTGCCCGGGATGGCGAGCCGAAGCGTGCCTGCACTGCCTCGGCAAGCCGCCCGCCGTCATGCCGTCCGACGCGCCCAGGCCGCCCGGCGCGCCCGGCGCCTTGCGCTCGTGGTCGTGCTCGGCGTGGTGTTCCTCGTGACCCTGCTTCTCACCGCTTTCGGCTCCGGCGGCGGGAGCGCGACGACGCGACCCGTTCAGCCCGCGCCGGCGCGGCCGGGTGGGTCAGCCCCGCCGGAGCCCCTCGTGGTCGCCCAGCAAGGAGCGCTTCAGCTCCAGCTACCGATCTCGCAGTCGCTCGTCACGGCGATCGCCTACCACGGCCCGGGCGACGGTGCGCTCGCCCTCGCGCCGGCGGGGCGCCAGGCGAACGAGGGAGTCTTCGGGCGCCTCGGGCGCAAGCTCTTCGGCGGCGACGGAAGCGGCCTGCCCTACTATCTGCTGGGCGGCGAAGGCCCCTCGACCGGCGCTCTCGACGTCGGGGCTCCGACCGGCACGGACGTCTATGCCCCGGTCGACGGATCCGTGATCGCGATCTCACCGTTCGTGCTCGACGGCCGGCGCTACGGCGCCGAGATCCAGATCGCCCCGGCCGAGACGCCGTCGTTCGTCGTCTCGCTGACGAGGCTCCGGGCCGATCCGGCCCTCAACGTCGGCTCGGCGGTCGTCTCCGGACGCTCCAAGATCGGCACCGTCCTGGATCTCTCCGCCGTCGAGCGGCAGGCTCTCGCCCGCTATACGCGCGACGCCGGAAACCACGTGACGGTGGAGGTTCGCCCGGCCGCTTCGACCGGGCTGAACTGACCGCCGCCGACACTCCACCCGCCCGGAGCGGGACTGGCGAAGGCGTGGCGACGTGAGGCTCCTCTTCCTGGCCGATGTCTTCGGGACGCCCGGCCGGCGAGCGGTCGAGGCGCGGCTGCCCTCCCTCCGCGACGAGCTCGACGTCGACTTCTGCGCCGTCAACGGCGAGAACGCGGCCGACGGAGCCGGTATCACACCCAAGCTCGCGAACGCGCTGCTCGGCGCCGGCGCCGACGTGGTCACGCTCGGCAACCACGTCTGGCGCCGGCGCGGGATCGAGGAGTACCTGGCCTCCGCCAACCGCGTCGTGCGCCCCGCGAACCTCGCTTCCGGCTCTCCCGGGCGCGGCCTGACCGTCGCGCCTGCGAGGGACGGGACGCCGGTCGCCGTCGTCAACCTGCTCGGCTGGCTGTTCATGAACGCCCCCATCGGGCCCTTCGAGGTGATCGACGCGCTCGTCGAGGAGGCGAGGCGGCAGGCCGCGATCGTCCTCGTCGACTTCCACGCCGAGGCCACGAGCGAGAAGATCGCCCTAGCGCGCTGGCTCGACGGCCGGGTGACAGCGGTCGTCGGGACGCATACGCACGTTCAGACGAACGACGCGCGGGTTCTCCCCGGCGGTACCGCTGCGATCAGCGACGCCGGGATGACGGGGCCGCACGACTCGGTGATCGGCGTCGAGGCGGAGCTCGCGATCCACCGCGCCCGCACCGGGCTGCCGGTGCACTTCCGCCCGGCCGAGGGCGACGTCCGCCTCGAGGGCGTGGTCGTCGAGTGCGGCCCGGACGGCCGCGCGAACTCGTGCGAGCCGCTGCGCGTCAGCGTTCCGTAACCTCCTTTCCTTTGTAACACAGTGTTACTTGGGACGCCGCAAGCCGCTGCCGATCAGCCCCCCGTTCCGCTGACCCCTTGTAACACTGTGTTACTTGGAGCCGCGCGCTCGGGCCAGAGGAGCGCCGCGAGCAGGGCGAGCATCACGAGGTCGCGGGCGAGGACGAGCCACGACGCGAGTGCATCGAACCGGAGCGCGAGGTCCCAGTAGCGGTACGGGAACCACAGCTGCGTGAGCAGCGCGGCGAGCGCGAGCAGAAGCGCGCAGCGGACACCCCGGCGCCCGGCCACCAGCGGGACGAGCGGCACGAGCCAGACGAGAAACTGGGGCGAGAACACCTTCCCGAGCGCGACGAAGGCGCAGACGGCGGCCGCGGAGGCGCGCAAGAGGCGCTCCCGATCGGCGGGACCGCGGGCATACCACACCCAGATCCCGACGAGCGCCGCTCCCTGGCAGAGGGTCAGGAGCGCCGCCAGGACGACTGGCCCCGTGCCAGCGAGATTCTGCGAGCCATGACCCGAGCGCATCACGAGGCCAAGCCCGAACAGCTGGTGACCGGCGAGCAAGACGGCAGAGCCGAGGCTCTCGATCTGGAGCGGCCGCGAGAGCTGGCGGCCGAGACTCCAGGAGACGCCGCCGGGGGAGAGCGCCGCGAAGGGGAGGTACAGCGCGCAGACGGCGGCGCTGAAGATCCCGAGGACGATCAGCGCCTCCCGGCGCCCGTGCCGGCGCCACACGTGCGCGAGCGCGAGCGGCAGCAGCACGACGGGGTAGATCTTCGTGGCGGTTGCCACGCCGAGCACGCCGAGGCCGAGCCGCCTGCGGCCGGCCAGCAGAGCCGCGAGCGCTGCCGCCGTGATCGCCGCGGGCCACAGGTCGAAGCGCGAGAGGACGAGCGACCCGAGCGCGAGCGGCGCCACCGCCGCGAAGGAGACCGCGAGCGCCACGCGGCGCTCGCCCGAACGCAACGCGACGAGCGCGGCAGCCATGAAGGCGAGCATCGCGGCACCCGCCAGCCACATCTCGATCTCGAAGGCGCGGTCGTACGTCCCGGACTCGCTCTTCCCGGCGACCGCGGACGGGATCGCGAACACCGGCAGCGCGCCCGGTGGATACTCGAGGCGGAAGTCGCGGTAGGGAACCTGACCGTCGACGATCGCGTCGCCGTAGCGTTCGTAGACCGGGGTGTCGACGATCTGGTCGCGGGGGTAGAAGCCGACGTGCAGCAGCGCCCAGGCGCCGACGAAGAGTGCGAGCGCGCCGACTGCGACGAGAGACGCGCGGGAGGGCCGCGCGCTGGCGTCGCTGTCAGCCGGCTGTGACCAGCTCTCGGGGCCGGCGGTCATGCACCGCCTCGGGCGCCACCGCGGGCACCCGCTCGGGCCCGAGCCCGGGAGCGAGGGCGACGTAGGCGGCGAAAGGGAAGAACCATGGAATGTAGAGGTAGAACCAGTGAGTCAGGACGAGCTCGAATCCCAGCAGAAGCGCGCCGGTGAGCGCCGCGAGCTGGAGGGGAGTCTTACGCCTCGGGAGGAACGCGGTCGCCACCGATCCGACGAGCAGGCACACCTCCAGGACTTTCTGGAGCACGTGCAGGTCGGGCAGGCCCGCGTGGTACTGCCGCCAGTCCCAGATCGAGAACGGCGACTCGCGGCCCACCTGCCAGCCGAGCGTTCGATGCCAGAACACCGTCGCCGCGTGCAGCGGATTCGGCTCCAGGAAGAGGATCGAGAACGCCGCCAGGGTCGCCGCTGCAAAGCCCACGGCGAACAGGAGCTTCTGCCGCGGCTTCTCGAACGCGCTCGGATAGGTGAGCCAGAGGGGAGCGACGAGCAGCGGCGCGAACTTCGTCCACCCCGCCAGGGCTGCGAAAGCGCCGCGCGCCGGAGGCGAGGTGAGAAGCCAGAAGCCCCAGATGAGGAACACCGGCGGCAGCGCGTCGTTCGTGTTCGAGTTCGACACATACTGCGTGAAGGGATACGCCGCCCAGGCGAAGGCGAGGGTCGCGGCGAGGCGGTACCCCCCGAGCCGACGCCCGACGAGCGCGAGCCCGAGCACGCAGAGCAGGTCCCACAGAATCGACGTCAGGTGGGCGGCCGGCAGCGTGTCCCAGTCGCCCGACCAACCGAAGATCCAGTAGCCCGGAAGATATGCCTCGTAGGCCACGGGCCCGTAGGTGTCGCCGCGGCCGTTCGCGTTCTCGCAGCGCCCGTTCGTCTGGATCCGCAGGCGGATCTCCCCGTCGACGTCGGGCTTGCCGCAAGGCTTGAGGTTCCCCTCGTCCGGCATGTGGCCGTAGGGCATCTGGGCGTCGTGGGAGATCCGCTGCGCCCCGATCACGCCGGCGTAGCCGACGTCGATGACGTTCGAGGCCTGGACGTTCAGCCCCACGCGGAAGCCGACGATGAAGACGGTAGCGGCGGCGAGCGCCCAGACCGGCCAGACCGGAACCGACGCGCGACCTCGAGCACCGCGGGCGCCGACCCAGAGCGCGCGCGCCAGGAGGTAGACGAGCGGCGGGTAGGCGAGCGGAACGCTCGTGAAGACGTGACCCTTGTTGAAGTACCAGAGCGAGACGGAGAAGGAGAGCAGCGCGAGCAGGTCGAGGTTCCGGGCCGAGAGAGGCCGCCGCCAGTCCGCGAGCCCGAGCAGGAAGGCGGCGCAGAAGGAGAGCCAGACCCAGGCGGTGTTGATCTTCGCGCCGCCGAAGGCGCCCTTGTAGCCGCGCGCCATCTTCCAAGCCACCTGCGGTCCTGTCCAGGACTCCTTCACCAGGGCCGTCTGGTCGTCGACGCGGCCGGTCGCGACCTCGCCCGCCGGCCCCGACCAGACCTTCACCGTCCACCACTTGTAGGTGGTGTCGTAGGTCGAGTCGGTGATCCAGTCCTTGCGCGGGTAGTGCCGCATCCACCGCGCGACCTTCGGGTGCGCCAGGAAGATCTGCTTGGAGCGCGCCTTCGTCAGGTGCGGCTTCTCCGGCAGAGGCGCGAACGGTGTGTCGATCACGTGCCCACGCGAGTCGTAGACCGGCACGGTGGGTGCGGCCGCCAGGGCCGCGGGGGCTACCGCGAGCGCGCCGAGAGCGATCGCGACCACGCGTCGCACCATCTGCGGTCAGCCTACCGAGTGCGCCGCGCGCGCTTCTCCCGGACTGGTCGCGTGTCGCGACCCGGCCCTGAGGCGGCTCAGAGGCCGCGTCGTGCGACGACCGGGTGTCTGAAGGACCAGAGCTTGTTGCCGACGAAGTTCAGCGGGGTGACGAGCACGATCGCGATCGCCTGCGCGAGGATCTTGTCGAGGCCGGCGCCGACGAGGCCCCGCAGGATGAGGAGGTTCGCCCCGAGGGCGATCAGCGAGACGACGAGGAAGCGCAGCCCCTGGTAGGCGAAGTGGCCGCGGTCGCCGCGGAAGGTCCAGACGCGGTTCCATGTGTAGTTGCTCGTCACGGCGACGAGGAACGAGCAGAGTGCGGCAGCGAGGTAGTGGAGCCCCGCCAAGCGCAGCAGGGCGGCGTAAACGGCGAGGTTGACGAGGTAGCCGGTGGCGCCGACGGCGGAGAACTTGGCGAGCTGAACCCAGTTCTCCGAACGGCGGAGCGCGCGACGGGCGCGGGTTCCCGTCGGCACCGAGCGCTCGGCGGGAACGGCTGGCGGCGACCCGACCACGGACGCGGGCGAGCCTAGACGATTGATCGAAGCCCCGTCGATCGATCGTCAGGCGCCGCGCGCGGCGCCGTCGGCGTCGAGAAGCACGTGCCCGTCGAGCGGGACCTCGCCGACCGTCGCGCCACCGTCGAGGAGGAGTGCCTCGACCGCCCCGCTCCCGGCGACGATCAGGTCGCGCAGGATGCCGACGGGCCGCCCGCCCTGCACGACGCGGCCGCCACGGAGCGCGCTCAGGCGCCGGCCGCGCCGCCGGTAGAAGTCGGCGTGGTCGGGCTCGAGGAGCGTGAGAGCGGAGGTCGCGGCGATGTCCTCGCCTCGGACACTCGCGGCCCGAAGCGGCAGGAACCGGCGCTCACCGTCCCTGCAGACAACCTCGAAGCCGACGATGTGACCCGCGGCGGGATCGAGGATCACCTCGGTCGGGTAACCGAGCGTGACAGAACCGACGCGAACCGGGAGGCGGAGCAACTCGCTGGCGGAGAGGCGGGTCACGCCACGGCCCTTGTCCCCAAAGCGATGCTGCTCAACCGGACTACCGGCAGCCTCGTCACGACAAGGCGAACCCTTCCTCGCCCAGCAGCGGGACGAACCGACAGGGGATCGACCGAACGACAGCCGGGCCCTCCGGGCTGCGGACTACGAGCTCCAGGAGCTGGCCCGTGGCGTCGCCGACCGGGACGACCAGCCGGCCGCGCGGCACGAGCTGGCCGTAGAGCCTCCGGGGCATCTCGGGCGCGGCGGCAGCGACGGCGATCGCATGGAAGGGCGCCCGCTCGGGAACTCCGAGGGTGCCGTCCCCGACCCTCACCTCGACGCCGTCGTAGCCGCCGGCGACCAGGGTGGCGCGGCCCCGCTCCGCCAGCTCCGGAATCCGCTCGACCGTCGTCACCGAGCCGCCGAGCTCCGCGAGCACGGCAGCCTGGTAGGCCGAACCCGTGCCGATGTCCAGCACGCGCACGCCCGGCCTGATGGCGAGCGCCTCGCAGATGCGCGCGACCATGTAGGGCTGCGAGATCGTCTGCCCGAAGCCGATCGGAAGGGCGGCGTCCTCGTAGGCACGACGCCGTGCCCGCCCCGGCACGAAGAGCTCGCGCGGAACGCGCGCCATCGCCTCGAGGACGCGCTCGTCGACGACGCCTCGCCCGCGCAGCTGCTCGTCGACCATGGCGCGGCGCAGGCGCCCGAAGTCGAGCTCAGGCGGCACGTGCGAGCGGGCGCGCGTAGGCCGGCGGATCCACCCCGAAGTGCGCCAGGGCGAGCGGGGCGATGTCGGTGATGCTCCGCGGCTCCAGGTCGATCCCGACGGTCAGCATCGGGACCTGGGAATCCGCAAGCGCCAGCGACCCGTGACTGCCGCCCCCTGCGTGATGACCGCCGCCGAGGTCGGCGAACTCCACGCCGGCAGCCGCCGAAACGAGGACGTCGCCGGCGTTCGGATTGTGAAGCGCCGCCCAGGCGCGCTCGAGCCCATCGGGGTAGTCGAGAAGGTCGGCCTCGCCGGTCGAGCACCAGCCGTCGGGCCCGGGTGCGAATCGGAGCTCGGCTCCCTCCCGTCTCGCGACGGCCTCGTCCTCCTCGAGGAACAGCACGGTCTCGGCCGCGGGATCGTTGTCCAGCCGCTCGGCGAGCTCACGCACGTCGAGCGGGCAGCGTGGCAGGCGGTACACCATTCCCGCACGATTCGAGGCCGTCACAACCGCCTCCGCTCCGAGCCCGGCGCCTCGCCGGAACAGCCGAAGGTCGGCAAAGCGCTCGTGGAGCGAGACGGCACGGTCGACGCGGGTCTGACCGTGGTCGGAGCAGAGGACGATCGCGTAACGCTCGAGGAACTCGTCCCAGCCGCCGGCGGCATCCATCAGGGCGCCGACGGCCCGGTCGCTCTGGAGCAGCGCAGCGCCGGCCGCCCCGGGCCCGACCGCGTGCGAGGCGAAGTCGTAGTCGGAGAGGTAGTAGAAGAGGAAGTCGAACCCGTCGCGGGTGACGAGCCAGCGGCCGGCCGCGATCGCGTATTGGTCGATGCTTCCGGCCGCTCTGTTGCGCACGGCGAAGCCGGCGCCCGTGACGTCCGATTCGAAAAGGCTGTAGTAGAAGAAGCGCCGCGGCCCGAACGCCCGCCTGCCAAGCCCCGGAACAGTCGCTTGATGGGCTCGGCGCCCGCGGTAGCAGGTGACGTTGATCGCGCCCGTGGTCAGGCCCGCGTCCTCGAGCGCCTCGAAGACGGTTACCGCTTCCCGCCCGAGGTGGCGCTCGTTCATCGTGAAGATCGTGTCGCGCAAGGAGCGAACCGCTCCCGCCGTCAGAACCGCGCCGAGCGACGACCCGTACTCGACGACACGCTCCTCGTCGCGATCGAACCACACGAGGTGCGGTATCCGGTGCACGTCCGGATGGGCGCCCGTGACGATCGACGAGAGGCACACGGGCGTCAGGGACGGAAAGGTCGAGACTGCCCGGCGGTAGCTGCCCCGTGCCGCGAGGAACGAGAACGCCGGAGCCTCTCCACTCGCGACCGCGGCCTCGAAGACATCCGGTGTCAGCCCGTCGACTACGACGAGGACGAGGCCCCGGCGCTCAGTCGCGCGCAAGGATGCGGAGGCCTGCGTAACGCTCGCCGGCACGGCGGCGCAGGCGCAGGCCGAGCGCCGGGAGCACCGCGGCCTCAAGGTAGCCGAGGGCCGGTACGAGGCCGAGTGCGGCCACGACGGCGGAAGCGGCCGCCAGGAGCAGCAACGTTCCGACGCGGGTGCCGCCCCGTGTCAGGGTCCCGCGGACGACGGGCGCAGCACCCAACGAGCCGGCCAGCCCGCCGACGGCTCCGCCGACCGCCTCGTCCCAGTTCCAGAAGGCGAACCCGATCGCGAGGCCGACCGCGGCGCCGGCGACGACTGCCGCCGCGAACCCGCCGCGCAGGGGCGATAGGATCGCCGCCGCGAGCACGCCGACGCCCGCCCCGAGCCCGATCGCCAGCCCGATCCAGTACCACTCGCCCACGCCCGGAGTGTAGTTACGGTCGCCCTGGTGTCCGCGCAGGCCACCTTTCGGCGGTTAAACACAGAATCGCCGGGGAAACCTCTCTGTGATGCTCACCGAAGCCAATCCGAACGGTGTGAAGCCGCAGGAGTCGCTGCCGCTGCTCCTCTTCTTCCAGTCGGAGCGATCAGGGCCGGCGCGACGGATGGAGTCGTTGCTCGCCCACCTCGCGCGCAAGGAGCGCGCGCGGCTGCGCGTGGCCACCGTCGACGTCGAGGCGCGCCCCGACCTTGCCGAGCGCTTCGGCGTCACGGTCGTCCCGACCCTGCTGCTCGTGAAGGACAGGCGGACGGTCGACCGCGCCGAGGGGCGTATCAGTGCGCCGAAGATCGAGCGGATGCTCGCACCGCACCTGAGCTTTCCCCAGCTGGCTCAGGGCCTGGGCTTCGGCGACGGGGACCTCGTTCCGGCGCCCGCCTGAACCGCTCGGGCGATTTCTCCGTAAGCTCGAGGGTGGCCATACTCTGGCGGTCCAAGACACCCAAGGAGGCGGAATGAAGAAGTTCGTTGTTCTCGGTGCCGTCGTGCTGGCGCTCGGCGCAGCCGCAGGCGCCTACGGCCTGACGCGCACGACGACGGAGAGCGCTCGCGCGATCCTCGACGATTACACCGAGGTGCCGGCGGTCTCGAGCCCAGGCGCGACGGGGCAGGTAGAGCTTGCGCTGTTCAATCGCCAGACGATCGGCTTTCGCGTCACCTGGAGCGGTCTCTCCGGGCCGCCGACCCAGTCACACATCCACTTCGGCAAGACGACTGAGGCCGGCGGCGTGTCCGCGTTCTTCTGCGGCGGCAGCACGAAGCCGGCATGCCCGCAGAGCACCTCGGGCAGCATCAGCGGCACGATCGTCCCGGCTGACGTGATCGGCCCGGCGGGGCAAGGTATCGCACCGGGCGAGTTCGGCGAGCTCGCCGCTGCGATCCAGGCGGGCGTGACCTACGGGAATATCCACTCGGCCCAGTTCCCGAACGGCGAGATCCGCGGCCAGATCCACCTCCGCTAGACCCGAATGCCCCGGCGGCGCACCCGCGCCGCCGGGTCTCACTCCGGCCGCTCGAGGCGACGGATGACGTCCAGGCCGAACGCCGCCGCGCGAGCCCCGTCGACCACCCGGTGGTCGAACGTCAGCGATACGTGGCCGATCGCGCGAACGACGATCTCTCCGTCCCGTACGACCGGCCGCGGGGCGATCCGGCCGACGCTCAGGATTGCGACCTCGGGGTGGTTCACGAGCGGCGTCGTCAGCAGTCCTCCGAGCTTGCCGGCGCTCGTCACGGTGAAGGTCGAGCCGCGTAGCTCGTCGGCCCTGAGCGATCCGGCGCGGGCAGCGTCGGCGAGCCGCCGCACCTCCGCGTCGAGGTCGCCGAGGGTCGAGCGATCCACGTCGCGTGCGACGGGGACTACGAGGCCCTGGTCGGTCTGCACCGCGAAGCCCAGGTCGTAGCGCTCGAGGTAGACGATCTCGTCGCCCTCGAGCCTGGCGCTCAGCTCGGGGAAGTGCTTCAGGGAGCGAGCGCACGCCTGGAGCGTCGTCGCGACGAGGCGGTCGAGGTCGACCCGGTCGAACTCGCACTCTTCGACCCAGGTCACGGGCGGCACCTCCCGGTGGGCCTGCGCCATGTGCGTCGCGATCAGCCGCCGGACGCCGCGCAGCCGCTCGCGCCGTCCCTCCGGGACAGGTCCGGGGGCCTGACCCCCGGACCTGGCCGCTCCGCGCACGTCCGCTTCGGTGACGCGTCCCTGCGGGCCGGTTCCCGAGAGGGTCCCGAGATCGATGTCGAGCTCCTCCGCCAGCCGCCGGACGAGGGGCGTTGCGCGAACTCGTCCCTTCTGGACATGTCTGGGGGCCTGACCCCCAGACATGTCTGCAGCGGCCATGGCCGGCGCCGGAGGCGCTGCGCTTGGCTGAGCCGCGGCGCCCCCGTCCCCGGCGACCGCACCGATCTCGCCGCCGATGACGACGAGCACGGTCCCGACCGGCACCACCGCGCCCTCCTCGACCAGGATCCGAGAGACGATCCCGGCGGCCGGCGAGGGGATCTCGACGGTCGTCTTGTCGGTTTGCACCTCGACGAGCGGATCGTCCTCGGCGATGGTGTCGCCCTCGGCCACGAGCCAGCGGGCCACCTCCCCCTCGGTGAGGCCCTCGCCGAGGTCCGGCAGCTTGAACTCGTAGGACACTAGAAGGCCAGGAGCCGACGGGCGGCGTCGACGACGCGCTCGACCGAGGGCATGTAGGCATCCTCGATCTGCCAGTAGGGATAGGGCACGTCGTATCCAGTCACCCGCAACACCGGTCCCCGCAGATCGAGGATCGCCTTCTCCGCGAGGATCGCCGCCAGCTCCGCTGCGTAGCCGCACATCCGCGGCGCCTCCTGAACGATCACGACCCGGCCGGTCTTCCCGGCCGAGGCGAGCAGGGCGTCCTCGTCGAGGGGCTTCAGCGTCCGCACGTCGAGCACCTCGACCGAGACCTCGGCGGCGAGCGCCTCGGCCGCTGCCTCGGCGAGCGGAACCATCGATCCGTAGGCCACGAGAGTCAGATCGCCCCCCTCGCGCGCCACCCGGGCGCGGCCGAGCGGAACCACGTGGTCGCCCTCGGGAACCTCGCCCCGCATCGTGCGGTAGTGGAGCTTCGGCTCGAGGACGACGACCGGGTCGGGGTCGCGGATCGCCGCGGCGAGCAACCCTTTCGCATCCGCGGGCGTCGAGGGAATCGCGACCTTCACGCCCGGGGTGTGGACGTAGTAGGTCTCGGGGGAATCGTCGTGCAGCTCGGGCGCACGCACGCCGCCGCCGTAGGGCATCCGCACGACGAGCGGGAACTCCATGGCACCGCGCGTGCGCCACCGATAGCGGCCCACGTGGGTGATCAGCTGGTCGAGGCAGGGGTAGCTGAACGCGTCGTACTGCATCTCGCAGACGGGGCGCCAGCCGGCCATGCAGAGGCCTACTGCGGCCCCGAGGATCCCGGCCTCCGCGAGCGGCGTGTCGACGCAGCGGTCGGGGCCGAAGCGGTCGCGAAGGCCGGCGGTGGCGCGAAAGACGCCGCCGGATCGGCCGACATCCTGGCCGAGCACGAGCACTGACGGATCGCGGTCGAGCTCGGTGTGGAAGCAGTCGTTGACCGCCTCGACGAGCGTCAGCTCAGCCAGCGAGGATCCTCCGCAGCTCGGCGAGGTCGGAGCCGAGCGAGGGCGGCGGCGCCGAGTAGACGTGCTCGAAGACGAGCGCCGGGTCGGCCGGCGGCTCGGCCTCGGCAGCAGCGATCCCCTCACGCATCGCTACGAGCGCGTCGGCGCGCGTCGACTCCCGTGCCTCGTTCGACAGGGTGCCGAGGCGTTGCAGGTAGCGCTCGAAGCGTCCGAGGCACTCGTTTTGCCGCTCCTCCTCCACCCGCGCAAGGTCGATGTAGGCGCGCGGATCGTCGGCCGTCGCATGCGGCGCCGCTCGGTAGGAGACAGCCTCCACGAAGGTCGGCCCCTCACCGCCGCGTGCCCGCTCGAGCGCCTCCCGCGTCGCCTCGTAGACCGCGAGTACGTCGCCGCCGTCGACCCTCACTCCCGGCATGCCGTAGCCGGCGGCCTTGTCGGCCAGCGTCTCGGCCGCCGTCTGCGCCTCGAGAGGCGTCGAGATCGCCCACTGGTTGTTGTTGCACAGCAGCACCACGGGCGCGCGCATCACCGCGGCGAAGTTCGCCCCCTCGTGGAAGGCACCCTCCGAGGTCGCACCGTCGCCGAAGAACACGAGCGCGCAGCCAGTCTCGCCGCGCAGCTTCTTCCCCCATGCAAGCCCCGCCGCATGCGGGACGTGCGTCCCGATCGGCACGCAGATCGAGGCGAGGTTGTAGTCCAGCGGGTTCCACCAGCCGGCCGGGTGTCCGCGCCACCACGAGAGGACGGTCGCCGGCGGCATCCCGCGGAGCAGCCCGATCGCCGATTCGCGGTAGCTCGGGAAGATCCAGTCCTCGGCGGCGAGCGCGAAGGCGGCCCCCACCTGCATGGCCTCGTGGTTCCAGAAGATCGCGTAGGTGCCGATCCGGCCCTGGCGGTGGTAGACGACCGAGCGCTCGTCGTAGGTGCGCAGAAGCACCATCTGCCGGTGCAGCTCGAGCAGGTTGCGGTCGTCGAGCCCCTCCACCCGGCGCTCCTCGTCGAGCACGCGCCGCAGGCCACCTTCTGCCGGTAGTACCTGCACCATCGCGGCGCAGCCTAGTCATGTGGTCGGTGACGTTGCGCGGTTCCTGGGTCGGGAGCACCAAGCCAGGCCGTCATCGCCCGCAGGCAAAGCTGGCAGCCTCGAGAAGGGCGAGGGGGAGTCTGGCGCCGCGTGATCGCGGGTCAGAGGCCTGGCGAACGTGGCCGGTCATCAAGCGTCTGACCCTGGTAGCGAGCCGACCGCTTGCTTTGGGGGCTTAGACGATGACCGAAAGAGCCGCCCGCTCGGTCTCGAGCACGACCCGCAGATGGTCGCCGAGATCCTCACCGTCGGCCTGGAGTGCCGTCGGCTCGTCCGCCTGGAGCTCCAGCCGGTCGAGGTCGTGGCCGTACAGGACGTCGCCTGCGCGCTCCTGCCCGCCGCCTCGGAGACCGTAGAGCGCGAGCCGGGGAATCGCTCTCGGCGTCACGCGGACGGGCGCGACGACATCGAGGCCGAGCTCGAACGACGCCTCCGGCGCCACGCGCAGCGGAAGAGCACCGAGGTACGTGTACGGGTCGCCGTTGCAGACGAGGATCCAGGCGGCGCGACCACGCCCCCCGATCTGGAGGCGGGGCTCCAACCTCCACCGGTGCTCCGACAGGACTCTGGCAAACGTTCTCGCGAAGGTGAGATCGCCGGGGCGGCGCCCGTCCCCGGTCCGTCCGATCGCGTCGACTGCGCGCACCACCTCGGCATCCAACCCAAACCCGACGGAGAAGGCGAACCGCCGGCCGTTGACGCGGCCGATCGAGATGCGACGCATCCGCGCGGACGAAGCGAGCCGGCGCGCGCACTGGACCGGGTCGCGAGGCAGCCCGAGCGCTCGGGGCAGCACGCTCGTCCCACCTCCCGGCAGGAACCCGAGCGGGATGGAACCGTCGGCTCCGTTCACAGCCTCGTTGTACCCCCCGTCCCCCGAGAAGACGAAGATCGCAGCGGTCGCGGACGCGAGCTGCTCGACGAGCTCCACCGCGTGGCCCGGGCGTTCCGTCAGAAGCGTGCGTACCTCGAAGGCCCGGCGGAGCTCTCTCTCCACCTCGCGGGTGCGGGCACTCGTCACGCGCGAGGCATGCGGGTTGACGATCAGAGCGGCCTGCCGCACCCCCGTCAGGATCGCACGAAAGGCTGCGGCGGCTCCTTTGCGAGCCACCGCAGCCTTCTCGTGCGTGCGCTACGGCGTCGCGCGCCGGGCGCCTTGCGGACCCCACCGCAAGATCGGGTCCGCGTCGTCGACCATTGAGACACCACAGCGAGGGGTGTCATGTGCTGGAAGAGCACGTTCTAGCACACCACTCCGAGTGGTGTCAAGTCCGCAGAAGGACGGGTCGACTGCTGGCTAGTGCGCTCGAGCGGCGGTGGGAGCGAAGCGCGCCTGCGCCTCGTCGAAGCCGAGCCCGTTGCCCCACAGGGTCTCGAAGGCGATCTTGAGAACGCGGGCGAGCGCCGGATGCTCGACGAGCATCATCGTCAGGTCGGCCTCGCCTCCCACGGGGTCCTCCATGCCGAACATGACCGTGGCCTCGTCGATGATGGCGAGTTTGAGAGGAAGCTCCGCGACGAAACGAGCTCCTTCGCCCGCCTCGACGAACGTCTTGATCCCCTCGACGAAGCCAGGATTCTCGAAGACCGAGAACTCGTAGATGCTCCGAGCCTCCTTGGTGCGCGCGAGCTCGAGGCCCTCGACGTTCTCCTGCGGCAGCCTCGCATACGGCGGCTTCGTGAAGACGAGGATCTCGCGCTGCACCCGGCCCTGGAGTTCGGCGAAGCGCTCGGCCACGGTGCGGCTGTCGCGCACGACTTCGATGTACTCCAGAGGGTCGGACTCCTCGCGCCCCGCGCGGTACGCGGGCCCGAGCTCCTCGGCCACCGCGGCGCCCTCCTCCTCCAGCGCGGCGAGCCGCTCTCGATGGTCGGCCAGCAGTCGCTCGACGGCCGCGTCCGGGGGCGTGGCGGCGTACTTCGCGACCGCTCCCGGCCGAGCCGCGGCCAGGCCCTTCTCGAGGAGGCTCGCCAGCACGTCGTAGATGCGCTGCCGGGGAAGCTCCGCGAGCCTCGCCACCTCCGAGGCGCTGGAGGAATCTCGCCGCAGGAGGGCCAGGTACGCCCTCGATTCGTACGTCGTGAGCCCCAGACGCCCGAGCGTCGCCGCCAGATCCGCCGCCGCCATCGGCCGACACTACACCACGAGTGGTGGTGTCAGTGTGGCGTCGCGTAGCCCCGAATTCCCTCCAGGAGCAGAGCGTGGAAGCGGTCGGCGAGGTCATCGGTTCGCCGGCCGGGCCGCAGCCACGTATACGCCCAGTTGGCGGCCGAGAGGAAGAGCAGAACCGATGCGCTCTCGTCGAGGTCGGCGCGAAACTCGCTGCGCTCGCGTCCCTCGCGGAAGAGCTCGCCGACCCGTGACTCGTAGCGCCGGCGCTCGCCCACGAACTCGCTGCGATGCGGCTCAGCCAGGTAGCGCCACTCACGGACGAAGACGGTGGCGACGTCGAGCTGCTCGGCGACGACGCGGAGGTGTGCCCGGAAAGCGAGCCGGATCTTCTCGGTGGCCGGCAGCTCTTCCGGCAGCCCGTCGAGCGCAGCATGGAACGCGGCCGCACCGCGGCTCGCCAGCTCCCAGAGCAGCTCCTGCTTCGACTCGATGTGGTGGTAGATCGAGCCCTTCTGGACGCCCAAGGCCTCCGCCAGGTCGCCCATCGAGGTGCCGTGATATCCCTTCTCCGCGAAGAGCCGCGCTGCCTCGCGCGTCACGTCCCTGCGCCTATCGGTCATACTCTGGACCTAACAATCGTTCGGTAGGGAGGGTCGATGAGCACGCGCGAGCAGGAGTTCCTCGAGTACGTCCAGGCCGGAGGCCAGGCCGAGAGCGGCGACTGGCTGCCGGAGGAGTACCGCGCGAGGCTGATCAAGTTCATCGAGATGCACGGGAACTCCGAGCTCATGGGCGTTCTGCCCGAACGGGAGTGGATCCTGCGCGCGCCGACTCTCCAGCGCAAGCTCGCACTGACCGCCAAGGTCCAGGACGAGGTCGGGCACGCCCAGCTCATCTACCGCGTCGTCGAGGACCTGGGCAAGCCGCGGGAGGCCTGTCTGGCCGACCTCGTCTCCGGACGTGCCAAATTCCACAACGTCTTCCACTATCCCACCAGGACGTGGGGCGACGTCGGCGTGATCGCCTGGCTCGTGGACGCCGCGGCGATCATCTCGCAGAAGGCGCTGCTCAAATGCTCCTACGCCCCGTATGCCCGGATCATGAAGAAGATCTGCTGGGAGGAGTCCTTCCACATCCTCCACGGCCGCGACGTCGTGCTGACGATGATGCTCGGCACCGACGGGCAACGCGAGCTCGTGCAGGAGGCCCTGACACGGTGGTGGGCGCCGCTGATGCACTTCCACGGCAACCCGATCCCGCCCGACGAGGATCCGATGGTCGTCTGGCGCATCAAGAGCCAGGGCAACGAGGAGGCCCGGCAGCAGTTCCTCGATGGCTACGTGCCGCAGATCTGGGAACTCGGTCTCTCGGTGCCGGACCCGAAGCTGCGGAAGCGGGACGACGGCGTCTGGGAGTACACGGAGCCCGACTGGGAGGAGCTCCGGCTCGTCGTCACGGGGCACGGCCCGCGCACCGCCGAGCGTCTCGACCTTCGCCGCGCCGCTCACGAGAACAGCGCCTGGGTGCGGCAGGCGGTGCTCGCGGAGGCGGCGTGATCTACGAGGTCTTCCGCCAGGAACGAAGCGGCCAGGCCTTCCAGCACGCCGGCGCGGTCGTCGCGCCCGACGCGGTCTTCGCCGAGGTCTACGCTCGTGAACAGTACGGCCGCCGAGGCGAGTCCGCCGCCCTCTGGATCGCGCCGCGGGAGGCCCTCACCGAGGTTGGCGACTTCGTCGACGAGCTCGGCCGGAACTACCACCGCGTCGACGGATACTCCCTGAAGGCGAAGCTGAGGGAGGCGCGGGACCGTGCCGGAACACTCGCGAGCTGAGCTCCTGCTCCCGATCGCCGACGACGAGCTCGTTCTCGGCTGGCGCAACTCCGAGTGGACGGGGATCGCGCCCTTCCTCGAGGAGGACGTCGCCTTCTCCTCGATCGCGCAGAACGAGATCGGGCACGCGCGCGCCCTGTACGGACTCGTCGCCGAGGAGCTCGGCACGACCGCCGACGAGCTTGCCTTCGACCGACCGCCGTGCGAGTACCGCTGTGCGCCGCTCGCCGAGCTGCGGCGCCTGGACTGGGCGGGGACGATCGCCCGTCACTTCCTCTACGAGACCGCGGACGAGCTTCGCCTCGACGCCCTGAAGGAATCCTGCGACGCCGCGGTCGCGGGCCTCGCGCGGAAGATCGACCGCGAGGAGATCTACCACCGGCTACACGCGAAGATGTGGTTCGACCGGCTGCGCGACGAGCCTCGCTTTCGCACGGCACTCCTGGAGCTCTGGCCCTACGCGCTCGGGGTGGTGCCGGAGCACTTGCGGGATCGCTTCGGCGAGCGTGCCGAGTTGCCAAGTAACACTGTGTTACAAGGCGCGCGCGGGACGCACACCGCCGAGCTCGAGCCGCTCTGGGAGGAAATGACGATGGTTCGGCGGTCGATTCCGGGCGCGGCATGGTGACGGCGTCGGAGGTCTGGGCCGCGCTGGCCGACGTTCCCGATCCCGAGATCCCGGTGATCTCCGTCGTCGACCTCGGGGTCGTCCGCGACGTCCGCGTCGAGGGCGGACGCGTCCGAGTGGAGTTCACGCCGACCTTCCTGGGCTGCCCCGCCCTCGAGCGGATGCGCGACGAGATGGCAGCCAGGATCGAGGAGCTGGGGGCGAAGCCGGAGATCGACGTCGTCCTCGACGACTCGTGGTCGACCGACCGCATCACCCCCCTGGGCCGCGAGAAGCTCCGCGAGGCCGGGTTCGCGCCGCCGTCGCCGCGCGGCGCCGCGCCGCCGACCCTCCTCCAGCTACAGCGGGCGGGGCTGCGCTGCCCGTACTGCGGCTCCGCCGACACCCGCCTCGAGAACCTCTTCGGCCCGACGCCCTGCCGCTCGCTTCGCTACTGCGCCGGCTGCCGGCAGCCCTTCGAGCAGTTCAAGACCATCTAGCTACTTCCCCTTCGACATGCGTCGCGTCCTTCGTTCGGCGTCCTTTCGAGGAAGTAGCTACAACTCGAGCTCGAGGAAGCTCGTCCCGTCCACGGGGTTGAAGCGGTACGGCTCGATCTCGCGGAAGCCGAGCGAGCGGTAGAGCTCCACCGCCTCCCGCATCGACGGGAGCGTGTCCAGGCGGATGCGGCGGTAGTGCGCCGCGCGCGCCGAGGCGATCGCCGCTTCCGCGAGGGTGCGGCCGGCGCCCCGGCCGCGGCACTCCGGGCGCACGTAGAGGCGCTTCAGCTCGCACGCGTCCCCGTCGAGGTTGCGGACGGCAACGCAGCCGAGGACTTCGTCGCCCTCGCACGCGAGCATGAGCGCACCCGGGGGCTGCGCGTACTCTCCGGGAAGCTCCGCCAGCTCGCGGTCGAAGTCCTGGAAGCAGAGGTCGATGCCGAGGGAGTCGGCGTACTCCAGGAAGAGCGTGCGGACGAGCGGGATCTCAGAGGATGTGGCGGATCGGGCCCTCAACGGCCTTCAAAGCGTGGCGGGCGCTTCTCGAGGAACGCCGAGACGCCCTCGCGGAAGTCCCCCGTCCGCGTCGCCTCTGACTGGAGCTGCGCCTCGAGCTCGAGCTGATCCTCGAGGGATGCCGTCGCGGCGCGGTCGAAGAGGCGTTTCGTCAGGGCGATGCCCCGCGTCGGCATCGCCGCCAGCGAAGCGGCGAGCTCGGCGGTGCGCGCTGCCAGCGACTCGGCCTCCACGACCTCGGACACGAGCCCCCACGCGTGCGCCTCGGCGGCGGTCAGCCTCCGGCCGCTCGTCATCCACTCGAAGGCACGCGGCGTCCCCAGCAGGCGCTGGACGAAGAACGACCCGCCGGAATCCGGGACGAGGCCGATGTTCACGAACGCCGGCACGAAGGTGGCCGCGTCGGAGGCGATCCGGATGTCGCACGCGCACGCGAGCGAGAGCCCGGCACCGGCGGCGGGCCCGTTGACGGAGGCGATCACGGGCTTCTCCAGCGCGCGGATCCTGCGGATGTTCGGGTGGTACCCCTGCCGCAGCCGGTCGGCGATGTCCCTCGGGGCGTCCTCGAACTCGCTCAAATCCTGTCCGACGCAGAAGCCGCGGCCCGCGCCCGTGATCACGACGGCCCGCACCCCCTCGTCCCCCGCCTGCTCGAGCGCACCCCCGAGGGCTCGGTGCAGGGCGGCGTTGAAGGCATTCAGTACCTCCGGCCGGTTGAGCGTGATCGTCTGGACGGTGCCTTCCCGCGAGACCTCCACCTCGGCCATGCCGTGACTCTACGAGCTTGCTAGCGTCGGCGTGCAGATGCGCCGTCTCTTCGACCGGGTCGTCCTCGGAACCGTGATGAGCATCGCCGCCTTCGTCGTCGAGCGCAGGCTCGTCAAGGCGCTGAAGCGCAAGCGCACCTAGCGACCGCGGCGCAAGACGTCGGCGACGAGGATCAGCGTCAGGAAGCCGCTGACCGAGCCGAGGGTGATCGGGACCCAGTCGCCGACCTCGGTGGTCGCCGCCGTGATCGCCATCGCGACGACGGTGCAGCCGGCGAGAACACCCACCGCGATCCGCCGCGCCGCGCGGCGGATCGTCTCCTCGATCGGTGCGGTGCCGCGGAACTCGACCTGGAGCTTCGCGCCCGGCCGCGAGCCCATGATGCGCTCGAACGCGTCCGTCAGCCGGAGCGCTCGCACCTTCAACTTCTCGGCCTCGTAGTAGAAACGTTTCGGGTCTGCCGCCCGACGCACCCGCTCCGCGAAGTTGCGCATCAGGAACCCGCCGACGACATCGAAGGGATCGAGCGTCGGATCGAGCTCCGCCGTCGCCAGCTGCATCTGCGCGAAGGCCTTTCCCGTCAGGCCGAGCGCCGCCGGCAGGCGCACGTTGTGACGGGCGGCGATCTCGGTCATGCCCTGGAGGATCGGGCCAAGCTGGATCTCGCGCAGCGAGGCGTGGCGGTACTGTGCCAGGAGGGCGGCCAGCTCCTCCTCAAAGGCCGGCAGGTCGAGATCGCGCGGCGGCTCCTGACCCGAGAGCAGCAGCACGATCTCGGCGAGAAACGCCGTGTCGTCCTGCCAGAACGCCATCAACAGCAGGAGCATCAGCTCGCGGATCTGCGGCGGGAGCTCTCCGATCATCCCGAAGTCGAGGAAGTAGATCGTGTCGTTCCACCACATCAGGTTCCCGGGATGCGGATCGGCATGAAAGAAGCCGTCGATCAGGATCTGGCGGTAGTACGACTCGAGGAGCTGGCGCGCGGCCTCGGCGCGGGCCCCGCTCTCGGGCGCCTCGCGGAGGTTGACGCCCTGGATCTCCTCGAGGACGAGCAGGCGATCGGTCGAGAGCTGCGCGTAGAGGCGCGGCACCTCGATCCGCTCGTAGGGCGATAGCACCTCCCGCATCCGCTCGAGCTGCTTCGCCTCCTGGCGGAAGTCGAGCTCGCGCCGCAGCGACACCGACAGGTGCTCGATCACGGCGGGCAGGTCGACGATCTGGCGGAACGCCGGCCGGTCTGCCGTCTTCTGCGCGAAGAGCTCGAACAGCCCCAGGTCGCGCAGGATCTCGTCGCGGGCCGTCGGCCGCTGGAACTTGACCACCACGCGCTCGCCGCCCGCGAGCGTCGCGCGATGCACCTGCCCGATCGTCCCGGCCGCCAGGGGCTCCGGCTCGATCGAGTCGAAGACGTCCTCCCATGGCACGCCGAGCTCCTGCTCCATCACCCCGACCACCTCGGCCTCGGTGAGCGGGGCCACCTTGTCCTGGAGGCCCGCGAGCTCGTCGATGAACTCGGGGGGCAGGAGGTCGGGGCGTGTCGAGAGGATCTGGCCGAGCTTCGCGAAGGTCGGCCCGAGCTCCTCGAGCGCCGCCCGGAGGTTGCGGGCGCGGGCCTGAAGGTCGGCGTCGTCGCTGCCGCGCTCGCTCCAGCCGTACCGCGCGAGCACCTTGCCGATGCGGACGGCCCGGCCGAGGAGCTGGCCCTCGACCTCACTGGCCACGGGGCAACCTCCCGCGAGCGGAGCCGAGGGTCACTGCCAGAACCGCTTCTTCTTCGGCTCCTCCTCGAGCGCAGCGGCCGTGTTGACGATCACGACGGTCCGGCGGGTCTGGTGGGACACCCGGTTCGGGACGTTCCCGAGCAGGAACTCCTTGCGCCCGCTCATGCCGACGTTCCCGACGACGACGACGTCGGCGTCCTCCTCCTCGGCCGCCTCGACGATCGCGCGCGCCGGCTCCTCGCCGCGGACGACCTTGGCCTTCCCCCGCTCGCCCGCGACCCCCCTGGCATCGGCCGCGAGGCCCTCGGCGTCGGCCGTTGCTCCCGGGGCGACGGCCTGGCAGAGGACGAGCTCTGCGCCGTAGCGCTCCGCCAGCTCCGCCGCCCAGGCGACCGCATAGTTCGCAGTCTCCGAGCGGTCGGTTGCGACGAGGATGCGCCTGACGAAGGTGGAGGGCATCTACGGATTCTCCGTCACGAACGATCGCCTTTCTCGACGAACTGCCGCACGGCACCCTGAGCCTCCTCGCCGAGCATCGAGAGGGAGAGCCAGTCGCGCGCGTGGTTCACGGTCTCGTGCCACGAGAGGTCGCGCCAGAAGTTCAGCTGCTGCTTCGCGTAGCGCGTCGTCTGAGGGAGCTTCGCCGCAAGCTTCTCGACGAGCTCGTCCACCGTCTGGTCGAGCTCGGCAGACGGTACGGCGCGGTTCACGAGCCCCCACTCCGCCGCCCGGCGAGCCGGGATCTCCTCGCCGAGCATAATGATCTCTCGCGCGCGCCGGTCGCCGACTATCAGCGGCAGCCACTGGGTCGCACCCGCGGCCGGGACCGAGCCGTGGTCGAGACCGACGTGGCGGATGTAGGCGTCCTCGACCATCACCGCGAGGTCGCACGCCATCTGGAGCTCGTTGCCGCCGCCGACGCAGATGCCGTTGACACGCGCGATAGTCGGCTTCCCGATCTCCCGCAGGCGGTCGTGCACGTCCTTGAAGGCGCCGAACCACTTCCAGTACTCGCCCGGTCGCCCGAGGTATTCCTCGGCCCAGGACTTGAGGTCGGCGCCGACGCAGAACGCGCGTCCGGCGCCCGTCAGGACGAGAACGCGAATCCCGTCGTCCCAGGAGACATCCTCGCAGGCCCGGGCGAGCTCGCGGAGCATCCGGAAGTCGAAGGCGTTCAAGCGCTCGGGCCGGTTGAGCGTGATCGTCGCCCGAGGCGGTGCCTTCTCGTAGAGGATCCGCTCGAAACGGAGCTCCTCGGGCGGGCGCGGAAGAGGGCGGTCGACTTCGCTCACCGGCGCGCTGAGCCTAATCACTTAGGGTTCCGGCGTGCCCGCAGGAGATGCCGCGGCGGTCGGCCTCGCCCTGGGCGCCGGTGTCGCCGGATCCGTTCAGATTGCGGTCATGGGCACCTTCGGTGAGCGGATCGGAGCACTCCAGGCGCTCGCTTTCGCGTCGTGCGTGCAGGCGGTTCTCACGGTTTTCGTTCTGCTCGCGCTGCGGCGGAGCGTCGCTGGGTTCGGCCATGGGGCGCAGCAGCCGGCCTGGCTCTGGATCGGCGGCCTGATGGGCGGGTTCATCGTCCTGTCGATCACGATCGCCGCGCCGCGGATCGGCAGCGCCGCCACGATCGGCCTGCTGATCGCGGGCCAGCTCGTGATGGGTGCCGTGATCGACCGCCTCGGGCTCTTCGGACTCGACCGCATCGCCTTGCACTGGCCGCGCATCCTCGGCATCGGGCTGCTGGCGGCCGGTGCGGCGCTCTCGCTGCGGAGGTGAGGGCCGCGACGGAAGCCTCGGAGGCCGTGATGAAGCTGTGACCCGCCCGCAGCCGATCAGCCGGCGGCCAGGGGGACGAGCTCGAACCGGTCGACGTCGACGAGACCACGATCGGTGATCTTCAGCTTCGGGATCACCGACAGCGCGAGGAAGGCCAGCATCTGGAACGGCGCCGGATAGGTGCAGCCGAGCGACTTCGCCGCCTCGACCAGGCCGTTGCTGCGCTCGATCACCTCCGCGAGCGGCAGATCGGAGAGGAGACCCGCGACCGGAAGCGGCAGCTCGGCGCGCACGCCTCCGTTCGCGACGACGACGATCCCCCCGCCGAGCTCGACCAGGCGCTGGACGGCCCTCGTGAGATCGTGGTCGTCCATTCCGACCGCGACCACGTTGTGGGCGTCGTGTGCGACGGTGGAGGCGAGCGCGCCGCGCGCGAGGCCGAACCCCCTGACGAACCCGAGGCCGATCCTCCCCGTTCCGAGATGCCGCTCGATCACGGCGATCTTCGCGAGATCTCGCGCGGGATCCGCGACGGCGAGACCCCGATCGACCGTCGGCTCCTCGAGCTCGCAGCCCGTGACGATCTGGTCGGGGACGAGGCGGATGATGCGGGCCGACCCGCCCTCCCACGGGATCCGGAAGTCGTTCGAGCCGACGGGCCTGATCCGGACGGTGTGACGCACCCACTCCGGCACCTCGACGCGCGGGATCTCCTCGACGGGGCGCCCGGCCTTGAGGACGACGTCCGGCACGAAGGCCTCGAGGTCCGGGAGCAGGAGCAGGTCGGCCTGGTAGCCGGGCGCGATCGCGCCGAGGCGGTCGAGCCGGTGCCAGAGCGCGGGGTGGTACGAGCCCATGACGAGCGCGTCCTCGGGATCGATGCCGAAGGCCACCGCTTCGCGGACGATCGAGTTGACGTGGCCCTCGGCGGCGATGTGCTCCGGCTCACGGTCGTCGGTACAGAAGGCGATGCGACCCGGCCCGAACTCCTGCACGAGCGGCAGCAGTGCATGCAGGTTGCGCGCCGCGGACGCCTCGCGGATGAGGAGCCACATGCCGTTCCGAAGCCGCTGGCGCCCCTCTTCGGCCGTGAAGGCCTCGTGGTCGGATCTGATTCCCGCGGCGGTGTAGGCGTTCAACGCCTTTCCGAGGACGCCGGGGGCATGGCCGTCGACGTGGCGGGCCTCGGGCTCGTCGAGCGAGAGCTTTGCGAGCTCGAGCGGGTCCCCCGAGATGACGCCCGGGAAGTTCATCATCTCCGCGAGCCCGATCACGCGGCGGCGGCGCAGGAGTGCCTCCAGGTCGCCCGGTGTAAGCGGTCGCCGCGGTGACTCGAAGACCGACGCCGGCACGCATGAGGACGCCATGAAGAAGACGTCGAGCGGGATCCGCGAGCAGACGTCGAGCAGCCAGTGAACCCCGTCCGTTCCGAGCACGTTCGCGATCTCGTGCGGGTCGGCGACGACCGCGGTCGTCCCGAACGGCAGCACGAGCCGGGCGAACTCGTCGACAAGCAGCTTCGACGACTCGATGTGGACGTGTGCGTCGACGAACCCTGGCACGACGAAACGTCCCGCCGCGTCGAGCACCTCCCTCCCCTCGTAGTCGCCCAGGCCGGCCACGTGCCCGTCGACGACGGCCACGTCGGCCTCGAGCCACTCGCGCGTGAAGACCGAGAGCACCCGCCCGCCGCGCACGACGAGGTCGGCGGGCTCGTCGCCGCGGGCGACCGCGATCCGCTTCGCGAGCTCGCTCAAAGCGCGATGTCTTGGGGCCGCACGGGGACGCGCGGGAGGGCGCGCCCCGTCGCCGCGCGCAACGCGGAGGCGATCGCCGCGGTCGAGACGACCGTCGGCGGCTCCCCGACCCCCTTCACGCCGTACGGAGCATCGGGCTCCGGGTCCTCGACCAGAACTGCGTCGACCGGCGGCATGTCGAGCGCGGTCGGAATCAGGTAGTCGGTGAAGCTCGCGTTCGTGATCAGCCCGTCACGCGTCTGGATCTCCTCCATCAGCGCGAGCCCGAGCCCCTGTGCCGTGCCCCCCTCGATCTGCCCGTGGACGGCCTGGGGGTTGATCGCCTTCCCGACGTCCTGTGCCGTGCCGACCCAGACGACGCGCGTCAGGCCGAGCTCGACGTCGACCTCGACGACGGCGCGCATGGCCGCGCAGGCGAAGGCCACGTGTGCCCGCTCGCCCGTGATCTGCCCCGTTTGAGGGTCGAGGGGCGACGTAAGCGGATGCCTGTAGATGCGCTCGACGTCGACGTCGACGTCGACGTCGACGCCGCCGCCGCCGCCGCCAAACCGCCTTCGCTCCTCGAGCGCCGCCTCGCACGCCAGCCGCACCGCCCCCGCAGCCATCCACGTCATTCGCGACGCCGAGGCGGATCCCGCCGACCCGACCGTGGAGGTCGTGTGGGGCGCGAGCCGGACGTCCTCCGTCTGAAGCTCGGTCCGCGCGACCTGGAGGATGACGTTCGTCACGCCCTGGCCGACCTCGGCGGCCGCGCAGTGGACGACTGCCGAACCGTCCGCGGCGAGCTGGACGCGCGCGGCGCAGAAATCGTCGAATCCCTCCGAGTAGCAGAGGTTCTTGAAGCCGAGCGCGAAGCCGACCCCGCGCTGGACACCCTCGCCGCGGGTGACGTTCCCCGCGCCGCCCGGCAGCCGGATGGGATCGCGCGGAAGTTCCTCGGGCTCCGGTACGGGTAGCTCCGCGCAGCGGCGGATCACCTCGGCAACGGGGAGCGAGCCGGCCAGCCGCTGGCCCGTCGGGAGGACGTCTCCCGGCGCGAGCGCATTGCGAAGGCGAAGCTCGACGGGGTCGAGCTCCAGCGCGGCGGCGAGCCGGTCCATCTGCGCCTCGCCGGCGAAGCAGGTCTGAACCGCGCCGAAGCCGCGCATGGCGCCACACGGTGGATTGTTCGTGTAGACGACGGTGGCCTCGATCAGCGCGTTCGCGACCGCGTACGGACCGCAGGCGAAGGAGGCGGCGTTCGAGGCGACGGCGGTCGAGCTCGACGCGTAGGCACCGCCGTCGAGCAGGATCCGCATCCGGACGCAGACGAGCTTGCCGTCGCGATTGGCGCGGTGCTCGGCCCGGATCCGCGCCGGGTGGCGGTGGATGTGACCGACGAACGACTCGTCGCGGCCGTAGACGATCTTCACCGGCCGGCTCGTCCGGAGAGCGAGCAGCGCGCCGTGGATCTGCATCGAGAGATCCTCGCGCCCCCCGAAGGCCCCGCCGACGCCGGCGAGGTGGATGCGCACCTGGTCCGGCTCGAGCGCGAGGCAGGGAGCGACTTGATCGCGGTCGACGTGGAGCCATTGCGTCGCGACGTAGATGTCGATGCCGCCCTCGCCGTCCGGTATCGCGAGCCCGGACTCCGGGCCGAGGAAGGCCTGATCCTGCGTCCCCACCTCGTAGAAGCCCTCGACGGAGACGTCGCCCTCCGCCTCCGGGTCTCCGTGCCGGATCGTGAGCCGGCGCAGGACGTTGTCCGGATGGTCAGGGTGAAGGGCTTCGTGCGCGGAGGCCTGCTCCGCATCGACGAGCGGCGGCAGCGGATCGTAGGAGACCACGATCGCCGCTGCCGCTCGCCGGGCCTGCTCGGGCTCCTCGGCCGCGACGAGCGCCACGGCCTCGCCGAAGTAACGCACGCGATCGATCGCGAGCACGGGCTGATCCGCCTGCTCGAGGCCGTAGTGGGTGGCTCCGGGGACGTCGGAGTGTGTCAGCACCGCGTGCACGCCCGGCATGCCGGTCGCGGCGGAGGTGTCGATGGAGGCGATCCGCGCGTGCGCGTGCGGGCTCCGGACGGTCCGGCCCCAGAGCATGCCGGCGGCGTGCAGGTCGCTCGAGTACGCGAACTCCCCCGTCACCTTCGGGATCCCGTCGACGCGCGGAACGCTCTCCCCGACTCGGCCGAGCTCGAGCTTCGTGCCGGGCAAGGTGACGGCGGGCGAGCTCACTGGAGATGTTCCGGTCTCGTCACGAGCGCGTCACACCCCGAAGCGCGTTCCGGGGGTACGCTCGATGCGGGTGGCGGGAGGCACCGACACCCCACCCAGGGTGAGGATCCGCCGTGGGGACACGCCCGGAAGAGACCCTCACCGCGCCGCCGCCAGCCGCACGGCTTCGAAGATCTTCGCGTACCCGGTGCAGCGGCAGAGGTTGCCCGAGAGCGCCTCGCGGATCTCGTCGTCGCTCGGGTCGGGTCGCCGCTCGAGGAGGTCGACGCTCGCCATCACGAGGCCGGGCGTGCAGAAGCCGCACTGCACCGCTCCCGTCTCGACGAATGCCTCCTGCACTCGGTGCAGCTGCCCCTCCTGACCGAGACCCTCGACCGTCACGATCTCGTGACCGTCGGCCTGCGCTCCGAGGACGAGGCACGCACAGACGAGCTTGCCGTCGAGGAGAACCGAGCAGGAGCCGCACTCTCCCTGCTCGCAGGCGTTCTTCGAGCCGGGCAGCCCGAGCCGCTCCCGCAGCGTGTGCAGCAGGCTCTCGCCGCCCCAGACGTCGACCTCGCGCGCCTCGCTGTTCACGGTCACCTCGATCCTCATGCCAGGCATCGTTCCAGCGCCCGGCGCGTCAGCACCCGGAGGGCATGGCGCCGGTACTCGGCCGTCCCGCGGACGTCGTCGATCGGGCTTGCCGCTGCCGCCACCCGCTCGGGGAATTCGGCCGCCTCGCCGAGCGTGGCGGTTACGAGCCCCGCGACCGGCCCTGCCGATCCGAAGGACGCTCGGATCTCCTCGCGCTCGCGGTCGGCCGCGAGGGCGAGCGAGCAGACGGCGATCACCATCGCGTTCCGGGGGCCGACCTTCATGAAGGTCTGCGGCGCCCCGGACGGACGCACCCACACCGCCGCGATCAGCTCGCCCGACTCGAGCGCGTTCCGCTTCGGGCCGACCAGGAACTCCCGCAACGGGAGCCTTCGGCTACCACCGGCCGAGGCGATCTCGACCTCGGCGCCCTCGACGAGGAGCGGGGGCAGGGCGTCACCCGCAGGCGACGCGGTGCCGAGGTTCCCACCGATCGTGCCGCGATTCCGGATCTGCGGGGAACCGACCGTTCGCGACGCCTCGGCGAGGGCAGGCAGCTGCCCCGCGAGCGGCGACTCGAGCACCTCGGCGTAGGTCAGCCCGGCGCCCAGCCGGAGGCTTCCGTCCTCCCTCGACCACCCCCGCAGCTCCTCGACCTCGGCGAGGTTCAGGATCGCCTGCGGGCGGCGCCGGTCGAAGTTCAGCTCGACGAGCAGGTCGGTCCCTCCCTGTAGCGCAACCGCCTCCGGATGTTGTGCCTTGAGCGTGAGCGCCTCGTCGAGGCTGCGCGGTGTCAGGACGTCCACGGTCAGATCATCGCTCCTCGCGCACGTACGGCAGCCCGAGCGCCGCGGGGGCGCCGAGCCGCCGCTTCGCCACCCCCGAAGAGACGAGGACGAGGACGAGGACGGTCATGACGTATGGAAGCGACTGGAAGAGCTCCGGCGCGATCGTCACGCCACGCGCCTGGAGGGTGAAGGGCAGCGCGGCGAACGCACCGAAGAGATAGGCGCCGACGAGGACGAGATCCGGGCGCCAGAAGGCGAAGATGACGAGCGCGATCGCGATCCAGCCGGCGCCTCCGGCGATCATCTCGTCGCCCGGGACCCACTGCGGCGTGATCGCGAGGCTGAAGCAGGCGCCGCCCACCCCTGCGAAGGCGCCGCCGGCGAGGACGTGCGCGTAGCGGTACGCGATCACGTCGATGCCCATGGCGTCCGCCGCCGCAGGCGACTCGCCGACGGCGCGGACGTTCAGCCCCGGCCGGGTGCGCGAGAGGTAGAGCCCGACGGCGAGCACGCAGAACCAGGAGGCGTAGACGAGCAGGTTCTGGCCGAAGAGGATCGGGCCCACGATCGGCCAGTGCTGCGCGGCGCTCGGGAAGACGGCGCCGAACTGGTGGCGCGCGGGGTTCGAGGCGAGGTTCAGGTCGTTGCCGAGGTAGGACGACAGCCCGGCGGCCCCGGCGAAGATCGTGAGCGCGAGGCCGGAGACGATCTGGCTCGCCCGCAGCGTGATCACGAGGAAGCCGTGGATCAGCGCCATTGCAGCTCCCGCGAGCGCCGCCACGCCAACAGCCGTGAGGAGTGCTCCCCCCGAGCCGACGTGGAAGCGCTGGACGGTCCAGAAGCCCATCGCCGCACCCACGAGCATCATCCCCTGGACGCCCAGGTTGAGCACCCCTGCACGCTCGGCGAGCAGCTCGCCGAGACCCGCGTAGAGGAGCGGCGTCCCGTACAGCACAGCCGAGGCGGCGATCACCACTGCGATGCTGTTGTTCACGGCACCGGCTCGGGGAGGTGAGCGGCGCCAGGCTCGCGCTTGAGTCGGAAGCGGTAGCGGATCAGGATCTCTCCGCCGAGGACGCTGAAGAGGAAGATTCCCTGCATGACACCGACGAGACCGGAAGGAAAGTCGGCTCCCTGCAGCGCGAAGCCGGCGTTCTTCAGCCCGCCGAGGAGGAAAGCGACGAGAACGACCGCAAAGGGGTTGTAGCGGGCGAGCGCGGCGACGACGATGCCCGTGTAGCCGTAGAACTGCTGCTGGAGGCCGCGGGGGTCGAGCAGGTGGTCGAAGTTGCCCGCCTGCGCAGCGCCGCCGAGCCCGGCGATCGCGCCCGAGAGCGCCATCACGGCAAGGATCTTGCGGCGTGTGCGCATCCCGGCGTAGCGCGCGGCTCGAGGCGAGTCGGCGATCACGTTCAGCTCGAACCCGAAGCGCGTGTGCCGGTACAGCGTCCAGAGCACGATCGCCGCGCCGGCGGCGACCATGAAGCCGAGCGGCAACAGCACCCCGCCCGCGGCGTGGGTGATCGTCGCGACCGGCCACAGCGCGGCATCCGGAAGCGCCTTTCCCTGCGGGAAGACGGCGGCGCTCGGCGAGGTCGTGTCGCGCCAGTAGGAGTGGGTGTCGAAGATCAAGAAGTTGATGACGAGCCCAGCGACGTAGTTCAGCATCAACGACGTGATGATCTCGTTCGTCCGCCCGAACGCTCGCAGGATCCCCGGGATCGACGCCCATAGCGCGCCGAGGGCGGCGCCGCCGACGCACATGCCAGCGATCTGGACCGCGCCCGGCGCGCCGTGGAGGAGCAGTGCGGCCGCCACTGCGCCGACGACGCCGAAGTAGAGCTGGCCCTCTGCACCGATGTTGAAGAGGTTCATCCGGAACGCCGCCGCCGCCGCCAGGCCGGTGAAGACGAGCGGCGTGGCGGAGGCGAACGTCGAGGTGAGCGCCCCGGTGTCGCCGAACGCCGACCGGAAGAGCTTGCCGTAGGTGTGGCCGGGATCGTGACCGGTTGCGAGCAGGACGAGGGCGATCAACCCGAACGCGAAGCCGACCGACACGAGGGGGACGACGACCGACAGGAGTCTCGGTTGCCGGAGCCTGCGCTCGATCCGGATCACGTGCCCGCCCCGCCGGCCATCAGCAGTCCGATCTCCCCGACGTCGGCGCCCGGACAGTGCCGCTCGCCGACGATCCGGCCCTCGTAGAGGACGGCGATCCGGTCGGCGAGCGCGAGGATCTCGTCCAGGTCCTCGCTGATCAGGAGGATCGCAACGCCGGTCGCGGCGGCCTCACGTAGATAGGTGTGAATCGTCTCGATCGCGCCCACGTCGAGGCCGCGCGTGGGGGAGGCGGCCACGAGCACCCGCGGCTTTCCCGAGAACTCGCGGGCGAGCACCACCTTCTGCAGGTTGCCGCCCGAGAGCTGGCGCGCGGGGGTTGTCGGGCCCGGCGCGCTGACGCCGTAACGCCGGATCGCCTCGACGGCGAGCCGGCGGATCCCGCCGTGACGAAGGAAGGGCCCGCGCGATGCCTCCCCGGAGCGATAGGACTTGAGCACGACGTTCGAGGCGATGCTCAGGCTCGGCGCGAGCCCCGTTCCCAGGCGATCCTCGGGAACGTGGGCAACCCCGGCCGCGATCGCCGCCCGAGGATCGCCGGTGGCGAGCGCAACGCCTGCGACCTTGACGGCGCCGCCGCTCGGTGGGCGCATCCCGGTGATCGTCTCCGCAAGCTCGCGCTGCCCGTTCCCGGCCACGCCCGCGACCGCGACGATCTCGCCGGCCCGCACCGTCAGCGAGACCTCGTGGAGGGCCGGCGCGCCGCGATCCCCCTGCGCGCAGAGTGCTTCGAGCTCCAGCGCCGGCCTGCCGGGACGCTTGGCGGTCGCGATCCGGGCGGGAGCGGGGATCTCCCGCCCGACCATCAGCGCCGCGAGCGACTGGGCCGTCGCCTCGGCGGCCGTCGCCGTCGCGACCGAGCGGCCCGCGCGGAGCACCGTGACGCGATCGGCGACGGCTTTCACCTCGTTCAGCTTGTGTGAGATGAAGACGATGGTGCGACCCTCGGCCGCCATCGTCCGCAGTGTCCGGAACAACGCCTCGGACTCCTGCGGGGTGAGGACTGCGGTGGGCTCGTCGAGGATCAGGATCCTCGCCTCGCGGTAGAGCGTCTTCAGGATCTCGACGCGCTGCTGCTCGCCGACGGAGAGCTGCCAGATCCGAGCCCGCGGGTCGACGCGCAGCCCGTACTGCTCGCCAAGCTCGGCGACGCGGCGCTCGATCGCCCGCGGTCGCAGCCGGAGCGTGCGTCCCTCGCCCCGGTGGTCGCCGAGGACCACGTTCTCGGCGACGGTGAAAGGGGTGACGAGCCGAAAGTGCTGATGGACCATCCCGATCCGCGCGTCGAGCGCGTCGCGAGGCGAGCGGAAGTGCACCGGCTTCCCGTGGAGCTCGATCTCTCCCTCGTCGGGGCGGTAGAGGCCGGTCAGGATGTTCGAGAGCGTGCTCTTGCCGGCGCCGTTCTCTCCGAGGAGCGCGTGCACCTCCCCGCTCGCCGCCTCGAAGTCGACCCGGTCGTTCGCCAGCACGCCGGGGAAGCGCTTCGTGATCGCGCGCATCGCGACGGCAGGGAACGGAGAGGCGCCGGCATCGCCGGCGCCTCTCGCGTGAGCTTCGTCCAGGAGAGGGCTCGCCTCCCCCACCTCGCTAGCCCTTGGGGCTTCCGACCACGCCCTTGACCAGCCAGTTCATTGCGTACAGGTCTTTCACGGTCATGCTCTTGCCCGCTGGGACCCGCAGCTTGCCGGTCTGGTCGTACAGCGGCCCCCGGAACTCGTAGAACTTGCGGGAGACGAGCGCCGCCTTCTTCGCGGCGATCGCGGCCTTCGTCTTCGCCGAGACGCGAGGGCCGTACGGCGCGATGTCGACGAGGTGATCCTTGAGGTTGCCGTAGTAGAAGGTCGACTTCCAGCTACCGCTCATGGCCGCCTTGACGCGGCTCGCGTAGTACGGGCCCCAGTTGTAGACCGCCGCCGTCAGCCACGACTTCGGAGCGAACTTCTTGGCGTCCGAGTCGTACCCGACCCACGCGATTCCCGCGGACTCCGCATACTGACCGGCAGCCGGGCTGTCGACGTTCTGGCCGAGGACGTCCGCCCCGGCGGAATGAAGGCTCTGGGCGGCCTTCTTCTCCTTGTCCGGCGAGAACCAGGAGTTCGTCCAGACCAGGTTCACCTTGACGCCCGGGTGGGTCGCCTGCGCTCCGAGCGCGAACGCGTTGGCGTGGCGGATCACCTCGGGGATGGCGAAGGGCACGACGTAGCCGATCTGCCCCTTCTTCGTCGCCGCTCCCGCCGCCATGCCGGAGAGGTAGATCGCGTCCTCGCCCGCGCCGAAGTACTCGGCGAGGTTCTTCGACTGGGCGGTGCCGGTGGCCTGCTCGAAGTACACGTTCGGATACTTCTTCGCCTCCGAGGCCATGCAGGTCTGGAAGCCGAAGGACGTCGCGAAGATGATCTTGTTGCCGTCGCGGACGAGGCTGTCGATCACCTGGCAGGTCTGCGGCCCTTCGGGCACGTTCTCCTTGAACGTCGTCGTCACCTTCGAGCCGAGCGTCTTCTGGACGTAGAGCCGTCCCGCGTCGTGCGCCTGCGACCAGCCGCCGTCGTTGTGCGGCCCCACGTAGATCCAGGCCGCCTTGAGCGCGCTGCTCCCGCCGCCCGGCTTCGCGGTGACCGCTGTTGCCGTCGCCAGCGCGGCGACGGCGGCTGCCAGGACCACGGCGCCCGCGAGCGCCCGTCTGCGTTTCCTCATCTTCCCCTCCCGGTGGACACCCTCGAAGCGTCGACTATAGGAGATGGGCGGGATGCCGCCTAGTCCGGAAGCCGGTTAGGGTCGCGCCTTGCGCACGCTGCTTGCGAACGCCTGGATCGCAACCATGGACCAGGCCGGCGCCGAGCAGCCGGACGCCTGGGTGCTGATCGAAGACGGCTCGATCGCGGCGCTCGGGGGCGGAGCGGAGCCGGCCGCCGACGAGCGGGTCGATCTCGGCGGCTCCCTCGTCACCCCGGGCCTCGTCAACACCCACCACCACCTCTACCAGACGCTGACGCGGGCGCGGGCGCAGCAGGCCGACCTCTTCACCTGGCTGCGCGAGCTCTACCCGCTCTGGGCACGGCTGGACGAGGAGGCCGAGTACGCCGCCGCCCGCTGCGGCCTGGCCGAGCTCGCTCTCGCAGGGTGCAGCACCGTCTTCGACCACCATTACGTGTTCCCGCGCGGAGTGTCCGGCCTCGTCGAGGCGGAGGTGCGCGCGGCGCGAGAGATTGGCGTCCGCATCGTTGCTTCCCGGGGGTCGATGGACTTGGGCGAGTCCGACGGAGGACTGCCGCCGGACTCCCTCGTGGAGGACCTCGACGAGATCCTGGCGGAGACGGAGCGGCTGGCCGCGCTCGCGGACGGAGTGCGCGTTCAGGTGGCCGTCGCGCCGTGCTCCCCGTTCTCGGTGACGCGGGAGCTGATGGTCGCCTCGGCCGAGCTGGCGCGCACGCTCGGCCTCGTCCTGCACACGCACCTCGCGGAGACACGCGAGGAGGAGGCGTACTGCCGGGAGCTCTACGGCTGCTCGCCCGTCGACTATCTCGCCGAGCTGGGGTGGCTCGACGGCGATGTCTGGTGCGCGCACTGCGTCCACCTCTCGGCCGCGGAGGTCGAGCGGCTCGCGGCCACCGGAACCGGCGTCGCGCACTGCCCGACCTCGAACATGCGCCTCGGCGCGGGGATCGCGCCTGTGCGGGAGCTGACCGTGGCGGGCGTCCGCGTCGGGCTCGGCGTGGACGGTTCCGCCTCGAACGAGCGCAGCGACCTGCTCTTCGAGGTGAAGCAGGCGCTGCTGGTTGCGCGGGCCCGCGGCGGGCCGGAGGCCATGACTGCGCGGGAAGCCCTGCGCCTCGGCACCCGCGGCGGAGCGGCCGTGCTCGGACGCGCCGACATCGGCTCGATCGAGGTGGGCAAGCAGGCCGACCTCGCCGTCTGGCGAACCGACGCGCTCGAGTTCGGCGGGGCGGTGGATCCCGTTGCCGCGCTTGTCTTCTCGGCGCCCCATCGGGTGTCACGCCTGTACGTCGGAGGCGAGGAGGTCGTCCACGACGGGCGGCTCGTCCGCGCGGACGAGGAGGAGATCGCGCGGGAGCACCGCCGGGTGGCAAAGCGATTCGCAGGTTAGATCAGGCGGCGAGAAGCGCCAGCCCCTCGAGAGAGGCCGCCGGCGCGCCTTCGTCGATGAACGCCCGGTAGCGCTGCTGCGCGCGGCGCCGCTCCTCCGAGAACTGCCCGAGGAGCCAGTCGAGCTTCAGGAGCGACGGCGCGGGCGCGAGCCCCGCGGTGGCGTGGTAGCTCGTCCAGCGAGAGTCGGCGGGCGCAGTCGCGACGCCCGCTCGAACGGGGTTGAGGACGATATATCGCGCGCCTTCGAGCAGATGGCGTTCACTCTCGATCGGTGTCGAGGAGTAACGGCGCTCGAAGAGGTGGCCGCGGCGCCCGTGCCGGCGGTTGAACGAGATCGCGTAGCCGCCGTTCAGCAGCTGCATTCCGCGCGCGAGGTTCGGCTCAGGCGTCGTGAGCAGCAAGTGGTAGTGGTTCGTCATGAGGCAGTACGCGTGGAGGATCCAACGGGACCGCGCGACGACGCGACTGAGTCGCAGGAGGAAGCTTTCGTCGTCCCGATCGTCGAGGAACAGGCACGCCCCGTCGACGGCGCGGGACGTAACGTGGTAGATCGCGCCAGGAAACTGGATTCGAGGCGGCGAGCTCATGGCTCCCACCGTAGCCGCAGCCCGGAGACGATTCTGGCACAGCCTCGTCACATCTTTGCTACTGCCTCTGAGGTTCCTCTGAGGTCCTTCTGAGATGCCTGCGGGGCGCCTCTGAGGCGCGTCCGGGGCACCTTCGGGGAACCCCAGAGGCAGAACGTGCGAGAGGATAAGCCGCACCGAAAGGCCCTGCCTCGCTGCCCTCTCCGCGGCGGGCTTACCATCCGGACCCATGATCTCGATCTCGACGCACGTACTCGACACCCAGCGAGGGCTCCCCGCGCGCGGGGTGCGCGTTGAGCTCCGACGTGCAGACGGCGAGCTCCTCGCCGGCGGCGAGACCGACGCGGACGGCCGGATCGCACGCGTCGCCGCAGACCTTCCGCCCGGGGCGTACCGACTCGCCTTCCACCCGCCGTCGCCCTTCTTCCGCCGCGTCGAGCTGGAGCTCGCCCTGGAGGAAGGCCACTACCACGTGCCGCTCCTCGTCGCCCCCTTCTCGTGCGCGACCTACCGCGGCAGCTGACGCTCGCCGGGCTCGCCGAGCTGTTCGAGGGCCGGACGCGCTTCGTCGAGCGGCTCGCGCGGCACGAGTATCCGCTCGCAGCCGCCCGCCGCGTTGCCGGCGACCTCACCGACGAGGAGAAGCGGGAGGTGCTCGACGCCCACCCGGCGATCGGCGCCGGCACCCTTTCGGCCCGCTCCGCGGCGGAGCAGGACTCCGCGTCGGCCGACGATCCCGCCGTTCTCGCGGAGCTCGCCCGGCTGAACCGCACGTATGAGGAGCGCTTCGGCTTCCGCTTCGTCGTCTTCGTCAACCGGCGCCCGAAGGCTGAGATCCTCTCGATCCTGCGCAAGCGTCTGGAGAACGGCCGCGAAGCGGAGCTGGCGACGGCGCTCGACGAGCTCGTCATGATCGCGGAGGATCGCTGGCGACGAGGATGATCGGCTTCGACGCCTACACCACCGACTGGCTGAACCTCGTGGCCCGCGGCCTTCACGTGGTGGCGGCGATCGCGTGGATCGGCGCGTCCTTCTACTTCATCGCCCTCGACAACCACCTGCGCCCGCCGAAGGAAACCGACGCCGACGAGGGGGTCGGCGGCGAGGCCTGGGAGATCCACGGTGGCGGCTTCTACAACGTCCGGAAGTACCGGATCGCACCGGGCAAGCTCCCCGAGCACCTCCTCTGGTTCAAGTGGGAGGCCTACACGACGTGGCTTTCCGGCTTCGGCCTGCTCGTCGTCCTCTACTACCTGAATGCCGACGCCTACCTGATCGACCGCAGCGTCGCCGACCTCGGCCAGGGAGCTGCAATCGCGATCAGCATCGGCCTGCTGGCGGCCGCCTGGCTCGTGTACGACGGGCTCTGCCGGCTGCTGCCGAACGGCGACCTCCTGCTCGGCGCCCTCGTCCTCGTCCTCGTCACCGTCACCGCCTACGGCGTGAGCCACCTCTTCAGCGCACGGGCCGTCTACATCCAGGTCGGCGCGATGCTCGGCACGATGATGGTCGGGAACGTCTTCCGGAACATCATCCCCGCGCACTGGGAGCTCGTGCGCGCCAAGGAGGCGGGCCGCGAACCCGATCCGGCGCCCGGCCGAGAGGCGAAGCGGCGGTCGATCCACAACAACTACCTGACGCTGCCGGTGCTGCTGACCATGATCAGCAACCACTTCCCGTTCACCTACGGGCACGCGCACGCCTGGCTCGTGCTCGTCGGGCTGATGGTCGTGGGCGCGTGGATCAGACACTTCTTCAACCTCCGCCACACCGGCAGGACAATCTGGGCGATCCCGGTGACCGCCGCCCTGGCGATCGCGGGCATCGCTGTTGCGATCCGGCCCGGCTCGAGCGGCTCGAGAGTGAGCGTCACGCCCATCCCGTTCGCGCAAGCCGGCCGGATCGTGGAGCAACGCTGCGTCCCCTGCCACTCGGAGCATCCGACGAACCGCACGTTCTCCACTGCACCGCTCGGGGTGAAGCTCGACACCGCGGAGGAGATCCGCGCTCGCGCAGAGGACATCCGGCGCCAGGCCGTCGACTCGACGGCGATGCCGCTCGGCAACATCACCGGGATGACCCGCAGCGAGCGCGACCTCCTCGGCGCCTGGATCCGGCAGGGAGCCCACATCAAGTAGCGTCCTCGCATGCTCGAGATCAAGGCCGGCGGCTTCGACTTCCGCGCCCGCCTCGAGGAGGAGGGCGCGCCCCGGACGGTGGCCGCATTCCGGGCGCTACTCCCGCTCGAAAGCCGGATCATCCACGTCCGCTGGAGCGGCGAGGCCGGCTGGGTTCCGTTCGGGGAGCTCGACCTCGGGATCGGGCCCGAGAATGCGACCTGCTACCCGAACCCGGGCGAGATCGTCCTGTACCCGGGCGGGGTCAGCGAGACGGAGATCCTTCTCGCCTACGGGTACGTGAGCTTCGCGAGCAAGGCCGGCGCGCTGGCGGGGAACCATTTCGCGACGGTCGTCGAGGGCGGCGAGAACCTCCGCGAGCTCGGGCGCCGCTGCCTCTGGGAGGGCGCCCAGGAGATCGGCTTCCGAGAGACCGTGTGATGCCGCCCGACGTTGCCGGCGACATCACTGTGCGACGCGCCTGAGCACGTCCGCGAGCACGTCCACGGCGAGCGCGACGTCCTCCTCCGAGGAGAGCTCGTCCGCAGAATGGCTCGCGCCGCCGTTCAGGCTGCGCACGAAGAGCATCGCCGACGGGATCCCGCGGGCTGCGAGGACGCCCGCGTCGTGGCCCGCGCCCGAGGCGAGCTCGACGACCGGGAGGCCGCGCTCCTCGAGCTCAGCGCGCAGCACCCGGCGAAGCTCCCCCGCCATCGCGACGGGCTCCATCCGGTAGGAGGGGTCGAAGCCCAGCCCGGTCACGAGCCGCCGGAAGCGATCGGCGTCCGGGGCCCGGGCATCGATCGAGACAATCGCGCGGCCCGGAATGACGTTGCCGAATCCTGGCTCGACCTGGAGCCGGCCCACAGTCGCGACTGCACCCTCGATGTTGCTCGCGACGTCGCGGATCCACAGGATGCGCTCCGCGGCGCCCACGAGAGCGTCCTCGCGCGCGTCCATCGGCACGGTGCCGGCGTGGCCGGGCCGTCCCTCGACGACGATCTCGCCGCGTGCGATTCCCGCGATCGAAGAGACGATCCCGAGAGGGGCGTCCCGCTCGGCCAGCACAGGGCCCTGCTCGACGTGCACCTCGAGATAGACCTCCGGGCGCTCGGCGAACGCCCGGCTGCCTGCGCAGCCCCGCTCCTCGTCCCTGAACGCGACGACGGCACCCGATCCCGCCCGCCGGACGGCCTCGATTCCAGCGACGACGCCGAGGGCTCCGTCGTACTTGCCTCCCTCCGGCACGGAGTCGAGGTGGGAGCCCGTCCAGCACCCGCCGCCGCCGGGATGGTGTCCGATGAGATTCCCCGCGCCGTCGACAGAGACCTCGAGCCCCGCCTCCTCCATCCAGCCACGGGCCAGGCTGTGAGCTTCGTCCTCCTCGGCGGAATAGCCGATGCGGTTCGCTCCCGGCCCACCGCCGATCGCGTACAGCTGCTCCAGCCGCTCGAGCACCCTCACGCGCGCATCATTCCCGCAGCGACCACAGGAGGGCGAAGCCCGTCAGGGGGCCGACCGCCACGAGCGCGAACGCGAGACGCCAGCCGGCCGCGCCGACGAGGGCGCCGAACGCGGGTGGCAGCGCTGCCGCAGACGCATTCACGACCGTTTGCTGCAGCCCGATTGCCGCTCCTGCACGCCGCACTCCGGCGAGCTCGGCGGCGGCGGTGAACGACAGCCCGTTCCAGCTCATCGCGAACATTCCGGCGACGATCATCGCGGGCAGGAGCACCGCGAGCGGCGCGCTCACGGCCGCACTCGTGAGCACGACAAGGGCAGCGACAGCGAGTGCGATGAAGCCGAGCGGCCGGATGCGATCTCCGATGCGATCGGACCACACACCGGCGGCGATTCTCGCGGCGATCCCAGCCACCTGGATCGCCGCGAGGACGAGCGCAGCGCGACCTGCCGAGAACCCGCGGCGGTCGTGGAGGAAGAGCACCGCGAAGCCGACGAGGCACATCTGGGGCCAGAGCAGGAACGTGCTCCCGCAGGACAGTCGCCACACACGGCGGTCGCGCAGCGGCGGTCGACCCTCTTCGGCGGCTGCCCCGGCGCCTCTGGCCAGCGGGCCTTCTCGAACCAGCGCGAACGCCGCTGCGGCGGTCGCGAGGCAGGCCAGGCCGAGTCCGCGAAACCCCCAGGCGAGGGTCAGGTGGGGCAGGACGACAGAGGCGCCGAAGCCACCGATCGGCACCGCCGTCTGCCGGATCCCGAGCGCGAGGCCTCGCCGCTTCGCCGGGAACCACTGCATGACGGCCCGCCCGCTGGCCGACTGGACGCTGGCGCCCGCGAGCCCCGCGAGCGCGAGAAGCACGAACAGGGCTGCGAAGCCGTCCGCCTGTGCCGACGCTAGCAGCACGGCGCCGCAGGCGCCGAGCCCCACGGCGAGTACGAGGCGCTCGCCTACGCGGTCGGCCAACAGGCCCCAGGGAATGAGAGAAACGGTGGATCCGAGCAGTGACGCGGCAATGAGGACGCCGAGCTCGCCGAGGCTGAGCCGGTAGCGGTCCCGGAGCTCGGGCGCGAGCACGGAGACGCCGAACCAGATCGCCGAGTAGCTCGCCTGTGCCGCCGTCCCCGCCCCCAGAACGACCCAGCGGTACCGCAACTCAGCCGTCCGAGCGCGTGGTATGCCGGGAGAGCTTCACGTCAACGCGGCCGCGGAGCAGGAACGGGCGGCGGCCGGGTCGTCCGTTCACAGCCCGACTCGATGGACGGCCGGGACCTCGCCGAGACGATGACACCAGCCAGGTTCCGGAGGCCCCAACAAGCGTCCATAGCCGCGCTCTGTCGACAACACGTTCCCTCGCCGGTGCACCGGCGTCACACCCGCGTTCGCGCCTCACGAGTAGGCTCGCAGTGGGGAGGAGGCTGGGTACACCTGCGTGAGATGGCTCGCCCGGCCGGGTCCCGAGCGGCCAGGTCGGAGCCGCGGTGCCCTACGGCAGCGCGAGCGCCTCGATACGCCCGCGCAGCCTCCCGCCGAGCCTCAGGTTCTCGGCCCAGGCGACCCGCTTGCCCGAGATCGCGAGTCCGATCGGCGTCGACTTCGCGGTCGCGACGACGGTGCTTCCCGCTCCCTGCAGCTCGCCCAAAGCATGGATGACGTTGCCGGTGCGGAAGACCGCGTAACTCGCGCTGGCATCCAGCTCGGGCGCCGTGCCGGCCGGAAGTCTCACCGTCGAGAGCAGCTGACCGCCTCGGGAAGCGAAGCGCTCGAGTCGCGACGCGCCGGCGCGCGTGACGAGGACGTAGACGACCCGCCCGCCGATCGCGAGAGCGCGCACCGTTCCAGCGCCCGGCGTGAGCATGGCGAGGAGCTTCCCCGTCTTCGCGTTGCGGATCTCCACCTTCGCACCCGCGGCGGCCCTCGGCACGGGGCCGCCTACCCCGGCCGGGAGGAGCGCGACGCGGGTCCCGTCCGTATCCACCGCGACGGCCGGCGGTGCGCCGGGTACCTTCACCGATCCATTGCCGACTACGCGGCGCAGGCCGCCTCCGCTGACGTAGGGAATGCACGTGTCGCTCAGATCGCAGTCGGTCGGGCCCTTGACGCTCACGCGGACGAGCGCGAACACGAGCGCCCTGCCGTGACCCGAAGAACCTCCGAAGTGGTCGCCGATACCCCACTTCGACATGTCCCACACCGGCTGCGCGACGATCCGCGCCTTTCCGCCGCCGAGAGTCGCGGTCTCCCCGTAGACGTAATTCTCGTTGCCGCTTTCGCGGTGCGTCCACAGCGCCCGCGTCCCCGCGAGAGCAAGAGTCGTATCGTGCCTGTAGCGGCAATCGCCCTCACCCGCAGTGCCGATGCCCTTCTGCACTCCGCGGACGAGGTCGCGCACCCGGACGACCTGGAGGCACTGCCGGTCCGTCACCCAGCCGAGGCTCGTGGCGTCCTCCGCGAACGCCGCGATCGGTCCGTCCGCATACGCGAGAGTCCGCGGCATGGAGGCGAACCTCGAAGCCGTAGCGGCGCCGACTGCGAGGCCGACGGCCAGTGTGGCGCCGAGGAGGAGCTTCATGTCGTGAATCATGCCGCTTCCGCTGCGCGAGGCTCGAGTGGGCGACGGCCGCTCACGCCGGGCGCGGGCGAGGTCGGCGCACGAGCTCGCCGCCGCAGTTCGGGCACAAGGCTTGGAGCTCGGCGGTGCACTTCGGACAGAACGTGCACTCGAAGGTGCAGATGTACGACTCCTCCTGTGCGCCGACGGTGCACCCGCAGCGCTCGCAGGCAGCCCTCAGCTCGAGCGCCAAGCTACCCGCCGACGAACTCGAGCCGCACGGGCTCGGCGAACGCGCCGATCGCCTCGCCCCGACGCAGCAGCTCACGCACTGCCTGCCGCCCCTCGTCGCCGTAATCGCAGGTGAGCTCGTTCACGTACATCCCGACGAATCGATCGGCGAGAGCCTCGTCGAGCCCCCGGCCGAACTGGAGGGCGTAGCGCATCGCCTCCTCGCGGTTGTCGAGCCCTGCGCGGATCGAGTCCTCGAGCACCGCGGAGAGGTCGCGGAGCGCCTCCTCGCCGAGGTCGCGCCGCGCGACGTTGACGCCGAGCGGGAGCGGCAGCCCCGTCTCGAGCAGCCACCACTCGCCGAGGTCTACGACCTTTTCGAGCCCCAGGGAACCGTAGGTGAGCTGCCCTTCGTGGATGAGGAGGCCGGCGGCGGCCGCGCCTGAGCCCACCTCGTCGAGGATCTCGTCGAACGGCACCTCCCGGTAGCGGAACTCGCCGCCCAGGTAGAGGCGAAGGGTGAGGAACGCGGTTGTCATCCGGCCTGGAACCGCGATCTCGATCTCGCGCAGCGCGTCGAGATCGAGCGGCTCGCGCGCCACCAAGACCGGCCCGTAGCCTGTCCCCATGCTCGCTCCGTGGGGCAGGAGGACGTAGCGGTCCTGCACGAACGGGTAGGAGTGGAGCGAGAGCGCCGTCACCTCGAGGCGGCCCTCGAGCGCCCATTCGTTGAGCGTCTGGATGTCGCGGAGGACATGCTCGAACTCGAAGCCGCGCGTGTCGACCGCGTCCGCGGTGAGCGCCCAGAACATGAAGGCGTCGTCGGGGTCAGGGCTGTGGCCGAGTCGGATCAGCACGGTCGCTGAGGGTACCCCCTACACTCAAGTCGGTGCCTCACCACGCACTGAGCGAGTCGATCCAGGACTATCTGAAGGCGATCTACCTCCTCGACTCCGAGCACGGCGATGTCTCGGTCTCGGCGCTTGCACGCCGGCTTCACGTTTCGGCGGCGTCCGCGAGTGCGATGGTGAAGAAGCTCGCGGCCCTCGAGCTCGTCGCCGACCGTGCGCCGTACCGGCGCGTGGGGCTGACCGGAGCCGGAACGGAGATCGCCGTCGAGGTCATCCGCCATCACCGTCTGCTCGAGCTCTACCTCGCGAAGACGCTGGGAGTAGCCGTCGAGGACGTTCACGCCGAGGCTGACCGGCTCGAGCACGTCCTCTCGGAGGAGCTCGAGGCGCGGATCGACCGGGCGCTCGGGTATCCGACGCACGATCCGCACGGCGTCCCGATCCCGGACGCGAAGCTCGAGTGGCCGGCCTGAGGGCCGGCGCAGCGGAGGCGGATACAATCGCGGGCGTGGCGGTCTCCGATTTCCTCCGGAACCCGTTCTCGTTCCTCTTCGCCCGCCCCCGCCGCGACGATCGCGTCGCCGCCTACGTCATCCGCGAGCACGGGCACGGCCGGCCGCTGGCCGACGTGATGGAGGACCCCTACATCCGGAACCGGTGCTCGACCGAGGAGCGCAACCGCTTGCTCGACCGGCCGGAGATCATCCGCGCGATCAGCGAGGCCTCGCTGGCCGACGCCCGCGAGGCGTTGGCCTCGGCTACCAGGCCGGGCTAGGGGCCTTAAGGCCGCCGCCGATCCCGGCGGGTCAAAGGTTCGTTCCAGCGCCGCGTGCATTCGCAGCGGCGAATGCCAGGGCACCAACCGCAAGGTCCCACGCCGCGATCCCGTTGGACTTGAAGAGGACCAGATCGTCATCCGACTGCCTTCCGATCACCTCGCCCGCGACCACCTCCTGGAGCTCGTGAACCTCGAGCCAGTCGAGCACGCCCCGCTCGACCGGCTCGATCAGGTCGCCCGCTTCGAGCATCGCCTGCTCGCGGGAGTCGCAGCAAACGAAGCTCGCGCGCTCGAGCACGACGTTGTCGAGCTCGCGGGCCTCCGGCTCGTTGGCGCCGATCGCGCAGACGAGTGCCCCCTGCTGGAGCCACTCCCCGCGGAGGACCGGGTCGCGCGAGGTCGTGGCCGTGATGACGATCTCCTGCTCTCCGGCCTCTCGGTGGCTCTCTGCGATCTCTGCACCGTTCCGCTCGCAGAACAGGGCGAGGCTCTTCTCGGACCGGCAGTACGCCACGACCCGCTCGAGGGTGGGCACCGCAGCGCGAATGCAAGCAACCTGGCTCTCCGCCTGGCGGCCGCAGCCAATGACGCCGAGCGTTCGCGCACCCGCGCGGGCGAGGTGCCGCGCCGCGACACCGCTCGCGGCGCCGGTGCGGAGCCGACCGAGTCGGTCCGCCTCGATCACAGCCGCGACCTCCGCCCGCTCGAGGTCGAACAGGAGCACCACGAACGGCGTGCCACCCGGTAGCCGCGCGTACGACTTGAGGCCGGCGAGGCCTAGAGCGTGGTCGACGGCGGGCATGACCGCGAAGACCCCGTCCCCCAGCTGCAGGCGCGTGCGCGGCCGGTTGTCGATCTCGCCGGCCGCGAGCCGGTGGAAGCAGCCCTCTACCGCCTCGAGCGCGTCAGCAGGCGTAACCAGCGCCTCAACGTCGGCCTCGGTGAGGTAGAGCGGCAAGCCCCCGAGTGTAGGGAGAGGGGAGCAGCCGCCGAGACCGCGCGAGCGGCCGCCGGAGCCGAGGACAGTGGCCGAGACCGCGCGCGCCGCCGCCGGAGCCGCGCTCCGCCGGGCGGGAGGCTCGCTTGCAATCGATTGTGGGGAGCGCGAAAGAAGAGGGCCAACGGGGGAAGCCTGGCTTCCTCCGTTACTTCTTGGGGATGAAGCTGATCTGACCGCTCGTCTCGAGCACGGCCCACTTGACGTCCTCGAGCGAGTTGATCTGCTGTATGCGCGCATTGGCGCAGATCTCTCCGAGCGTGAGCCGCTCCCGCCTGAGGTTCCGGTCGATCGGCTTGCCGTCCTGCACGAGCACGATCGGCTCCCCATCGAGCATGGGGCGCAGCCACGCGAAGCGGAAGCTCACGTACGAGAACACCATTGTGAGGAAGCCGACGGTGCCGCCCGCGAGCATCAGGCCGGTGACGGAGAAGTCGTTCTGCGTCACGCCCTGCTGGACGAGGTCGCCCATCATCACGAGCATGATCAGGTCGAACGGCTCGAGCGAGTTGAGCTCGCGCCGGCCGATGATCCGCGTCAGAAGGAAGATGAACAGGAAGGCACAGGTGGCGCGGATGACGATGTCCATCTGGGCTCCTCAGCTCACGGGAAGATGGTGATTTTCCGACCGACCGTCAGCAAGTGGCTGTCGCCGTCGAGGAGGTCGACGTTCTGCGGACGGTGGCCGACGTTCGTCGGGTTGACCTGCAGCTGCATGAAGAGGATGTAGGAGCCGCCTGCCGGGATGTGCCCAAGGTCGAAGGAGAGCTTCCCGTTCCGGCTCGCCTCGCCGATGGGGCTCGGCTCGATCGTGTTGATCGTGATGCCTTCCGCCCACCCGGGGTCGAGCACGAGGATCGCGTCCTTGAGGTCGCGGTGCGCCGTGATGTGAAAGCGGGCTTCGAAGTAGAGGCCGCTGCGCAAACGGGCGGGCGCGTAGACGGCGAGGGACGCGGCCTGCGCGGCGGCGCTCGATGTTCCGGGCCGCTGGCCGAAAAGGTTGGCGAGGGCGGCGACGAGGAAGGCGCCGAGGAGCGTGAGGAGCGCGCGACGGATCCACCTCGCCGGTGTGCGGCCCTCGAGATCGCGGTGGCGCTTGAGGACGATGCAGTCGGGCGGACCGTCGGCCACGGGACCCGATTCGCCGGAGTCCAACAGGTTCCTGTCGCCCCGCTGATCGGGCAGACAATCTCTCCTTCGTGTCAGCGGCCACTCCAAGACCCCGTCGGCAAAGGCGGGGTCCCGCCGAGCCTTTCCGCGGGAAGTGGGCGTACCCGACGACGACACACGGGGGAACCGGGTTTCCCCCGTGCCCATGCGCCCGGCAAGATTCGAACTTGCGACCTCTGCCTCCGCAGGGCAGCGCTCTATCCCCTGAGCTACGGGCGCGGGGAGGGCAAGTGTAGCGACCGCCCTTCGGCGCCTCCGACGCTGAGCTCAGCGTCTACGGGCACCTCCATCCGCACGTAGGCCAGAGCCCGTCCGGGAACGGCGCTCGTGACGCGGCCAACGGCCTTTCCGCCGTACCCGATCTCGTCGCCGGGATCGGCCGACTCGACCTCGAGCACACGCAGGGTCCTGTTGACGTGGCCCCGATGCTGCAGTCGGGCGATCGGCTCCTGCCCCGGATAGCAGCCCTTCGTGAAGCTGACGGCTCGCTCCACGAGGCCGGCCTCGGCTGGAAGGACACGATCGTCGATCTCCTTCCCCCACGCGGGCACGCCGGCTTCGATCCGCCGACGCTCGAGTTCCTCCGGCCGCTCCGTGACCCGGACGTCCTCGTCCAGGAGCTCGACCCCGGCCTCACCGAAGTCGCGGTTCGGGATGCCGCCCTCGCTCTCTCCGAGGACGACGACCGAGCGATGCTCCTCGAGCTCCACCTCGAGCTTCGCGGCGAAGCGGGCCCGTAGGAGCGTCGACCGGACGACCGCGCCGAGCCCGGGCTCCGTGAGCAGCAGAAAGTCGTGCGGGGCCCTCCGGACGACGACGAGCGGCGCGATCACGCGCGCCTTCGGAGTCAGCAGCAAGGCCTCGCAGCTTTCGCCCGAGACGTCGTTCGAGACCATCCGCTGGAGGAAGTCGGCGGCATCGGGTCCCGCCACGCGCACGTAGTCGCGGGGCCGCTCCGCGACGCGTCGCGTCAGGATCGCCATTGCCACCAATCTACTTCCTGGGAAACCTTGACTGAGGACCGCTCTCGTGCTGAGGGGACGTAGCTTCTTCTTCGGCTTCGCACTTTGTCGATCGCGGATCTTCCGAAGGGTGCGACCTCTCTTCAAATCTGGAGGCGAAGCCCAAGCTAGGCTACTTGTCCGGAGCCCTGCTCACGCTTCTCCGGCTGCGGCATGCGGGGCAAGTAGCCTAGGCATCGTGTTCCGCTCCAAAGCCGAGCAGAAAGTCCTTGAAAAAGGCTTCGACCCTGCCCGCCTCCCTCCGGGGCAGTACCTGACCGAGAAGTGGCCGGTCCTCCACGCCGGCAGCGTTCCCCATGTCGACCTCGAAACGTGGGACCTGCGTGTCTTCGGAGAGGTCGAGGAGCCGCGGCGGCTGACGTGGGAGGAGCTGACCGCTCTTCCCGCCACGGAGATCACGGCCGACATCCACTGCGTCACCCGCTGGAGCCGCTTCGACACGGGCTTCCGCGGCGTCCACTGGAGCGAGCTGACAAAGCTCGTCAGGCCGACCGCCGCGGCGCGGTTCGTCGTCGCGCACGCCGAGCAGGGCTTCACGGCGAATGTCCCGATCGAGGCGGTCGACGCGCCCGACGCCCTGATCGCGTGGGAGGCCGACGGAGAGCCGCTGACGCCGGATCACGGTTGGCCCGTCCGCCTCGTCATCCCGAGCCGCTACTTCTGGAAGAGCGCGAAGTGGCTGCGCGGCCTCGAGCTCCGCTCGACCGACCAGCCCGGCTTCTGGGAGCGGTACGGCTACCACAACGACGCCGACTTCCGGAAGGAGCAGCGCTACACCTTCTAGAACGGGGGGAACCCATGGTTCGATAACAGGGGAACCCATGGTTCCCCCGTTGGCCCCCCTCCTTCGCGTCTGCCCGTCTCGCGGTGAGGCTGCGGCGGGCAAGCCCGCCTCCGCCGGCGCCTGCCAGTGCTTTCACTCGAACGAGGGATCTCGGCGAGTCTGCGGACCGCCGAAGCATGGGACATCACCCCTCCTCCTCTCAACGGCCCGCTCCGGCGGGCCGTTTGTTTTCCGGAGACCGGAGAGCGCTCCCGAAACGGGCGCCTTATCTCTGAAAGCGAAAGAGGGCCGGCTCAGCCGGCCCTCTTTCAAGAGTGAAGCAAGGGAGGGGGTCACCGAGGGAAACCCGGTTTCCCCCGGTTTCACATCATCCCGCCCATGTCCGGCATGCCGCCGCCGCCGGCCATGGCCGACTGCTTCTCCGGAGCCTCGGCGACGATCGCCTCGGTGGTGAGGATGTTCTTCGCGATCGATGCGGCGTTCTGCAGCGCCGAGCGCGTGACCATGGTCGGGTCGATGATGCCCGCCCCGACGAGATCCTCGACCTCGCCCGTGTCGACGTTCAGACCCTGGCCCCTCTCGGCCGTCCGGACCTGGTTGACGACGACGGAGCCCTCGAGCCCCGCGTTCTCGGCGAGCTGGCGGATCGGCTCTTCGAGCGCGCGGACGATGATCGACGCACCCGTCTTCTCGTCGCCCTCGAGCCCGCCGACGATGATGATGCCCTTCTCGCCCGAGATCGAGTTGACCGCGTTCAGAAGCGCGACACCGCCGCCCGGGACGATTCCCTCCTCGAGGGCGGCCCGCGTGGCCTGCAGCGCATCCTCGACGCGGTGCTTCTTCTCCTTCATCTCGGTCTCGGTCGCAGCCCCGACCTTCACGACCGCGACGCCGCCGGCGAGCTTCGCCAGCCGCTCCTGCAGCTTCTCGCGGTCGAAGTCGGAGTCCGTGGTCTCGATCTCGGACTTGAGCTGCTTGATCCGGCCCTTGATCGCGTCCGAGTCGCCGGCGCCGTCGATGATCGTCGTCGAATCCTTGTCGATGACGACACGGCGGGCCTTGCCGAGCTGCGTGAGCTTCGTGTTCTCGAGCTTCAGGCCCATCTCCTCGGTGATCACCTCTGCGCCGGCGAGGATCGCGATGTCCTCGAGCATGCGCTTGCGGCGGTCGCCGAAGCCGGGGGCCTTGACCGCGACTGCGGTGAAGGTGCCGCGGAGCTTGTTGACGACGATCGTCGCGAGCGACTCGCCCTCGACGTCCTCGGCCACGATCAGCAGCGGCCGACCGGCCTGGATGACCTGCTCGAGCACGGGCAGGATGTCCTTGACCGCGCCGATCTTCTGATTCGCGACCAGGATGTACGGGTCGTCGAGCACGGCCTCCATGCGCTCGGCGTCCGTGATCATGTACGGCGAGAGGTAGCCCTTGTCGAACTGCATGCCCTCGGTGAACTCGAGCTCGAGCCCGAAGGTCTGGCCCTCCTCGACGTTGACGACGCCGTCCTTGCCGACCTTGTCGATCGCGTCCGCGATCACGTCGCCGATCTCGCGCTCGCGCGACGAGATGCTGGCGACCCGGGCGATGTCCTCCTTGCCCGAGATCTCCTTCGACTGCGACTTCAGGTCCTCAACCACCGCGTCGACGGCCTTCTCGATGCCCCTCTTCAGGCCCATCGGGTTGGCGCCCGCGGCGACGTTCTTCAGACCCTCGCGGACGATCGCCTGCGCCAGGACGGTCGCCGTCGTCGTGCCGTCGCCGGCGACGTCGTTCGTCGCCGTCGCGACCTCACGGACGAGCTGCGCGCCCTGGTTCTCGAAGACGTCCTCGACCTCGATCTCACGCGCGATCGTGACGCCGTCGTTCGTGATCGTCGGAGCGCCGAACTTCTTGTCGAGCACGACGTAGCGCCCCTTCGGGCCAAGGGTGACCTTGACCGCGTCGGCGAGGGTGTTCACGCCACGCTCGAGCGCGCGCCGTGCATCCTCGTTGAACTTCAGCTCTTTGTGAGCCACTGGAACCTCCGGTTTTTCGTTGAGATAAACCCGCGAGACCTCGGCTGAGGCCTCACGTATGAACTTGGTGGTGCTAGGCCTTTGCTCCGGCCAGCTCGCGGTCGCCGACGACCTTCGCGAGAACGTCGCTCTCGCGCAGGATCAGCACGTCGTCTGTGCCGACCTTGATCTCGGTGCCGCCGTACTTGGAGAAGATGATCTCGTCACCCTCCTCCAGGTCGATCTTGATGTACTCGCCGTCCTCGTCGCGCGAGCCGGGGCCAACCGACACCACGCGGCCGCGCTGCGGCTTCTCTTTCGCCGTGTCCGGCAGGACGATCCCGCTCGCCGTCGTCTCCTCCTCGTCGAGGACCTCCACGATGATGCGGTCGCCCAGGGGTTGCAGGTTCATTCAGTTCCTCCTGCTGACTTTGTGACAGTTAATGGCACTCTTCCTTCCCGAGTGCCAGCGGCAGTATAGCGGCATTCCATCCGGCAGCGCAACCCGATCTCGAGCCACGGCAGAGAGGTTGTCACAAGCTGTTACCGTGACCGCGGTGCGCAGGGAGTTCTCTGCAGGCGGAGTCGTAGTTCGTAGGTTGCGCGGCCGCTGGATGCTCGCTGCGATCCGGCCTGGGGGGAAGCCTGCCGGCGTTTGGGCATTGCCGAAGGGTCTCGTCGATCCAGGCGAGAAGCCCGAGGAGACGGCTCTTCGCGAGGTCAGGGAGGAGACCGGGCTCGAGGGCCGGTCGCTCGGGAAGCTCGGCGACGTGCGCTACGTATACACCTGGGACGGGGAGCGAGTGTTCAAGGTCGTGAGCTTCTTCCTCGTCAGGTACAGCCGCGGCCGCGCCGGCAATCTCCTACCGACGCTCGCGCACGAGGTCGAGGAGGTGCGCTGGCTGCCGCTGGAGGAGGCCCCGCGACTCCTCGCCTACGGGGGCGAGCGAGACATGGCGGAGCGGGCACTCGCCGCGCTCCGCTGTGGACGCCTATGATGGCGGAGCGGTAGGCGCTGGCCCGTGACTGAGTCGATGTACGCCCTGAACTTCTATTCGCCGATCGTCGCCGACCAGCTCCGGTCGCGGCGAAAGACGGCGACGATCCGCCTAGGTGACAAGTCGCGGAAGTACAGGAAGGGCATGGTCGTCCAGGTGCTCGCTGGTGCCCGGTACAGCCCGCGCGAGCGCATCTTCGAAGCCGTCATCGACAAGGTCGAGGTGAAGAAACTGGGCGAGCTCTCGCCGCGCGAGATCGAGCACGACAATCCCGAGATCCGCCGGCCGGAGGAGATGGCCCACTTCCTCGGGCAGTTGTACAACCGCGAGGTGACTGCAGAGGAGATCGTCACCGTGATCAGGTTCTCCGAGATCCGGAGCTAGTGCGGCGTCTCCCAACGTTTCACTCGAAACCGACGGTTCGCCGACGCCGCACTATACCGGCCGCTCTGCGGCCGGCGGCCGCGAAGCGGCCGAGTAGTGCGGCCTCCACCTGCCCCTTCGTTTCCGGTCAAACATTTCGAGAGGCCGCACTAGATGATCGATCGCAAGAGCCGATCAATCGACTATTTGAGCAGGGCATCCGCTACTCGCGCCGGATCCGCACGCCGAACTGCTCGGCCGGCCTGAGCGGCTTTCCACATCCCTCGCAGTCGACGGCGAACGCCGAGCTGAAGCGCGCGTCGCAAGCCGGGCATCGCACCCGCAGCTCGCCTTCGCAGTGCGTGCACGCGGCCGGAAGCTCGTCTTCGAACTCCTCGAAGTAGCGCTGGGCTGCACCGCAGCGGAGACAGACGGCGACCCAGTCGCCGAGCGTCTTTCGCCGTTCCTCGCGGAGCCAGTCGGCGGCCTTGCCCATGCGATCCACTCTAGGCGGAACGCAAAGGGCCACGGCGCCCGGTGGGGGTGCGGGGTGGCGAGTCGTGAGCGGTTAGAGTTCCTGCGTCCTTCGACCAGGGGGCCCTGGATGGCGATCGCGAGAGCAGCCGAGCCGGTCGGCTCGTTCACGGAGGTGAAGGAAGCCGGTCTCGACCGGGAGGATCTCCTCGGCATCTACCGCAACCTCCTCGTCACGCGTGGGATCGAGGAGCGCGGCCACATTCTCTACCGGCAGGGGAAGATCCCGGGCTCCTTCTACACCGGGCGCGGCAACGAGGCCGCCGCCGTGGGCATCGCGACCGCGATGGGTCCCGACGACGTGGGGACACCTCTTCACCGCGACATGGGTGTCCACGTGACGCGGGGCGTCGAGCCGTGGCGGATCTTCGCGCAGTACATGGGTCGCGTCGGCGGGCCTACGGGGGGCCGCGACGGAAACGTGCACATGGCCGACTCGAACCTGGGGCTGCTGGCGATGGTCAGCCACCTCCCTGCCATGCTGCCGGTCGCCGTCGGCTGCGCCCTGGCCTTCCGGATCCGGGAGGAGCGGCGGGTGGCGATCGCGTGGTTCGGCGAGGGAGCCGCGGCGCGCGGGGACACGCACGAGGGGATGAACCTCGCAGGCGTCCGCGGACTGCCGGTCGTCTTCGTCTGCGACAACAACCAGTGGGCCTACTCGACCCCCACGCATCTCGAGTACGCCTGCGAGCACCTCGCGGACCGCGCTCAGGCCTACGGGTTCGACGGGGTCGTCGTCGACGGCACCGACGTGCTCGCCGTCTACCGAGAAGCCAGACGTGCGATCGAGAAGGCTCGCGGCGGCGGCGGGCCGACGCTCCTCGAGTGCATGACGCTCCGTATGGAGGGGCACGCTGTCCACGACGACGCGTTCTACGTGCCGAAGGAGCTGTTCGAGGAGTGGGCCAAGCGCGACCCGCTCGAGCGCTTCCGGTCGTGGCTCCGCGAGAAGGCCGACCTGTCCGACCAGGAGGAGGACGAGATCGGCGGTGAGGTCAAGAAGCTCCTGAACGAGGCGCTGCGCCGGGCCGAGGACTCTCCATTGCCGGATCCGTCGCAACTCTACGCCGGCGTCTACGCAACGCCCGAGGACCTCGACACCCCGCATCACAAGTGACGATGGAGGCGCGAAGTTGTCACCTTGGATAACGCACGGCCTAGGTACGTCACTTCAGGACGCGTAGCGTGGAGAAGACCTACCTCCAGGCGATCTCGGACGGCCTGCGCGAGGAGATGCGGCGCGACAGGCGCGTCTTCGTCATCGGCGAGGACGTGGGCGTCTATGGGGGCGCCTTCAAGGTGACGCTCGGTTTCCAGGAGGAGTTCGGGCCCTGGCGCGTGATCGATGCCCCTCTCTCGGAGACGGCGATCGTCGGCGGCTGCACGGGCGCGGCGATCATGGGCATGCGGCCGGTGGCGGAGATGCAGTTCGCCGATTTCATCTCGTGCGCCTGGGACCAGCTCGTCACCGTCGCGGCGAAGCAGCGCTGGCGGGCGGGAACGCCGGTGCCGATCGTCGTTCGCCTCCCCTCCGGGGGAGGCTTCTCCGGGGGGCCTTTCCACTCGCAGAACCCCGAGAGCTCGTTCGCGCACATCCCGGGGCTGAAGATCGTCTGCCCGTCCACGCCGGCCGATGCGAAGGGACTGCTCGTGAGCGCCATCGAGGATCCGAACCCCGTGCTCTACTTCGAGCACAAGCATCTCTACCGGCGGATCAAGGCGGAGGTTCCGGACGAGCGCTACACGATCCCGTTCGGCGAGGCGCGGACCCACCGTGAGGGAGACGATCTCACCGTCGTCACCTGGGGTGCGATGGTCTACACGGCCGAGGAGGCCGCGAAGCAGCTTGAGGAGGACGGCGTGTCGGTCGAGATCCTCGACCTGCGAACGCTGCTCCCGTGGGACAAGCGCGCGGTCCTCGCGAGCGTCGAGAAGACCTCCAAGTTGCTCGTACTCCACGAGGACACGCGCACCGGCGGCTTCGGAGGCGAGATTGCGGCGACGGTCGCCGAGGAGGCCTTCGAGCAGCTCGACGCGCCGGTGAAGCGGGTGACCGCCCCCGACACGCCTGTCCCCTTCTCGCCGCCGCTCGAGAAGGCGTTCATCCCGCAGGTGGAGGATGTCGTCGCAGGGTTGAGAGAGCTCGCCGAGTATTAGGAGGATCGAGTGGCAACAGGCACCGCCGTCGACGTCGTGATGCCTCAGATGGGCGTCTCCGTCTCCGAGGGCACCGTCACGAAGTGGCTCAAGCAGGAGGGAGAGGCAGTCGAGGCGGATGAGCCGCTGCTCGAGATCTCCACGGACAAGGTCGACACGGAGATTCCGAGCCCAGCGAGCGGGACGCTGACCAAGGTGCTCGTGCGCGAGGGAGAGACGGTCGAGGTCGGGGCGAAGCTCGCGCAGATCGGCGGTGCGCCCGCGGGTGCGGGGGCAGAAGCCGAGCAGCTCGCTCCGGCCGGCGAGCCTGCCGCGCCGGCTGCCGAGGTGCCGGAGCCGGCGACCCAGGCGGCTGCCGACGCTTCGATGGCCGCGGCGAGCGAGGGGGTCGAAGAGGTCGCGCCTAATTCGCCGGGGCCGGCGGGTGGGCCGGGGCGGGCCGCGGACGGCAGCGAGAACGGGCGGACGTTTGTCTCGCCAGTCGTCGCGAGGATCGCCTCCGAGCACGGGGTGGACGTCGCAGGCGTTCCCGGCACCGGCCGGGGCGGCCGGGTCACGAAGAAGGACATCCTGGCGTTCGTGGAGGCCGGAGCGCGTCCTGAGGCTCCCGCTCCGGCGCCGCCCGCCGCGGAACCGGCGCCGGCTGCGTCCGTCGGAGTGGCCCCGGCGGCGCCGGTGCCCGCAGCCGCCCCTCCAGCGGCCGAGCCAGGACTCGGCGAAGGCGTCGAGCCGATGACCGCCATGCGCCGCGGGATCGCGACCCACATGCGCCGATCCCTCGACACCTCCGCGCACGTGACCAGCGCGATCGAGGTCGACATGACGAGGGTCGTCGCGATCCGCGAGAAGCTGAAGAAGGAGTACCAGACCTCCTACGGCGTCAACCCGACCTACCTCGCCTTCATCGCCCGTGCCGCCGTCGAGACGCTCCGAGACTACCCGTGGGTCAACGGGGAGATACGCGGCGACCAGATCGTGACCCGGAACTACGTGAACCTCGGCTTCGCGGTCGAGCTCCAGGACGGGAAGGGCCTGATCGTCCCCGTCCTCAAGAACGCGGAGACGCTCAACCTGCTCGGCATCGCGAAAGGCGTCTCCGAGATCGCCCGTCGCGCGCGCGAGAAGCAGCTGACACCGGACGAGGTGACGGGAGGCACGTTCACGATCACGAACCCCGGCGGCTACGGAACCTTCCACGGCACCCCCGTGATCAGCCAGCCGCAGGCGGCGATCCTCGGCACGTATGCCGTTGTGAAGCGAGCGTGGGTCGTCCAGGACGAATTCGGGGGAGACGTGATCGCGATCCGCCCGATCATGAACCTGACGCTCACGTACGACCATCGGCTCGTGGACGGGGCACTCGCCGGCAGATTCCTGCGCGCCCTCCACGAGCGGCTCGAGACCTGGGGCGAATCGGACTACTGAACCAAGGCTGTTTGAGACATGCCTGGGGGCCTGACCCCCGTACCTGTCTCGAGAAGCGGATTTCGCCACCCCAGCACGGCGTCTACCCTCGGCAGATGGCGCGAGCGCTGCGAAACGCGCCCGCAGGCGCGATCTTCCACATCACCGCCCGCGGCAACCGACGGCAGCCGATCTTCCTCGATGACCGGGACCGTCAGCGCTTCCTTGAGATCCTCACCGCCGTAGTCCTCCGATTCGGCTGGCGCTGTCATGCGTACTGCCTGATGAGCAACCACTACCACCTGGTCGTCGAGACGCCGAAGGACAACCTGTCAGAGGGAATGCACCGCCTCAACTTCCTCTACGCGCAGTGGACCAATGCACGACACGAGGTCGACGGCCACCTGTTCGATGGGCGTTTCCGCTCCCGGATCGTCCAGAGCACGTATCAGCTGATGACACTCGTGAGGTACATCGCTCTCAATCCGGTCGCGGCTGGCTTGTGCGCCGACCCGGGTGACTGGGCGTGGAGTAGCTACCGCATGTCGATCGGAAAGGCACCCCACCGCCGGCTTCTGTCACTCGAACTCGTCCACGGCGAGTTCGGCAACAGCCTCGCGGAGGCGCGCGAGGCGCTGCGGTCGTTCGTGGAACTCCCGCTGGAGCCGCAGCTGAGCGCACGGGACGGACCGGCTGATTGAGACATGTCCGGGGGCCTGACCCCGAACATGTCTGACCCCGAACATGTCCAGAAGGGGCAGAGGGCCGACGACCGGCGGCGGCTAGAGTCAGGGTGTGCCGCGCGGGGCGTACCTCCTGAACCTCGGCGTCGTTCCGTACCGTGAGGCGTGGGAGCTCCAGCGATCGCTCGCCGCGGCGGTCACGCAGCGGGCGATTCCCGACATCGTCGTCCTGCTCGAGCACCCGCCGGTGATCACGGTTGGTCGCCGGACGGACGAGGGGCGAGAGCTGCATGTCCCGACCGGGGCCGCCGTCGAGATCGTCGAGACCGACCGCGGGGGAAGGTCGACCTTCCACGGGCCCGGCCAGCTCGTCTGCTATCCGATCCTGGACCTGAACCGCCACGGGCGCGACGTCAAGCTCTACCTCCGCAACCTGGAGGAGGCGATCATCCAGACGCTGGCGACGTTCCGGCTCGCGGCGACGCGGATCGAAGGGCTGACGGGCGTCTGGCTCCGGCCGCCGCCCCGCAAGATCGCCTCCATCGGCGTCCATGTCTCCCGCTGGGTCACCACCCACGGCTACGCGCTCAACGTCGACCTCGACCGCGCGCCCTTCACGGAGTGGATCACGGCCTGCGGCCTCGAGGACGCCGCCTTCACGACGGTGGCGCACGAACTGGAGCGCTCCGTGACCGTCGACGAGATCAGGCCAGCCGCGGCGGCGGCGCTCGGCGACCTCTTCGACCTGAACTTTGAGGATCTCCCCACCGAGGAGGGCGCACATGGGTGGCGCACGCCGCCACTCCAGCCTACGCTCGGCGCGGCGCCAGGGACGATACTCCCGCTGGCGGCGCAGGCATGACCGATAGCCCTGATCTAAATACGAAGGCCGCTCCATCTGCCGGTTCGCCCGCGGCCGACCCGGCCGTTGCGCCCTCGCTGCCGGTCGCCGCGCGCCCGCGTCGCCCCGAGTGGATGAAGGTACGCGCGCCGAGCGCCGACTCGCGCTACTTCGACGTCCGGAAGCTGATCCACGGACAGGGGCTGAACACGATCTGCGAGGAGGCTCGATGCCCGAACATCGCCGAGTGCTGGGGCCGTGGCACCGCGACCTTCCAGATCCTCGGCGATACCTGCACGCGCGCTTGCCGCTACTGCTACGTGCACTCGGGCCGGCCCGAGCATCCCCCCGACCCGCTCGAGCCACTCCGCCTCGCGCACGCGGCCGTCCAGATGAGGCTGAGCCATGTCGTCGTTACCTCCGTCGATCGCGACGACGTCCCCGATCGCGGCGCCGGCCACTACGCCGCGACCATCCGGGCGCTGAAGTCGAAGCTGCCGGAAGCCAGCGTCGAGGTGCTCACTCCGGACTTCCTCGGCGTGGAGGAGCAGGCACTGACGACCGTCCTGGCAGCGAGGCCGGACGTCTTCAACCACAACATCGAGACCGTGCGCCGGCTGCACGCGAGGATGCGGGGCGCGAAGGCGAGCTACGACGGCGCGCTGCGCCTCCTGCGCCGGGCCAAGGACCTCGCCGACTACCCCGTGCTGACGAAGTCAGGGATCATCGTCGGCCTCGGCGAGCGCAACGAGGAGGTCGTCGACACGATGCGCGACCTTCGCGCGGCCGCCGTCGACGTCCTCACGATCGGCCAGTACCTCCAGCCGAGCGCGAAGCACGCCCCGATCGACCGCTGGGTCCACCCCGAAGAGTTCCGGTGGTTTCGCGAGCAGGGCGAGGCTCTGGGTTTCGGATCCGTCTTCTCGGGCCCACTCGTTCGGTCGAGCTATCGGGCGGATGAGCAGCGTCACGCCGCGGTCGGCCGCGGCGCTCTCGCGTACTGACCGGCGCTCGAGAACGGAGAGGGCCACCTTCGGGCGGCCCTCTCCGTGCGCTCTCGAAGCGACCTAGTGCGGCGTCTCCCAACGTTTCGCTCGAAACTGACGGTTCGCCGACGCCGCACTATTCCGGCCGCTCGGCGGCCGGCGGCCGCGAAGCGGCCGAGTAGTGCGGCCTCCACCTGCCCTTCGTTTCCGGTCGAACGTTATGAGAGGCCGCACTAGCTGAGCTTGTACAGCCACACGCCCTGCGCGTGTGTGGCCGCGTAGATCAGCCGGATGGAGCAGGAGCGACACGCGTCGCGCTGACCCGGGACGATCGCGAGATGCGTGATCTCCTGCCTCGGCATCCCGGGAGTCACGGTCCATCCGAAGGATCCGCCGGCACCCGGCGTGCCCTTCAGGACGCCGAAGTCCGAGGCCGCGTAGAGCGCGCCGGTCGCGTCGTCCATGACGATGTCGTTGATCGGAAGGTCACCGGAGTTCGTGGAGGTCGGGAATGCGCTCGTCCCGCCCTCCACACCGAGGTTCGTGAACGTCGCACCGGTCGGCGTGCCGCTGATGCCGTTCGTGATCGTCACGCGAAACACGTGCCCCGGCGTTCCCGGCGTGGCACCGTTGAAGCCGGAGTATGCGATGTAGGCGACGTTCGGGTTGCTCGGGTCGGGGTAGATCCCGTTCGGGTGCCTGTCGGGCGAGCAGTTCACCGACCCCTCAGGAGGCGCGGTCGGGTTCGCACCGGCCGCGGTCGGACAGTTGCCCGAGAAGGACGGCGTCGGGAGACTGTCCAGCCTGTACCAGACCACAGAGGCCGGGTCGAGCGCGTCGGCGTTGCGCGTGATGAAGACGCGGCCGGTCGATGTCGTCGCCCACATGGTGGAGCGGTCGGCCCCGCGGCGTGAGACCCACGAGATCTGAGACCCTGGTCGCGTGGTTCCGTAGGGGCTGCTGCCACCGCCGGTACCGGTCAGGTCGCCGGGCGAGTTCGTCCCGACCGGCCCGCCCAACGGCTGGAAGTCGCCGCACGTCGTGGGCGTCGCGAAGAAGTCGGGGCAGTTCGCCTCGTAGTTTGCGATGTCCGGAGTCACCTGCTGCGGAACTGTGATCGAGGAGCCGGCGCCGAACGCCCAGCTCCGCCACACGTGCTGCAGCCCGGAGTAGATGGGATGTGTCCGGACGCACCCGGGTAGCTGCTGGTTGCACACGCCGGCCCCGTTGAAGAGGGGCGGGTTCGGGTCGGAGATCTGCGGCCAGTAGAAACCGACGTTCTCTCCGCTAAGCAACATCGGATAGAAGATGTCGACCCACTTGTCCGGAGTGCCGCCGCGGAAGTTCGCGGCGGTGAACGGGCCGGTGAACTCGTTGAAGACCCACGGCTTGCCCGTTGCCGCCGTGGACTGGTCGTAGTAGCTGTCGAAGCCGGCGTCGCCGCCGTCGCCGTAGATGACCTGCGTCCATTCGTCCGGATCGCAGTTCACGGGCATCCAGGTGCCGTTGTCCTGCGTCCCGCCGATCACGTTGCACGGCCGGAGCGGGTCGACGGCGACGTTCTCGAACTGGATCGTGTTGCCGAGGCGCGTGTTGATGTCGCCGAGCGTCGTCGGGATGCGGGACAGGAGCCGCTGGCACTGCACGAGGGCGTTGCCCGAGAGGCTCGGAACGCCCGCAGCCGGAACGCCGCGGAACGAGCAGGCCCGCGAGAGGTTCGTGTACGTCCCCGACGCGCGGTTGATGCCACCGTCCGAGCCCTCGAAGAACTGCGCCGCGCGGGCCGGGTTGATCAGGATCTCGTGCTGGTCGGGGTGGATCGAATGTTGCGCGACGAGGCACGGCAGGCCCGCTGCGCCGAGCGCGCACCAGCTGGCCGGCACGTTCTGCGCGTCGAAAGTCATGTCAGTGAACGTCCGATCGCCGTTGGCTGGATCAGGGTCGCCGGCGGTGTTCGAGTAGAGCACTCCTCGCCCGTCGGAGATTCCGCTCCCGCACCCGACGCCCTTTGTGTAGCAGGGGATCTCGCCGTACTGATAGGAGCCGATCACGTACACGTCGTCCGGGCGATTCCTGGGGGTGTAGACGTCTTGGTCGTAGGCGCACTGCCCGGTGCAAAAACCCCGCGTCGCCCAGTAGGGGCTCGCGGTCGAGTTGGCGGTGAGAATCTGCCAGCCGCTGTTGTAGGTGGCCGGGAACGGGTTGCCGCTGCCGGCCGGAGGCGTCGCGGCGCCCGCCGGCTCGGAGGCCAGGAGCACCGACGAGGTCTGGTTCGCGTTGTCGGTGCGCCAGAAGCTGGACGGCGCCTCACCCGCGAAGGGTGCTCCGCCGTTCTCACCCGTCGTGATGTAGATGCGCGTCTTGCTGTTCTTGACGGTCAGGTCGAACATCGTCCGCTCACGCGAGAGCGGGTCCGAGAGGCGCGGCGCGAACACCTGCTTGAAGTCGGTTGCCGGCAACGTCCCTCCGGCGACCTCGCCGCCGCAGGAGGTGTTGGCGGTCGTCGGGCAGCGCCGGTAGACGCCGCGGGCGAGCGCCGAGGCATAGACGGCCTTCGAGTCGAGCGGGTCGAGGCCGACGTCCATGATCCCGCGCCGAACCGGCGTCGTTGCGGGAGTGGCGTACGGGAGCCACACCGGCGTGAAGGTCGCGCCGCCGTCGGTCGACTCATAGAGCCCCGTCGGATTTGCGCCCGGCTCGTCGCGAACCTGAGCCTCCGGGCCGATGATCACATGCGAGATGGAACGCGCGGCGACCGCCGAACCGACGAAGAGGTGCTGCGGGTTGCCCCGCTCGACGACGATCTCGCTGATGCCCCTGCCGAGGAAGGCGTCCACGCCCGGCGTGGAGCATGCGTTGACCGCGTTGCTGACGCAGGTGTCCCCGAGCTTCGTCCAGGAGCTGCCGGCGTCCGTGGACTTGTAGACACCGACGCCTGCCTCGCAGCCGGAGGAGCAGTTGTTCGGCTCGCCCGTTCCGACGTAGAGAGTGCGCTCAGTCGGGTCGTTCGGGTCGAGGACGATCTTCCCGATCGAGTTGATGCCGAGCTGGTTGCCGCTGACGTACTGCCAGACGGGGTCCGGCGCGGTCGCGTCGTCGGTGCGCCAGATGCCGCCGCCCACAGGCCCCGCCCACATCCGGCAGCGATAGGGGGAGACCGCCGCGCCGCACGTGGGCGAGATCGCAAGCGCTGCGGTGCGGCTCGCCGTGTGGTACGTGGCGCCGGAGAAGTTGAGGATGCCGGGCTCGGTCGCGTGCTGCTGCGGACCGTAGTCCTGCCAGACGTTCAGCAGGCCGGGGTTCGGGGCCGCCTCCGGTGTTCTGGCGGCGAGCCGCCCGAACGTGGCACGTTCGTTCTGGAGCCACGCCGGCGCGACCTGCGCGGCGGGATACGCGCGGATCGAGGCCCGATAGTCCTCGGCGGCGAGACCTTCCGAGCCGCCGCGAGGGCGTGCGGCAGCCGTGCCACCGCTGTCGATGTCGCCGCGCGTCGCCTTCAGACGGAGCGCCGACGACGCCGTCGAGTTCCGCGTGACCGCTGCGACGAGCCCCGCGGCGACGACGACGAGCGCCAGCGCCGTCACGACGATGGCACGCGTATGCCTTCTCAACATTCTTCCCCCTCGTGTAAGGACCATGTCACACCGCTGACCAGGACTTCTTCCGTTCCGAAGAGCTATCCGAGCGCCATCACCCAGATGCCCTGCGAGTGCGTCACGCCATAGAGGCTGTGCGCGCATCTCGCCGTGCAGGCGGTCCGGCTGTCTCCGACGATCTCGAGGTGCGTGACCTCGAACCGCGGCATTCCGGCGGTCACCGTCCAGCCGCCGGTTCCGCTGCTGGCGCCCTTCACGACGCCGAAGTCGGTCGCGGCGTAGATGGGCGTGCCGGTCGAGCTGTCGTCGCGGACCAGGCTCGCCACCGGCAGGTCGCCATTATTCGTCGGGGTCGGGAAGGTGCTCGTCGCCGACTCGACGTTCAGGTTCGTCCATGTCGCCGTTGTCGGAACGCCGGCGGCGGTCGTGAGATCGACGCGGAAGACGTGCCCGGGCGTGGTGGGCGTCGCCGCGTTGTAACCCGAGTAGGAGATCCAGACCCGGTTCGGGTTCGTCGGGTCGGGGTAGACGTCGCTCGGGAAGCGGGACGGCGAGCAGTTCGGAGCCGGAGCGGGGCCGTTCGCGACACAGCCAGCGGGCCCGGTACCTGCCTGCGGCAGGTTGTCCAGCCGGTACCACACCACCGACGCCGGGTTCGTGGCGTTCGCGTTGTAGCTCACGAACACACGACCGCCCGTCGTCAGCGCCCAGAGCGTGTTGTTGTCGCTCTTGTTCCGCGCCATCCAGGTGATGACGCCGCCCGCGCGGTCGCTCCCGTACGCGGCGCCGGTGAGGTCACCTGAGGTGTCCGAGCCGGCGGCGCCGCCGAGCGGTTGGTAGTCGCCGCAGTTCGGATTGGTTCCGGAGGTCGTGAACTCGGGACAGTTCGCCTCATAGAAGGCGACGTCGGGCTGGGTCTGCTGCGGCACCGAGGCCTGCGGCCGCCCGGCTCCGAATGCCCACGTGCGCCAGACATGCTGGAGTCCGGAAAAGATCGGGTGGGTCTGCTGGCCGTTGAAGACCGGCGGGTTCGGGTCGGGGATCTGCGGCCAGTAGAAGGCGACCGCCTCCGGGGCGCTGGCCAGCGGGGCCGAGGTGATGACCCACTTGGACGGGTCGCCGTTCCGGAAGTTCGAGTCGCTGAACCCGAAGACGAACTCGTTGAACATCCACGTCGGCGTCGTCGTGTCGAAGCCCGGCGTGCCGCCGTCGCCGTAGATCACCTGTGTCCATCTCTCGGAATCGCACTTGACCGGCCGCCAGGTGCCGTTGTCCTGCGTTCCCCCGAGGACGTCGCAGGGCAGCGACGGGTTGTAGGCGAAGCCGAAGTACTGCAGCGATCGCAGCCCGGCGTTGATCGAGCCGAGTTCCGTGGGCACCCGCGAGGTAACGCGCTGGCAGGTCAGCATCGACCCGCTGGTGAGCGTCCCTCGGAAGCTGCACGAGCGCGAGAGATTCGCATACGTGCCGTTCGTCCGGACGATACCGCCGTCCGAGCTCTCGAAGAACTGATTCGGGTTGCTCGGGTTGATCAGGATCTCGTGCTGGTCGGGGTGGATCGAATGCTGCGCCACCAGACAGGAGGAGATCCCGGCGAGAGCGCACCAGCTGGCCGGCACGTTCTGCCCGTCGTAGGTCATGTCGGTGAACGTGCGGTTGTTGTTCGCGGGATCGGGGTCGCCGGCGGTCGTCGAGTAGAGGACGGCCCGACCGTTCGAGCGGCCGCTGCCGCAGCCGACGCCCTTCGTGTAGCACGGCAGCTCGTCGTAGGCGAAGGAGCCGATCACGTAGACGGTGTCCGGCAGGGCCGGGCTCTTCGGCGTGTAGACGTCGTTGTCGTAGGAGCACTGCCCTTCGCAGTACTCGTAGGTCGCGAAGTAGGGGCTCGCCGTGGTGTTGGCGGTGAGCTTCTGCCAGCCGTTGTAGACCGCGGGGAACGGGACTCCGTTGCCGGCCGGAGCCGTCGCTCCGGCGGTCTGGGACGCGAGCAGCGCCGCGGAGGACTGGTTCGCGTTGTCGGTACGCCAGAAGGCGTCGAAGGGCGCGCTGTTTCCGTTCTCGTTCCCGTCGCCGACGTAGATCCGCGTCTTCGAGTTCTTCGTCGTCAGGTCGAACATCGTCCTGTCGAAGTCGTCGCCCGCCGACTCGTTCGCGAAGACCTGCTTGAAGTCGGTGGTGGACGCGCCGAGCTCGTTGCCGCACGCGGCACTCGCCGCAGTCGGGCAACGCCGGTAGATGCCGGTGCCCTGCCCGGACGCGTAGACGATGCGCGGGTCGAGCGGGTCGAGGCCGATGTCGTTGACGGCGAAGTTCGTTCCGGCGCCGTCCCAGACGCGCGTGAAGGTCGCGCCGCCGTCAGTCGACTCGTAGAGGCCCCATGGCTCGGCGCCGGGGGTCAGCGTGTTCTGGCCGCCGCCGCCGATGTTGTGAGAGAGCCCACGGACGGCGTTCCGACCGGAGGCGACGAAGATGTGGCTCGGATTCGTCGGGTCGACCGTGATCTCGGAGATCGCGAGGCCGTTGAAGGCGTCCTGCCCGACGGTCGTGCAAGCGTACGTCGCGTTGCTCGCGCACGCGGACGCGAGCTTGGCCCAGCTGTTGCCGCCGTCGGTCGTCTTATAGATGCCGACCCCGAGCTCGCAGCCGGAGCTGCACGTATTCGCCTCGCCCGTCCCGACGTAGAGCGTGCTACCGGTCGGGTCGGTGGGGTCGACAGCGATCTTGCCGATCGCGTTGAGCTGGAAGGGCGCACTCAGGAACTTCCAGTCAGGCTGCGCGTCCAGGGCGTTGTCGGTGCGCCACACGCCGCCGCCCGCGGTGCCGGCCCAGAGCCGGCAGCGCGCGGCCGTGCAGATCGGCGAGATGGCGAGAGCGGGCGTTCTCGAGGCCGGGACGTAGGGCGCACCCGAGAAGTTCAGGAGTCCGGGCTCTGTCGGGATCGTCGGTCCGTACGGCTGCCAGATGCCGACCAGGGCGGGGTTCGGCGCGGACGACACGTCCGGCGTCCGGGAGGCGATCGCGTCGAACGTCCGGGCCGCGGAGCGTTGCCACCGCGGGTCGATCTGCTTGTACGGGTAGGCGCGTGAGGCGAACTGGTACGCGTCCCAGCTCAGAGCCTCGTTGCCGTTCCGAAACCGGGCGGCGGCGGACGAGTCGGGATCCTTGCTCTTCGCCAAGAAGAGCGACGGCGCCGCAGATCGGCCCGAGTGGGAGACGAGGCCGACACTGGCGGCTGCGCCGAGCGCGCACACGGCGGCTGCTGCGACCACGAGACCCCGGAAACGACGCCTGGACATTCTTCTCCCCTCGTTGGACGTTCCTCGATCCGGCTCAGTCAGCGAGAGCGTCAACCGGTGCAGGATCTCCGCATTGAACGATCGCCCGGCGCTCGACGCCGACGCAGCGACACGCCGCCTGAGTTCCTCCGGCATCCGGAGGAGGTAGCGGTATCTGTCGGTGGCCAAGCGGGCGGGTGGGTGATATCCGTCGTTCCCTGGCCGCGCCCTGCTGCGGGGCTGCCGAGAAGCTCGTGTTATATCCGGAAACGGGCCGGCGCGCAGCAACACTCGATCCGGAAATGCGAGAGGGCCGCACTTGGCGGCCCTCTCGCTTCCCAGTCCGGGGGCGACTACCCCAGGCTCATCACCCACATTCCCTGGGAATGCGTGACGGCGTAGAGCGCGTGCGCGCAGTTCGCGACGCACGAGTCGCGCGTGCCGAGAACCGGAGTGAGGTGCGTGACCTCGAACTTCGGCATTCCGGCAGTGGTCGACCAGCTGTACGTGTTCGGCGGGCTCGGCGGCGAGGCCTGCGGCGTACCCTTGAGGACGCCGAAGTCGGTCGCCACGTACAGGTTGCCGGTGGCGTCGTCACGGATGACGTCGTTGGCCGGCAGGTCTGCGTTCCCGCTCGGCGAGGGCAGCAGGTTCGCTCCCTCGACGTTCAGGTTCGTGAACGTCGCGTTGGTCGGGACACCGGCCGCCGTCGTGACGTCCACCTGGAACACGTGCCCCGGCGTCGTCGGCGTCGCCGCGTTGAAGCCGGAGTACGCGAGGTACGCCCGGTTCGGGGTCAGCGGCGAGACGTAGATGCCGACCGGCGGACGCGAGGGCGAAGCGGTGGCTCCGGCCATGTTGTCGAGCCGGTACCAGACGACCGTCGCGGGGTCGGTCGCGTTCGCGTTGTAGGTCACGAAGACGCGGCCGGCGGAGGTCGCCGCCCACATCGTCTGGTTGTCGGCCTTGCTCCGCGCGAGGTACGAGACGGCGCCGCCCGTGCGGTCGGAGCCGTACGCGGTGCCCGCGAGGTCGCCGGCGGTGTTCAGGCCGGCCGCCCCGCCGAGCGGCTGGAAGTCACCGCAGGTCGGGTCGGCGCCGGAGGTCGTGAACTCGGGGCAGTTCGCCTCGTAGAACGCGATGTCCGGTGTGGTCTGTTGCGGCACGGTCTGCGGATTCCCTGCCCCGAACGCCCACGAGCGCCAGACGTGCCGGGCCCCGGAGAAGATCGGGTGGGTCTGCTGACCGTTGTAGAGCGGCGGATTCGGGTCCTGGATCTGCGGCCAGTAGAACGCGATGAACGGCTGCTCGGTCGACGCGGCGATGTCGCCGGTGATGATGACCCACTTCGTCGGTTCCCCGTTCTTGAAGTTCGCGTCGGCGAAGCCCGCCGTGAACTCGTTGAACATCCAGTTGCCGTTCTTGGCGTCGAACCCGGCGTTGCCGCCGTCGCCGTAGATCTGCTGCTTCCACGTCTGCGAGTCGCAGGTCCCCTGCGGCCGCCACGTGCCGTTGTCCTGCGTTCCGACGATGTAGTCACACGGCTGGTTCGGGTTGAAGCCGCCGCCGATGAACTGGAGGGTGCTCCCGTAGCCGTTCGTGTTGTCCTTGATCAGCGTGTTCGGGATCCGCGACAGCAGCTTCTGGCACTGCGGCAGATTCGCCGCGCTGAGGCCGCGGAAGGAGCATGCCCTCGACAGGTTGGTGAACCCGTTGACGTTGTGGGCGATACCGCCGTCCGAGCCCTCCCAGAAGGAGAGCGGGTTCCGCGGATCGGTGACGATCTCGTGCTGATCGGGGTGGATCGAGTGGTGCGCCACGAGGCAGCTCGAGAACCCCGGCAGTGCGCAGTAGTTGGCCGCTACGTTCTGCGCGTCGGCCTGCATGTCGGTGAACGTCCGGCTGCCGTTGCCCGGGTCCGGGTCGCCCGCCGTCGTCGAGAGCAGGACGCCTCGGCCGTTCGAGATGCCCGACCCGCAGCCGACACCCTTCGTGTAGCAAGGAATCTCGCCGTACGAATAGGAGCCGAGCACGTACACCGTGTCGGGCGCGGAGGTCCCGAGCTGAGGGGACTTCGGCGAGTAGACGTCCTGGTCGTACCAGCACTGGCCGGTGCAGAAGTTCTGCGTGGCGTAGTACGGGCTCGCGACCGATGCGGAGGTCAGCTTCTGCCAGCCGTTGTAGGTCGTGGGATACGGATTGCCGTTCCCGGCCGGTGCCGTCGCACCTGCCCCCTCGGTCGCGAGGAGCGCGGCGGCGGTTTGGTTGGCGTTGTCAGTCCGCCAGAAGGCCGCGGGCGGTCCATCGCCCTGGCCACCGTCGGTCAGGTATATGCGCGTCTTGGCAAGGGGCCCACTGAGCTTGACGAGCTCGAACATCGTCCGGCCGGTCAGGGTGCCGAAGTTGTGCTCGGTGTTGAAGACCTGCTGGAAGTCGGTCTGGCCGGTCCCGGCCTCGCCGCCGCACGCAGGGCTTCCGCCGACCGGGCATCGCCTGACGACGCCGGCGTCGAAGCCGGAGGCGTAGACGACCCGCGGGTCGATCGGGTCGAGGCCGAGGTCGATCGCGCCGAACGGGCCGGCGCTCCAGATCTCGGTGAACGTGGCTCCGCCGTCGGTGGACTCGTAGACGCCCCACGCGTTCGCGGGCTCGGTGCTCGGCTGCGTTCCCGTGAGCCCGATGATCGACGAGATCCCGCGGCGGGCACGGCTCGACGAAACCAGGATGTGGCTCGGATTCGTCGGATCGATCTCGATGCGGGCCACGGCCCGGCCGAGGAACGCATCCTGGCCGGGGAAGGCGCAGGCGTACGTTGCGTTGCTCGCGCACGAGGCCGGCAGCTGGACCCAGCTGTTGCCGCCGTTGTCGGAGCGGTAGATGCCGACGCCCGCCTCGCAGCCGGAGCCGCAGCGGTTCGGCTCACCGGTGCCGACGTAGAGCCGGTTGCCGGTGATGTCGTTCGGGTCGAGCATGATCGTCCCGATCGAGTTCTGCGCGAAGGGCGAGCTGATGTACTGCCAGCTCGGAGCGGAGTCGAGCGCGTTGTCCGTGCGCCAGATCCCGCCGCCGACCGGTCCCGCCCACATGCGGCACTGCGAGGCGTTGCAGGCAGGTGAGATCGCAAGCGATGCGGTGCGGCCCGCAGTTGCGTCCTCCGCGCCGAAGAAGTTCAGGACTCCGGGCTCGATCGCCTGCTGCTGCGGCCCGTACTGCTGCCACACGTTGAGGATCCCCGGGTTCGGAGCCGTCTTCGGCGGACCCTCCGCGGCGGCCGGCTTGCGCGTGCTCCGGGCCGCGATTCGGTCGAAGGTCGCCTTCGCGTTCTGCACCCAGTTCGGGTTCGCGAAGTCCGCGGGGTACGCGCGGAGCGCGGAGCGATAGTCGTCGTAGGTGATGTTCTTGAGCGAGATCGCTTCGTTTCCACCGCCGAAGCGGGTCTGCGAACTCGCGTCCCTATCCACGGCGAACTTCGCCGGGCGCTGGGCCTTCGACGTCGAGCTCGTCGTCATGAAGGCCGCAGCGAGTGCGACCCCCGCCACGGCAAGCGCCGCAACGGCGACGACGAAGACTCGAAACCGTCTTCGTGTCATTCTTCTCTCCTCGATCGTGGTTGTCTGCGACAGCTCGAGCAGCTGCGCGAGCCGATGCGGAATCTCAACACTGAACGAACCGCCCCGAACTCGGCGCGGCGGTGAAGACCTGTTCCTTCCGAAATGCCAACGGCATCCAGTGGAGGTAGCGAAATGCCTCTCTCGAACCCACCCTATCCCCCGCGGTATTTGGACTCGAACCCTCTATTCCTGCCGTCCCGCAGCCGTTTGCGGGCCGCAGGATAACCGCGGTCCCTCTCCGGGTGGTCAAGGCAACCGAGAATACACCACCTGGGCCGGCGACATCAACGCAGGATCGCAGGTGATATCAGGCCCGGCAGGTTGCGAAACTGGAGAGTTGGGGCATAATCGTTGCCATGAGACGCATACTCACAGCTCTTGCAGTCCTCGCAGCCTTCGCGGCCGTGGCCTCTTCCGTCGGCGCCGCCTCCTCGGCGAAGCCGGTCCTGCGCATCGCCGACACCTCGCCGCTCGTGATCCGGGGGGCGAACTTCGAGCCCTCGGAGAGGGTGTCCGTCGTCGCACAGGCGCATCCGGCCAGCGGCAAGATGATGCGCGTGACTCGAAGCACGGTGGCGACCGGGAACGGCGGCTTCCTCGTGACGATCGCGGGCGTCGACGCGAACAGCTGCGCCGGGTTCTCGATCGTCGCGGTCGGGAACGACGGCAGCCACGCGACCTTCAAGCGGGTGCCGGGCAAGTGCCCGTCGCTCGGCCTGAAGCCGACGCTTCGCTAGGCGCCGCTTATCGGCGCCGCCTTCAGGACGTGCGGGCTCCGCCCGTACGTCTGTCTGCGCCGCCGGCCGTGAGCGTATGTGTTTACCGCCCCACGCTCCTAGGTAAGCCCGATGGGCATGGAGGCGCCGCTAGCGGCGGTGTGGCTTCGCCATGGCTCGGAAATCGAGCGCCCGGTCGAGCGTCTCGTCGTCGACGCCCGCCTCCTTCGCCACCTCCCGGAGCGAGCGGCGTGATTCGACGGCGCCCTTGACGATCTCGGCCGCGCGGTCGTACCCGAGATATGGGTTGAGGGCAGTGGCCGCCGAGAGCGTAAGCTCCGCGTAACGCTCGCACGCCTCTCGGTTCGCTTCGATTCCCGCGACGCACTTCTCGTCCAGCAGCCGTGCGGCGCTCGCGAGCAGGTGGATCGACTGAAGGAGGTTCCGGGCGAGGAGCGGGACGAAGACGTTCAGCTCGAAGTGCCCCTGCATCCCGCCGACGGTGATGGCGGCGTCGTTTCCGATCACCTGGGCGGAGACCTGGGTCACGACCTCCGGGATCACTGGGTTCACTTTGCCCGGCATGATCGAGCTTCCCTTCTGGAGCTCGGGCAGGAAGATCTCCGACAGGCCGGCGCGCGGGCCGGAGCCCATCAGGCGCAGATCGTTGGCGATCTTCGTGAGCGAGACTGCGACCACCTTCAGCGCTCCCGAGGCCTCGACCAGGCCGTCTCGCGCGGCCTGCGCCTCGAACGCATCGGCAGGAGCGAGGATGCGCAGGCCGGTCTCCTCTTGTAGGCGCGCCCGCACGCGCGAGGCGAACTCCGGGTGGGTGTTCAGCCCCGTGCCCACCGCCGTGCCGCCGAGTGGGATCTGGCCGAGCCGCTCGAGCGTCCCCTCGACGCGCGCGACACCCTGGCTCACCTGGGCCGCGTAGCCGGCGAACTCCTGCCCGAGCGTGACCGGCACCGCGTCCATCAAATGCGTCCGCCCCGATTTCACGATCTCGTCGAACTCCGACGCCTTGGCCGCAAGCGTGGCCGCCAAGCCGCGCAGAGCCGGCAACAGCTCCGAGGTCGTTTCCTCGAGCGCGGCGAGATGCACGGCCGACGGAAAGACGTCGTTCGAGGACTGCCCCATGTTGACGTCGTCGTTCGCATGGACGCCCTGCCCCGCGACGCTTGCGATCACCTCGTTCGCGTTCATGTTCGACGAGGTTCCGGACCCGGTCTGGAAGACGTCGATCGGAAACTGATCGTCGAGCTCGCCCGCCGCCACCCGGTCGGCCGCGGCCGCGATCCCTTCCGCCTTGCCGGCCTCGAGGAGACCCAATTCGCCGTTGACGCGGGCGGCCGCGGCCTTGATGCGGCCGAGCCAGCGCGCAACGGGTGCCGGGATCGGCTCGCCGGAGACCGGAAAGTTGGCGACCGCCTTGCGCGTCTCGGCGCCCCAGAGCTCCTGCCGGTCGGCGCCCTCGGCCACGTCATCGAGTCTAGCCGGGCGCTCCCTCGCTCAGGGTCATGTCCGCAAAGGTGGCGACGCTCGACGCCACCGGCTGTTCCTCAGACGGCGTAGAGGCGCCGCTGTTCCGGCGGGCGCTGCCGGAGGATCGCGCGCGAGCGCTCGGTCAGCTCCGAAGAGCTCGCCCAGCCGAGGTACCCGCACCGCGGGCACTCGCCGATGTCGGCTGCCCGCCAGCCTTCGCGGGGTACAGCGATCCGGCGCTGGCCGCAGCAGAGACACTCCACGCTCATCCGGTCCATGAGACTCTTGATCGGCACGGCAGCGTCTGCGCCGATCCCTCGCGCGAGTGACCCGGCCAGGGGCTGGCGAACGTGGCCGGTTACATCACTACGCGACGGGAACGAGAGAAACGGGAGCTTGGAGGCGATCCGCACGTCTCCCGCCGAGGGAAGATCGTCGGCCAGGCACGTCGCCCTCTGGAGGGCCGTTGCCTGCTCCGCCTCGGTCGTCTGAGAGAACGCGCCGCGCCCCACCTGGGGCACGAGCACGCTCCGGCGTAGCTCGTCCGCGATCACGGAGCGCGCGAAGGCCAGCGAGATCTTCCGGCGCGCGAGCTCTGCGCGGTACAGGCTCCGCTTGCTGGAGAAGCGCTTCGTGACGATGCGGCTCTCGGCGGCGAGGAGCTGCGCGGCGGGAATCGAGAGGTGCGCCCGCTGGACGACTCGCTCGAGGAGGGCCGTGTGCGCCTGCGCCCGGCTTCCCAGCACGAGCGTGGCCTCGTCGAGAGCCCTCGTCGTCAGCGTGCCCTGGTCGAGCGAGCACTGAACCCCGGGCGCGAGCGCGATCTGCCCCTCCGTCAGCGAACGCTCGAAGTCGGGCGGGGCGACCGCGGAGATGTCGCAGAGGCTCGGGTCGCGCGTCCAGAGGTAGACGCAGGCGGCGGCTGGCTTGTCCGGGTCCGCGGTGGGTGGCGCAAACGTGCCCCAGCCCCACGACCAGATCGTCCCCACGTCGACCTCCGAAACGATCTGCTTCGCCGCGAGGACGTTCAGCTTGACGAACTCGAGCCAGGCGGAGAGCGGCTGGAGGCGGACGCGCCCGTAGACGCCGGTGGACTGGAAGCCCAGCATGATCCCGATCCGAGACGGCGGGACGCCGATGTCGAGGAGCACGCGGGCGGCGGTGCGCATCCGGATCCGGAGTCCGCGGCTCCCGAGCAGCGGCCCCTGCGAGACGACGGCCGGCGCCGGCAGGTACACCTCGCGCACGATGTCGGCGACCTTCGCGACCTCCAGCCACCAGCCGGGCGAGTCGATCGGCGTCTTCGGGTTCGACGGCACGAGCAGGAACGGCCTGGCCCCCCGCGCAGCGAGACGCTGCAGGAGCGCGAGGACGTCCGCGCGATACTGCGCGGTCGGCGCCGACCAGGGCGTCGGCTCCGTCGGCCGCAGCAGCTCGTTCAGCGCGATCCAGGGGGTGAAGCAGGCAGACGAGGCGGCGGCCTGGTCGAAGAGGCGGTCGGCGGCGGCCACGACGGTGGCCGGGTCGGCCGGCGTGTCGGGCTTGCCGACGAACTTGTACAGGTCCATCTCCCAGTAGACGGTCTTGGCGCCGCGGGAGCGCAGGGAGCCGGCGACGCCGGTGCCCCGCGTCGCAGCGATCACTCCGGGGCGGCCGAAGACCTGGTCGCGAAACTGAACGGAGCCGTCCGAAAACTCGATCCACAGCGGCGACGCGTCGGGAAGCCCGCACTCCGCCGCGCGTGCGGCGTGAGGTGCCGCGACGGCGCCGGCCAGGCAAGAAAGCGTGATAAGCAGGAACTTCTTCACTAGAACGACCCTGCATCGTTGTAGCAGCGGTCCGTTAGGAGACGGTTAGCGGCGATTCAGCCGGCATCTGCTCTCGCAACGGCCGCCCCGGCATCTGCTCTCGCAACGGCCGCCCGGGCGGCTGCGAGCAGCTCCTCGCGGGTCACGAGCTTCACACGCGGGCGCCCGAGCGGCTCTCCTCGCCCACGCTCGTCCGCGTCGATCGACTCCCAGCCGACATAGCTGACGGGCTCGACACCGCGTTTTGCGAGCAGTGCCTCGAGGGATTCTTCGCGCCGCTCAATGCCGATGCGGCCGCTCTCCGCGTCCTCGAGCAGCAGCTCGACCGTCTCGGTGGCGTCTTTCTTGTTCGTCCCGATCACCCCGGAGGGCCCGCGCTTGATCCAGCCGGCGCAGTAGGCACCGGCGAGAGGCCGTTCGTCGTCGCCGATTATGCGCCCGCGGTCGTTCGGGACGATGCCGCGCGACTCGTCGAACGGAAGCTCGGGCAGCAGCACACCGCGGTAGCCGACGCTTCTAAGGACGAGACCGCAGGGGATCACCTCCCGCTTCCCGGTCGGGACGGCGACGATCGCGCCGCCTCCGACGGCCACGAGGTCGTTGCGGACGATCTCGACCGCCTCGACGCGCCCCTCTCCGAGGACCGCGACGGGCGAGACGCCGAAGCGCAGCCGGAGCAGCCTCGGCTTACCCGCAGGCTCCCGCGCCGCGTACTCGCGGAGAATCTCGACGTTGCGCCGAGCCCGCTCTCGATCGAGCTCGAGCGCGGCCTCGCTCGCCGGGTCGAGCACGAGCTCCCCGGGATCGACGAAGACGTCCGCGCCGCCGAGCTCGCCGAGCTCCTGCAGCTCGGGAGGCGTGAACGCCGCCTGCACCGGGCCCCGCCGGCCGAGCATCACGATCTCGCGAAGCGGCGAGCCGACAATCGCCTCGACAGCGGCGTCGGTGGTGTCGGTCGGCGCGAGCTCCTCCCCCGTGAGGGCCAGCATGCGCGCGCAGTCGATCGCGACGTTGCCGTTCCCGACGACGACCGCCCGCTCGTGCGAGAGGTCGAACCTCAGATCCTGAAAGTCGGGATGGCCGTTGTACCAGGCGACGAACGCGGTCGCCGGCCACGACCCCGGCAGGTCCTCGCCCGGGATCCCGAGTCGCCGGTCCGCCTGCGCGCCGAAGGTGTAGACGACGGCGTCGTAGATCTCGAGCAGCTCGCTGGGGGTGACGTCGCGGCCTACCTCCACGTTGCCGAAGAAGCGGAAGCCCGGCTTCGCGGCGATCCGCTGGAACGCGCGCGAGACGGCCTTGATGTTCTCGTGGTCGGGCGCGACACCGAGGCGGACGAGGCCCCAGGGCGTCGGCAGCCGCTCGATCATGTCGACCTCGACCGCCCGCTCCGCAGCCAGCAGCGCTCCGGCCGCGTAGAAGCCGGCGGGACCGGAGCCGACGATGCCGATGCGAAGCGGACGCGATTCCGGCGACACGCGATCAGCCTAGACCGGCGCTGCGTTGAGACCCTCGCCACCGTAGAGGCACTTCTCGAAATCGGAGAAGTCCCAACGCGAAGCTCTGTTCTTCAAGCTATTCCCCACGGCCCGGCCTGGCCCGCGACCGCGTTTGTGCGGGTGAATAGCTAGTGACTGCAGCCCGAGCCGCAGCCGCCCTGGGTGGTTCCCTCGGGCAGCCCCTCGCCTTCCTCGACCTGGAACGAGTGGCCGCAGCCACAGGCCGAGGAGACGTTCGGGTTGTCGATCTTGAAGCCGGACTCCTGGAGTCCGTTCAGGAAGTCGATCGTGGCGCCGCGCAGGTAAGGCGCGCTGAACGAGTCGACGACGACGGTCACCCCGTGCAGCTCGATCTCGTGATCACCCTCCTGGGCGCCCTGGTCGAAGCCGAGCGCGTACTCGAACCCGGAGCACCCACCGCCCTGCACGGCGACGCGGAGAACCGACACCTCGCCACCCGCCTCCTCCGTCATCAGCTCCTTGATCTTCCCGGCGGCGGTGGGGGTGAGCGAGACGAGCGTCGTGGGCTGTTCCAGGGTGGCCACGGGCTCATGTTACCAGCGTCGTTGCAGGTCGCCAGACACCACCCGAACGGCGCCCTCGAGAGCGAGGGATCCGAATCGTGGGAGTTCGTCGCCGCGCCGTCGAGCAGAAGAGTCTCCTGCTCCACGTCCCGTCCCCGCGTTGACGATCGACTCGGTTCGAATAGGCTCTGCGCTTCTCCACGCGCCCGCGCTCAACAGCCTCGAAGAAGCAGACTTTGTAACACGGGCCTCACGCATCGTTGAGCCATTTCGAGCCCATCTCGTGCGCCTCCGCCGTTTGCTAGTTTCCAGCCGACTCGCGAGGCACAAAAAGGAGAGAGCATTGCTCGGCAGCTGGCTCCCGTTTCTGATCTATGCCCTGTTCGCCCTCGCGATCCCGGTCTCGATGGTGGCCATGTCGTTCGTGTTCGCGACGCGACCGAGCCGGCGCACGCGCTCCCGCGGGATCCCCTTCGAGTCCGGCGTCTCGACGGGGCCGCCGCGCAAGCAGCGGTTCACGATCAGCTTCTACCTGACGGCCATGCTCTTCATCGTCTTCGACATCGAGATCGTCTTCCTCTACCCGCTCGGCGTCATCCTCCACTCGCTCGCGTGGTTCGGCTTCGTCGAGTTCCTGTTCTTCATCCTCATCCTCGCCATCGCGTACGTGTACATCTGGCGGAAGGGCGCGCTCGAGTGGCGGTGAAGCGGCTCCGCGACCGCGGGCTCCAGACGGAGCGCCTCCTCTGGCCCACGAAGGGCCCCGGCGTCTTCGAGGCCGAGGTCGCCGACCTCCAGGAGAAGCTGATGCTGACGACGCTGGAGAAGGCGATCGCGTGGTCCCAGACGAAGTCGATGTGGCCGGACACCTTCGGGCTCGCCTGCTGCGCGATCGAGATGATGTCGATCGTCTCGTCGCGCTACGACATCGCGCGCTTCGGGATGGAGGCGTTTCGCTCCTCGCCGCGTCAGGCCGACCTGTTGATCGTCTCCGGGCGCGTCTCGCACAAGATGGCCGCGCCGCTGCGCCAGATCTACGACCAGATGCTGGAGCCGAAGTGGGTGATCGCGATGGGAGCGTGCGCGAGCTCCGGCGGCATGTTCAACAACTACGCCGTCCTCCAGGGCGTCGACAAGATCGTCGCGGTCGACATCCACGTTCCGGGCTGCCCGCCGCGGCCGGAGGCGCTGATGGAGGGCATCGTGCGCCTGCACGAGAAGGTTCAGGCAGGCATCCCGCCCGCCTACGAGATCCGCGGCGTGGCGTCGTAGTGGCCGCCTATGCCGTCGTGCCGGGCCTGGTGGAGACGCGCGAGGCGTACGGCGAGACGACGATCGTCGTCGACCCTGCGCGGCTCCGCGAGGCTTGCACGCACCTGCGCGATGAGCACGGCTTCGGCTTCCTCGCCGACATCGCCGCGGCCGACTATCTCGGCTGGGGGGCAGGCGGCGTCGCCGGCTACATCGGCACCGACCGGGGCCGCGACCTCAACAGGCCCGGCTCCCAGGGCCTCGCTCGCGCGCCGGAGCCGAAACGGAAGCGGTTCTCGATGAGCTACCACCTCCTCGCCCTGCGCGAGGGGGCACCGCGCGTGCGGGTTCAGGTCTGGGTCGACGAGGGCGAGCCGGTGCCGAGCGTCGTGACGGTCTGGCCGACCGCGGACTGGCACGAGCGCGAGGCGTGGGACCTGATGGGCATCAACGTCGTCGGCCACCCGAACCTGCAGCGGATCCTGATGGACGACGACTGGCAAGGGCACCCGCTGCGTAAGGACTACCCCATCGGCGGCGAGCCGGTGCGTTTCTCGAGCGCGGAATGACAGTCGCCCCAGAGCGCCCGCGCGCCGAGGCGTGGCCGATCGTCGGCGCGCCGATCTACCTCGAGTCGCGCATCCCGAAGCCCACCCCGACGCTGCTCGAAGTGTCGCGGGAGCTGCGCGAGACGGGCGACATCTTCGAGGTCAACTTCGGGCCGAACCACCCATCCACCCACGGGGTGCTGCGACTCGTCGTCGAGCTGAACGGCGAGAGCGTCGCGGGCCTTCGCGCAGTCGTCGGCTACCTCCACACCGGCTTCGAGAAGAACATGGAGCAGAAGTCGTGGTGGAAGGCGATCACCTACCCCGAGCGGATCGACTACCTCGCCTTCCAGAACAACGAGCTCGTCTTCGTCCTCGCGATCGAGAAGCTGCTCGGGCTCGAGGTCCCCGCGAAGGCGACGTGGATGCGCATGCTCCTCTGCGAGCTCAACCGCATCCACTCGCACCTCGTCTGGCTCGCGACCGCTGCCCTCGAGATCGGCGCGATCTCGATGTTCTGGTACTGCTTTCGCGAGCGCGACCAGATCCTCGACCTCTTCGAGCTGGTCACCGGCGCCCGGATGCACACGCGCTACTTCCAGGCGGGCGGGCTCGCCGAGGACATCCCGTACGGGTTCTTCCCGGAGTGCCGCCGCTTCGTCGAGCGGATGCCGGAGGCGGTCGACCAGTACGAGTCGCTCGTGGACCAGAACCAGATCTGGCTCGAGCGAACGAAGGGGATCGGGCTCCTTTCCGCAGACGACGCGATCGCGCTCGGACAATCCGGTCCCGTCCTGCGCGGGTCCGGGGTCGACTGGGATCTACGCCGGGACCAGCCGTACCTGTACTACGACCGCGTCGACTTCAACGTCCCCGTCTATTTCAACGGAGACGTCTGGGATCGGTACAAGGTGCACATGGACGAGATGCGCGAGTCGACGCGCATTGTCGCCCAGTGCCTGCGCCGCCTGGAGCGGATGCAGGACGAGCCGTGGATCGCGGACGACCGCAAGGTCGTGCTGCCGCCGCGGCACGAGCTCCACA
>JBBRYP010000009.1:0-82761 GCA_038237515.1 Gaiellales bacterium
CCAACGTTTCGCTCGAAACTGAGGGTTCGCCGACGCCGCACTAGTCCGACCGCTCTGCGGCCGGCGGCCGCGAAGCGGCCGAGTAGTGCGGCCTCCACCTGCCCTTCGTTTCCGGTCGAACGTTATGAGAGGCCGCACTAGGTCGTGCCGGCCCCGCGCACCGTCAACGCCTCGGCGCCGCATGCGGCCGCGAAGGCAACGGCCTCGGCCGAAGAGCGTCTCTCGGCGAGGGCCACCGTCAAGCCCGCTGCGAAGGCATCGCCGCAGCCGTAGCTGTCGCTGACAGCGGCCGCCGGCGCGACCGCCTCGTAGGGCCCTCCGGGCTGCGCCCAACCGCCGAGTGAGCCGGCGGTCGTGACGACCAGCCGGGGCGGCGGGTGGAGGTCTCCGAGGCGGTAGAGCTCGCCTTCGTCGCGCCCGCTGCCGACGAGCCCCTCGAGATGCACCCCCGCGGTCTGGAGGGTCTCGAGCTCCCGCGCCGTCGCGACGACGACGCGGGCGCGCCGCGCCGCCTCGAGCGCCGCGGCCCCGCCGCTGACGAAGTAGACGCCGTCGTACCGGGCGAGCGCCGACCAGGGTAGATCGGGCTCGTCACCACGGGGTAGGAGCTTCGATCCCAGCACCACGATCGTCCGCTCCGCCCTCTCGTCCAGAAAGGTGAGCGCGCGCCTCGTCGACTCGGCCCGCGCCGCCGCGTGCACCTCGATGCCGCGTCCGGCGAGCAGCGCGCGCGCCCGCTCCCCGAGCTCGTCGGCGCCCAGCGCGGTGTAGAGCGTCACCGCGCCGGCCAGTCGCGCGATCGTCGCCGCCGCGACCGCCCCACCGCCGCCCGGCTCCTCCCAGCTCTCCTGCGCGTGCGTGATCTCACCCGCTGCGGGCAGCTGCGCCACGCGGGCGAAGTGCACCCATTCGACGTGACCGACGACGGCCAGCCGCACGACCGGAGTCTCACATCTCCGCGGCCCCGCACGTTCTTTTAAGGATGATGACGCCGGTGGCCATCCCGCCCTTCGAGCGCTTCTATACCGACCAGCGCGAGGGAGTCTTCCGGCGCCTCTCCCGGCTGCTGGCGCGCGCGGATGCCGAGGACGCCTACCAGGAGACGTTCCTGCGCGCCCTCCGCGCGTACCCCTCCCTCCGCAATGCGGAGCGGCTCGACGCATGGGTCCTCACGATCGCGACTCGCATCGCGCTCGACGTCCTGCGCCGCCGGAGCGTCGACGGCGAGCTGCCGGACCTGCCGGCACCCGAGACGGTGCGCCCGGCTTTCGCGGAGCTCGAGCACCTGACGGCCGACCTCCCACCCAAGGAGCGGGCCGCCGTGGTGCTGCGCTACGGCTACGACCTCGACTACGCCGACATAGGCGCAGCGCTCGGTTCGTCGGAGGAGGCGGCCCGCCAGGCCGCGTCCTCGGGCGTCCGGAGGCTGCGCAGAAGGAGGAGCGGATGACGATCAGCGACGACCTCGACCATCGCTTCCGCAACGCTGCGGCTGCCGAAGGGTTGGCCGACGTGGCCTACGACCTCGTCGACTCCCCCGTGGGGCCGCTGCTCGTCGCGGCGACCGAGCGCGGGCTCTGCCGGATCGGCTTCGACCCCGACCCCGACCGCGACCTCGACTCCCTCGCCCGATCATTCGGTGCGCGCGTCCTTCGCGTCCCGCGGCGCATCGATCGGGCTCGTGCCGAGCTCGACCAATACTTCGAGGGCGCTCGGCGAGGCTTCAGCCTGCCCGTCGACGTCGCTGTGCTTCCCGCGTTCCAGCGGCGCGTCCTCGACGAGCTGGCCCGCGTGCCGTTCGGCCGGGTGACCACCTACGGAGATCTCGCCGGGAAGATCGGCGAGCCGCGAGCCGCCCGGGCGGTCGGCGGGGCCCTCAACCGGAACCCGATCGCGATCGTGCTTCCCTGTCACAGGGTGGTCGGTGCGACCGGCAGCCTCGTCGGCTACGCCGGCGGACTCGAACGGAAGCGGGCTCTACTGCGCCTGGAGGGTGTCGAAGCCGGAGGGCAGGTGAGCCTGGACATCGCGTAAGCGCAGGCTGACCGGCAGCGAATCCATTCCTCACCGCCGCGGCGCGAGCGGCACGGCTGCTCAACAACCTGTTCGAGGAGCTCGCCGGCACGGCTCGAGGTACGGTGGGAAATGGCCCCAGCGGCCCCAGCCTACGCCGGCATCAGGAGCCGGTAGCCGATTCCCCACTCGTTCAGCACGTAGGGCGTCTCGGTCAGCTCGGCGAGCTTGCGCCGCAAGCGCGAGGCGTGGGCGTCGACGGTGCGCGTCCAGGTCGTGCCGGGGTAGCGCCAGACGTCGCGGAGCAGCTCGCTCTTCGTGAAGACGCGCGTGGGCGCGCTCGCGAGGTGCAGCAGGAGGTCGTACTCCTTCGCCGAGAGCGGCGCCCGCGTCGCGCCGACCTTCACGTTCCGGGCCGTACGGTCGATCGTGATCTCGCCCACGCGCAGGAACTCGGAGGCAGGCGGCGCCGCACGCCGCAGTAGCGCGCGGATGCGAGCGACGAGCTCCTCGTAGGCCACGGGCCTGTCGAGGTAGTCGTCAGCCCCTCGGTCGAACGCGCGCACCCGGTCGACCGCTTCCGACTCGGCGTCTCCGATCACGATTACCGGCACATCTCGATCCCACAGGCAGCCGGGCTCGCCGTCGCGGAGCCGCCGGCAGAGGTCGAGTCCGGAGCCGTCCTCCAGCATCGCCGCGAGCACGACCACGTCCGGCTGCGCCTCACCGGCGAGTCGAAGGGCGTCACGGGCCGCGGCGGTTCCGACGACGGCGAAGCCGTCCTTCGCGAGCTGCCGCGAGAGGTAGCCACGCGATGCTGGCTCCTGCTCGGCGAGGAGGAGTGCGGTCGCCATGGTTCGAAGCTAGCAACCTCTTCGGGGCTCTCCCAGATGTCTTTTCACCCAACTCTGAGACAGAAGATCTACAGCCGCCCGGAGCGGACGACGCCGAAGAGGAGCCACACGCCGAGCACGGTCGAGAGCGCGAAGCCGATCACGGAGATGACGTGGACGCCGAGCAGGTGCGGACCGGACTTGGCGAAGATCCCGATCAGGCTCGATCCGATCAGCCCACCGGAGACGACGAGCGCCATCACGAGCCGGTTGAACGCGATCGTCAGCTTCTGCGTGAACTCGTCGAGGCCCTTGTGGACGAAGCCGACTTCGATCTCGCCGGCTCGAAGGTCGTCCAGGATGTCGTGCATCTGGTACGGCGCGTCGAGTGCGACCTGCGCCAGCTTGCGCGATTCGCGGGCCGCCCGGGAGAGGACGCGTCGGGGGGCGTACCGCCTGAGCATCAGGCTGCGTGCATAGGGTCTCGCTACCTCGAAGACGTTGAAGTCGGGGTAGAGCTCGATCCCGACCGACCCCAGCGTCGCGATCGCTTTGTCCAGGAGCACGAAGCGCGCCGGCAGCCGCAGATTGAGCCGGTAGACGAGCGAGAAGGCTTCCCGAATCACCTGCAGCGGGTCGATCTCGGCGAGGCTCGCGCCGTAGTAGCGGTAATAGAGCTCGCGGAGTTCGACGACGAATCGCTCCTCGTCGTCGCGGGAGTAGCGAACGCCGAGTTCGGCAAGGCGGCGCGGCAGCACGTCGACGTTCTCGGCCGCCGCGTCGATGAAGAGGCGCGTTAGACGAGACATGTCCTCGTCGGTGAGCTTGCCGGCGAGACCGAAGTCGACGAGGCCGATGCGATCGGGCCTTCCGAGCACGAGGACGTTCGCCGGGTGGGGGTCGCCGTGGAAGAACCCGTTCCGGAAGATCATCGTCATCCACGTCTCGGCGACGAGGTACGCGAGGCGCCGCCGCTGCTCGAGCGTGTACGACGAGAGATCGATATCCCCCAGCTGCGTTCCGACGAGATACTCGAGCGTGAGCACGCGCGCGCGGGTGTAGCTCCAGTAGACGCGGGGCACCTGTACGTGGGGGTCGCCGGCGAAGTCGCCGAAGAAGCTCTGCGCGTTGCGCGCCTCGTGCCGGTAGTCGAGCTCCTGCCGGATCGACCGCGCGAACTCGTCGACGAGCGCGCGGGCGTCGATGAAGTCGAGCGCGCGCACGCGCTCGCGCGCCAGGCGCGCGGCCTGGTAGAGCAGGGAGAGGTCTTCCTCGATCTGCCGGGGGGCGTCCGGCCGCTGCACCTTGACCGCCACCACGTGGCCGTTCGGGAGCACGGCGCGGTGCACCTGGCCGATCGACGCGGCGGCGATCGGTCGTTCGTCGAACTCGAGGAAGAGCCGCTCGACCGAGAGCCCGAGATCCTCTGAGATGACCCGCTCGACGTCCTCGTACGGGAACGCGCGCACATCGTCCTGGAGCGCTCGAAGCTCGGCGATGATGTCCGGCGGGAGCAGGTCCGGGCGCGTCGAGAGCAGCTGCCCGAACTTGACGAACGTCGGGCCGAGATCCTCGAGGAGCTCGCGCAGATGCAGGCCACGTTCGGAGCGGGCGCCGTCGAGAGGCGGGACCGCCTCGCTGCGTCCCGGGAGCAGGTCGGTCAGCTTGTGCGACGCGAGGAAGTAGCCGAACCCGTGGCGGACCGCGGCCTGCGCGATCTCCGAGATGCGTCCGAACGTGCGAGGCGAGGCAGGCTGCGCCATCTGCTCAAGTCTTGCACGGCGGCTCCGCGCGCTCTCGTCGGGCCGAGCCGTGCTCGCGCGTCTCCGCGCCTGCCGGGAGGCGCGCGCTGATCAGGCGACCTTTGGGTTCCCCCAGGGGGTCCCCCATTATGTTCCCCCCCCGATCGAGCCTAGCGCCCCTCGGCACACCTGTGGGTACCGCGTCTGCGCCGCAAGTGCAACTTCTTCCCCACCGGGCCGCGCGCGCGTCGGCGGCGCCGCTCGATTCCAACTACTGCATGGCTGGCGCCGAGGGGGGGTGTGCCGGGACCTCCGCCGACAGGCCCTCGAGCAGGCGCAGGCGGTGCTCCAGCTGCGCGAGCCGGAGCTCGAGCTCCTCCGCCTCGCGTTTCGTCACGAGGTTGAGCTGCCGGAAGACGCCCTCCAGGGTCGAGCCCGTCCGTTCGCCGAGCCGCAGGGCTTCGCCGCGCCAGCGCGCGCTCAGCTCGTCGATCGCGTCCCTGGCCTCCTCGCGACCGATGCTGCCCCGCTCCGCCAGCTTCTCGGCGAGCTCGTCCGCCCGCTCGCCGGTCAGCGCGACGGCGCCGATGACTGCGAGGGCGACTCGCTCCGCCGCTTCTCGCATCCCGTCAGCGCGCGCGACCATGGGGCCGCGACTGCCGGCGCTGGCGGCGCCGGTCGCGCTTGGCCTGCGCGGCCGCAGAGTCAGCGGCCGCCGCGGGCTGGGGCGTCAGCGCCCCGAGCGAGGGTGTGGGCTCGGCTGCCGCGGCCTGTGTCGCCTGCTCGAGGATCGCGGTGCCGGCGTCGATGGCGGGCCCGCCTCGCGGTCGCAGCGGGCGCCGCCGCGCGGGCGTCCCGCCGTCCTCGAACCCATCCTCCGCCTCCGGCTCCTGGCCCCTTCGGCGCGCGTACTCCGGTTCACGCTCCTTCCAGATCGTCAGGAGCGGTGCGGCGATGAAGATCGAGGAATAGGCACCTGACGCGATCCCGACCAGCAGGGCGAACGCGAAGTCCTTGAGGGTCGCGCCGCCGAAGACGAGAAGGCTCGCGACCGGCAGCAGCGTGATGAACGTCGTCGCTAGCGACCGGCGGATCGTCTCCCAGAGCGAGACGTTCGCGATCGTCGCGAACGGCAGCCTGCGCATCAAAGGAACGTTCTCGCGGATCCGGTCGAAGATGATGATCGTGTCGTAGATCGAGTACCCGAGCACGGTCAGCACCGCGGCGACCGTCGAGGTCGTCACCTCCCGGCCGAGCAGCGAGTACACCCCGATCGTGATCGCGATGTCGTGGAGGAGCGCGATGATCACCGGCACCGCGAACTTCACGTCGAATCTGATCGCCATGTAGAGGACGATCAGGAAGAGCGAGACGATGATCGCGAGGATCGCCGACCGCGCGATCTGGCGGCCGAAGCTCGACGAGACCGTGTTGAACCCGAGCGAGCGGGCCCCGAACTTGTCGGCGAGGTCGGTGCGAAGCCGCTTCGTCTCGGACGCGGTGAGCGACTTCGCTCGAATCTGGAAGCTTTTGTACGAGTCGCCCTGCGAGGCGCCTCGGCCCTGGATGACGGCGTCGGAGTGCCCGATCGAGGACGCTTCGCTGCGGACGTCCGAGATCGGGACGAAGCGCTGCGTCTTGAACGTGATCTGCGCCCCGCCCTTGAAGTCGATCCCGAAGTTCAGGCCCCTGACGCCGAGCGAGACCGCTCCGACGAGGACGATGATCCCAGACATCGCGAACCAGACGTGGCGGCGCTTCATGAAGTCGATCTGGAGCCACTTCGCTCCCTGCTGACCGGCGGCGCCCATGAAGCTCGGGTTCTCGAACCAGCGGAATCCGGCGAGCAGGCCGAGCATGGCGCGGGTGGCCGCGACGGCCGTGATCAGCGAGATCACCGTTCCGATCAGGAGCATGAGCGCGAAGCCCTTGACGCCGGCCGTCGCCACGGCGAAGAGGACGAGCGCCGTGATGCAGGTGACGACGTTCGCGTCGACGATCGTACGGAAGCCCTTCGAGTAGCCGGCCGAGATCGAAGCACGCACGGACTTCCCGGACCGCACCTCTTCCTTGATGCGCTCGAAGATGACGACGTTCGCGTCGGCCGCGACGCCGATCGTAAGGATCAGCCCCGCGAACCCCGGCAGGGTGAGCGTCACGTTGAAGATCAGGATCGCCGCGTAGAGGAACGCGGCGTAGATGGCGAGCCCGATCACCGCGACGAGCCCGAGGAACCGGTACAGGAGCAACAGGAAGAGGGCGACGAGCAGCAGGCCGACGAGAGCCGCGCGCTGCGCCTCCTTCAACGAGTCCTTCCCGAGGGTCGCGGACACGTCGGTGCGCTCCGCGATCGTGAAGTTGATCGGCAGCGCGCCCGTCTGGAGGACGAGGGCGAGCGCCTTCGCCTCCTTGATCGATCCGATCCCGGTGATCTGCGCGCCGTTCACCGGGTCGATCCCGTCCGGGTACTGCTTGTAGTCGATCTGGGGGAACGACTGGATCTCGCGGTCGAGCACGATCGCGAAGTGCTGGGGCGTGCCGCGCAGGCTGCCTCGTTGAGCCTCCTCACGCGTGATCGTGTGGAACTTGCCGCCCCCCTTGCCCGTGAACTGCATCAGCACGATCGGCGCGTTGCCGTTCGTGTCGAAGTCCTGCCTCGTACCGGAGAGCTTGAGGTCGCCGCCGGTCATCTCGGGGACCGGCTTCGTCTTCGAGCTGGGGTCGTACCTGAAGAGGTAGAAGTAGCGCCGGGTGGGCGGGGACTCGTTGACGCCTGGACACACGACCGCCGAGCCGATGGCCTCCGTCTTGCCGTTCTTGCTCGGCGGCTGCCCGCAGCTCACGACCGCCATCTGCGCCGGCACGAGCAGGACGCGCCCGCGCTTCCCGAGGGCGCGCGCCCTCTTCGTCTCGAAGAGCTGCTTCCGCGTGGCCGTCGGGCCGGCGATCTTCTTCCGCGTCTTGCGGTCGAAGAGGTAGTAGCCCTCCGGCTGTCCCTTCTTCGCGACCGACTGGACCGACGCGAGCATCGAGTACAGGCTCGTCTGGGCGCGCGGGTTGCCCTGCGTGTCGATCGAGATGCCGGGGAGGAGGTCGGCCTCGAGGTCGTAGAGCTCGAGCTGGGCGGTCTTCCCGATGACGGCGACGGCCTGATCCGGGTCGTGGACGCCTGGGAGCTGGACCGAGATCTCGTTCCCGCCCTGCTTCGTGACGACGGTCTCCGAGACACCCAGGCGGTTCGTCCGGTCGCGGATGATCGAGACCGACCGGTCGAGGTCTTCGCTCGTCAGCGGCCTCCCCTTCGGCGGCACCGCCTTCAGCACGACCTCCAGGCCGCCCTGGAGGTCGAGGCCCTTCGTCAGCTTCCTGTGCGCGGGCGAGCCCGGGATCCCGATCAGGGCGGCACCGGCAAGCGCCACCAGGATCAGCCCGACGAGGAGGAGGTGCGACCTACGGGTCGACAAAGCCGTTCAGCTTAGCGGCGCGCTCGCCGCATCGGCCCCGGCGGCGTGCTCCTCCGCCGCGTCGGCGCGCTCGTCGTCCGCCTCCACGACCGCCGCGACCGCGCGCCGGTCGATCCGCACCCGCGTGCCGGGGGCGATCTCGATCTCCAGGCGGTCGTCGAGGAGCGTCTCGATCGTGCCGTACATGCCGCCGGCGGTGATGATCTCGTCCCCCACCTCGAGGGTCTCCTGCATCTCCGACTGGCTCGTCTGACGGCGCTTCTGCGGTCGCAGCACGAACACCCACAGGAGCAGGAAGCCGAGCACGATGATGACGAGGAAGCCTCCGTTCACGCGTTCCGATCCTCCCCGCGGGAGAGACGCTCGAGGGCGTCGGACCTGAAGGATGCCAGCTTCCCAGCCTCGATCGCACGGCGAGCCTGCCGCGTCAGGTCGAGGACGAAGCAAAGGTTGTGCAGGCTCAGCAGCCGCAGACCGAGCAGCTCCCGCTGGTTCACGAGGTGACGGATGTAGGCGCGCGAGAACCGCTCGCACGCTCCGCAGCCGCAGCCCTCGTCGAGCGGGCGCGCGTCGCGGGCGAACCGGGCGTTGCGGAGGTTCAGACGTCCCTCCCACGTGAGCGCCGAGCCCGTGCGCGCGGTGCGGGTGGGAAGGACGCAATCGAACATGTCGATGCCGCGCGCGATCACCTCGAGAATCCCCTCCGGGTCGCCGATGCCCATGAAGTAGCGCGGGCGGTCGGGCGGCAGGAGCGCGGCGGCCCAGGCCGTCGTCTCGAACATCGCCTCGCGCGCCTCCCCGATCGCGAGGCCGCCGAGCGCGTTGCCGTCGAAGTCAAGCCCGGCGATCTCCTCCAGCGAGCGGCGTCGAAGCTCCGGGTCGGATCCGCCCTGCGCGATGCCGAAGACGAGCTGACCGGGGGCGCGGGCTGCCGTGCTTTGGCGCCGCGCCCAGAGCGTCGTCCGCCGGACGGCCTCGGCGAGCTCGGCGCGCGGAGCGTCCGCGGGTGGGCAGATGTCCAGGCACATGGCGATGTCCGAGCCGAGCTGGGCCTGGATCCGAGCGGCGACCTCCGCGGTGAAGCGGGCGGCGGAGCCGTCGTAGACCGAGCGAAAGGTGACACCGTCGTCGTCGAGAGCGAGCAGCGTGTCGCGCAGTGAGAACACCTGGAAACCGCCGGAGTCGGTGAGGATCGGGCCGGTCCAGCCCATGAAGCGGTGGAGGCCCCCGAGCTCGGCGACAAGCTCCTCGCCGGGCCGGAAGTGAAGGTGGTAGGTGTTCCCGAGCAGGATCGTCGTGCCGATGCCGGCGAGCTCGTCCGGATGCAGCGACTTCACCGTTCCCTTCGTCCCGACCGGCATGAAGGCGGGCGTGGGCACCTCCCCGTGCGCCGTGCGGAGAACCCCGGCACGGGCGGCACCGTCGGTCGCGGTGATCTCGAAGACGCTCACGAGCTCGTGCGCCCGCGCGCGGAAGGCCACACCGCAGGCGCCCCGATCCTCCATGGGTAGATCAGGCGGATAATTTCCAAGTTACCGGGCGCCAGCGCGCGGTTGACGCCAATCTGCCGTGCGCTTCAACGGTGCGGGCGAAGACCCGTGCCGCACCCCCATGTTCTCGCCTTCGCCACCGGCATTCGGCCGATTCGTCGTCAAGGCGGCGCCAACGCAGATAAACTAACGATCTGGACACCCTCTCTGCGACTGAGGCGGCGCGTCGTCTCGGCACCAGCGTGCCGCGCGTCAAGCGCGCGATCGGCCGGCTGGGCCTCAGGGTCGAGCGTGTTCCCGGTGGCCGTGTGCGGTTGACCGGTCAGCAGCTGGAGGACCTGCGCGGCGAACTGGGCCGCCCGGCGTCGGTCGAGGGGCTGAGCCGTGTCGAGACGCAGGTGCTCGCGGCCCTCGCGCGCGCGCCGCGCGGGCTCACCTCCGTGCGCGCGGTCGCACGCCGCGCGGGTGTATCCCCGACGGCCGCGGCCGCTGCCATCCGTTCGCTCTCGAGACGTGGCCTGATTTGGCGGGTTCGAGAGTGGGCTGCGGCTGGACGCGCTCGGGAGCTGGAGCTCTTCCGGGCCGACGCGACCGCGCCTGGTTGGCCGGCGATCGCCCAGCAGCTTACCGCCGTGCAGCTGCCGGCCGAGCGGTCGCCGCGGCGCCCGACGCGTGTCCCCGCGCGACTTCGACACCTGTTCTGGAACGCGGACCCGGCCGGTCTCGACCTCCGTAGCGCCGGCGGCTACATCGCGGAGCGTTTGCTCTCGACCCGCGATCTCGACGGTCTGGGCTGGGGCCTGAACGCGCTCAGCGCCGCCGATTGGGAGCAGGCGAGCCGAAGCCGGGGCCTCGCTCCGGCGGAGCGGGCGCTCGCACGCAACCTCGCGCGGCACGCCGGCAGGTGAGCCTTCCCCAGTGGCTGCAGGAGCTTCTGGCGGGTGATACGGCTGCGACCTGGGAACAGCTGGCGCCGTTCGTTCCCCACCGGTCCTACCTCGCGGGGGGGACGGCCATCGCCGTCCACCTCCGCCACCGTCAGAGCCGCGACCTCGACTTCTTCTTCCACGACCAAACCGTCGATCTCGACGCCTTGCTCGAGCGACTGCAAGCCCGCGGCCCGGTCGCCGTCACCGAACGCTCTCCTGGCACGCTCAACGTGCTCTTCGACAAGACGAGGGTGCAGTTCCTCCAGGCTGGCCTCGTTCGACCCGAGCGGCGACTCGAGCCGACGACCGAGGCCGCCGGCCTACAGATCGCAGGTCTCGGCGATCTGCTCGCGATGAAGCTGAACGCGATCGCCGGTCGCGGGCAGCTGCGCGACTACTTCGACCTGATGGCGATCGAGCAGCAAGGCCGCCGCAGCGTCGACGAAGGACTGGCGCTCTTCCTCCGGCGCTACGAGCCGGATCACGCAGAGAGCGCGCTGACTCCGGTTCTGCTCGCGCTCGGCTATCTCGACGACGTCGGCGACGACCCGTTCCTACCGCTCGATCGCGCCGCAATCTCCAACTACTGGCAGCGACGCCAACCGGAGATCATCGCCGCCGTCGAACGCTACGGCGTCGCCAGACTCACGCCGCTCGACCCTGCCTCGCCCGGCCATGAGCTCCGACGTGCACCGTGAGTCGAAGCTCTAGGGGACGCTCAACGGATCAGCATCGCGTCGCCGAAGGAATAGAACCGGTAGCGCTCCGCGATCGCGAGGCGGTACAGCTCGCGGGTCTCCTCCACCCCGCAGAAGGCCATCACGAGCGCGAGCAGGGTCGAGCGCGGCAGGTGAAAGTTCGTCAGCAACGCGTCGACCCGCCGGAACTCGAACGGAGGGCGGACGAAGAGGTCGGTCCGCCCGCGGAGAGGTGCATCGCGTGCGAGCGATTCGAGCACCCGAACCGTCGTCGTCCCGACGGCGAGGACGCACTTGGCCGCGCGGATCCGCTCCCAGGCGTCGGGCCGCACCTCGTAGCGCTCGCCGTGGAGCGGATGCTCGGAGAGGAGCTCGACGGTCAGGGGGCGGAAGGTGTCGAGACCGACGTGGAGCGTGACGCGCTCAACCGTCAGCGCGGACAGGAGCTCGGGCGTGAAGTGCAGGCCGGCGGTCGGCGCCGAGGCCGAGCCCGCCTCCCGTGCGTAGACCGTCTGGTAACGGCCGGGATCGTCGAGCCGCTCCATGATGTACGGGGGGAGCGGCGCCTCTCCCGCCGGCTCGCCCGTGAGGCGGAGCCGCCAGCGCCCCCCACCCAGCGGCTCGAGGAGCTCGACGGGGCCGAGCCGCTCGCCGGCGCGCAGCCGCCGGGAGGGACGCGCGAGGGCCTCCCAGAGACCGTTCTCGCCGACCCGCTCGAGGAGGAGCACCTCGGCCGCTCCCCCACTCGCACGCCGCAGGCGGAGGCGGGCCGGCACGACCCGCGTGTCGTTGACGACGACGAGCTCTTCCGGGCCCACCTCGAGCCCGACCTCGCTGAAACGCCGGTGGCGCACGGCTCCGCTGCCGCGTTCGTAGACGAGGAGGCGCGAGGCGTCGCGGCGGTCCGGCGGCCGCTGGGCGATCAGCTCGGGAGGGAGCTCGTACTCGAGCTCGGACGAGCGCATCCGACGCGGAGGTTACCGTTCGAGCCCGTGAGGGAGGACGCGATCGAGCGGGCGATGCGGCGCCTCGCCCAGGCCGCAGGCGACGAACCGGACCCGGCGGCGGCGACTGTCGCGCTCGAACGAGCCCGCAACCAGATCGAGTCGCTCGCGGAAACCGCGGCGCAGTTCGAGGCGGCGCTCCCCGACCGGGTCGGAGAGGCCGTTCGCGAGGGCCTGCGCCGGGAGACCCTCCCCGTCGCGCGCCAGCTCGCCGAGACCCGCGGGCTCGCCGGCCAGACGATCCGCCGGCTCGAGGGGATTGAGCACGATCTGCTCGCCGAGCGCGCCGCCCGGGTTGACGACCTCGCTCTGCTCGTCGACCTCGTCACCTCCGGCTGGAAAGGCATCGACGAGAGGCTGGCGCGGATCGAGTCGGCGCTCGCCGCCAACCTCCACCCCGCTTCCGCTCCCGCGGCGAACAGCTCCGTCGCAGCCTGAAGCGCCGCGGGCGCTCATGCGCCCCTGGAGCCTGCCGATAACGAAAGCTCGTGGGCTCGTCGTCGCCGCTCCTGCGGGCTCTCGCGCCGGCGCTTCACCGGAGGCACCTCGTCCTCTGGCTGTGGAGCGCGTACTGGTTCTCACAGCGCGCCTTCGTCCGCGGCGGCGACTGGCACTACTTCCGGGAGTCGAGCGATCTCCTCTTCGGACGGCATCCCCGCGGCATGACGTTGCCGGGAGGACTGCACCTGTTCGCGAACTATCCCGAGCAGCATATGGGACCTCTGAGCGTGGTCCTCGCGGGCGGCTTCCGCCTTCTTCCCGGTGACGGGCGAGTCCCCGCCGGGATCTTCATGTGCGCGCTCGGGCCGCTCGCCGTCCTGCTGCTCGAGCGGGCGGCGGTCGCCGCGCGCGGGCTGAGACACGCAGAGGAGGACGATCTTCTCCCCTTCGCCAGCCTCGCAGGCGGTCTCGTCTTCCTGCGGGCCCGGGTCGACGTCGCCGGACCGGTCGCGCACCTCGACGACGTGATCGTGCTCGCCGCCGCGGCCGTCCTCGTCTGGGCCGCGGCCACGGGGCGACACCGGCTCGCGGGCGCCGCGGTCGGGATCGCGATCGCCGGCAAGAGCTGGGGCGTGCTCCTGCTGCCGCTCCTCGCCTGCTTCGGGAGCGGCCGGGCCCTGAGAGCCGCCGCTATCGCGACCGCGATCGCGGCTGCGGCCTGGCTTCCGTTCGTCCTCGGCGATCCTGGCACCCTCGCCGCGCTGCGCGTGAACCAGGTGAACGACGCCTCTTCGGGACTGCGCGCGCTGGGGATCCACACGCTGATGACGCCCCACTGGCTCCGGCCCGCGCAGATCCTCCTGGGCCTGGCGGTGGGCGGTCTCGCGATTGCCCGCGGCCGCTGGGCGGCCGCGCTCCTGGTCGCGGTGGGAACCCGCCTCACCCTCGACCCCGCCACCTTCCCCTACTACACGCCGGGCCTCGTTCTCGCGGCCCTCGCTTTCGACCTCGTCGGCTCTCGCCGCACCTTTCCGGCCTGGACGCTCGCGAGCTTCCTCTGCCTCGCGACCGTCCCGCAGGTCGTCGCGGACCCCCACCTCCGCGGCCTCGCCCGCGCAGGGATCGCGCTGGCGCCGCTCGCGCTGCTCGCTCCGCTGCGGCACGCCCGACTCTTCCCAACGCCGAGACCTGCCTAGATGTTTTGATCGGTGATTCACGCGAGCCCGGCTGGTGGCCCAGACGCGGCGAGGATCAGCACGCCCACTCACCGTCCGTAGCGCTGCTACGAACGGCGAGCGGTCGCACTGCCCTGCTTGGTCTGGGCCATCCCCGACAGTGCGAGAATCACCGACCAACCATCTAAGCGAGGAGGAGGATGATCGCCGCCGTCGCCGCCCAGCCGGCGACGGTGAGGACGATCGGGAGGTCGGTCAGCAGGACGTTCTCCGGCTCCTCCCCGAGATCGTGGCGGTGGATCAGCAGCAGGTAGCGGAAAACGCCGAAGAGGACGAATGGGATCGTCGCCATCATCGCCTTCGAGTCGCGGGCCGTGAAGGTGTAGAGCGCGTAGGCAATCACGGTCGACGCGGCGACAACGGACACGAGCTGGTCGACGAGCGAGAGCGAGTAGCCCTCGAGCACCGGCCGGCCGGGCGCCGCCTCCGCCCCGACGAGGACGAGCTCGGCGCGCCGCTTGGCGAAGGCGAGGAAGAGGGCGAGAAGCGCGGTGCACACGAGCAGCCAGGGAGAGATCGGGACCTCGACGGCCTGGGCCCCCGCCGCCGCACGGATGACGAACAGGGCGCCGATCGCCATCACGTCGATCAGCACGACGTGCTTGAGGCGCAGCGAGTACGCGCTCTGCAGGAGAAGGAAGCCCGCCATGTAGAGCACCGACCACCAGCCGAATGCACCGGCCAGGAGGAGCGCGCCGAGCGCGAGGACGCCCGCGAGGGTGAGGGCAGCCGCGGGCGAGAACTCGCCGCGCGCGACCGGCCGGCCGCGCTTGACGGGGTGCGCGCGGTCGCGCTCGGCGTCGAGGACGTCGTTCAGGAGGTACGCGGCGCTCGAGGCGGCGCAGTAGGCGGCGAACGCCGTCGAGGCCTCGAGCCACCGGTAGGCGTCGCCCAGCTTGGCGGCGAAGATGATTCCCGCCAGGAGCAGGAGGTTCTTCGACCACTGCCGGGGTCGCATCGCGACGAGCGCGGCGCGGAGGCTCGAGCGGCGCCGAAGGACGGCGACGGCGTGCACCGGCTACGCGGCGTTGTTCGGTAGCACGAGCTCGAAGCGGCTCCCTTTCCCGGGCGCCGTCTCGAGGTCGATCCGGCCGCCGAGCGCGACTGCGAGCTCCCGCGCGATCGCGAGTCCGAGGCCGGTGCCGGCTCCGTCGAGCGACCAGAACGGCCGGAAGATCCGTTCGCGATCCTGCGGGCCGATCCCTGGGCCGGTGTCCCCGACCGCGACCGAAACGGTGCCGTTCTCCGCCTCGAGCGAGAGATCGATCTTCCCGCCGTCGGGCGTCCAGCGAAAGGCGTTCGAGAGCAGGTTCGAGATGATCTGGAGGACGCGGTCCCCGTCGGAGACGATCACCGGGCTCGCCGCGGCCTCGTGTCGATAGTCGATTCCACGGCGTCGCGCCTCCTCGACGAATGCCGCGTACGCATGGTCGACCAGATGCTCCATCGCGACCTCCTCCCTGAGCACCGTGAAGCGGCGGGCGTCGAGCTTCGCGAGATCGAGGACGTCGCCGACGAGCCGCGCCAGCCGGTTCGCCGCCGCGGCGATGACGTCGAGCGACTCGCGCCGTGCCCCCGGATCCTCGGCGAGCCCCTCCCGGAGCGCCTCGACGTGCCCGCGGATGGCCGTCAGCGGCGTGCGGAGCTCGTGCGAGACCGTCATCAGGAAGTTGCGCTCGAGCCGCTCCGCCTCCGCGAGGCGTTTCGCCATCTCCCCGAACCGGTCGGACAGGTGCTCGATCTCGCCGCCGCCCGGCACCTGGGGCACCGCGACCTCGTAGTCGCCCTCGGAGATCTGGTCGGCGGCCTTCGACAGGGCGAGGACCGGTCCGGTGATGCGCCGCGACAGGTACCAGGCGAGCAGGCCGGCGACCGCCACGCCGCCGAGCAGCGAGACACCGAGCAGCTTCAGCAGCGTCAGCCAGGCGTGCGTCAGCGTCGTCTTCGGGGTTGCGATCACGAGCGCGCCGATCGGCGGCGGGGTCGCCTCGAGGAGGAGCGGGTTCGCGACGGCGATGAACAGGCGGCGCTCGCCAGGCGGGCGGAACTCGAAGGTGACGTTCTCGCCACGGAGGATCGCCTGCCAATCGAGGATCCTGCGCGGCAGCTCCCGCAGGCCGGAGGTCTGGCCCGGGAAGGGCGGCGCGCCCACGTAGAACAATCGGTCGCCGGTCGCCTGCTCTAGCTGGCCGGCTGCGAACTTCGGGGCGGAACGGCCCTCGTCGATGGCCCGAACGGCAGCCTCGGCGTACAGGCTCGTCAGTCCGTTCGCCTCGCGCCGCAGCTCGTGCAGCGACTGCGCGTGCGTGTAGGTCTGGTACAGGCGGACCGCGATCGCCGTCGTCACGATCCCGGCGAGCACGATGCCCGCCAACGACAGAGCCGGCAGCCGGAATCGCAGCGAGCGGGACATGTGAGAGAGGTTACGCGGCCGGGTGCGATTCCCTTGCGGGCGAGACCTTGTAGCCGACGCCCCACACCGTGACCACCGGCGACGCGTCGCCGAGCTTTCGCCGCAGCTGGCGCACGTGGACGTCGACGGTCCGGGTGTCGCCCGCGAAGGTGTAGCCCCAGACACGCTCGAGCAGCTGGTCACGCGTCAGCACGAGGCCGCGGTGGTCGAGCAGCTCCCAGAGCAGGTCGAACTCCTTCGGAGCAAGCTGGATCTCCTCCTCACCCACGCGCACCTCGCGCCGTCCCGCATCCACGAGCAGGTCACCGTGGCGGATCTGCTTGCTCTCGCCCTTGCGCCGCTCGGGAGCCGCGCGCCGCAGGATCGCCTTGACCCGCGCGACCAGCTCGCGTGGGTTGAAAGGCTTCGTCAGGTAGTCGTCCGCGCCCACCTCGAGGCCGATGATCTTGTCCACGTCCTCGTCGCGCGCGGTCAGCATCAGGATCGGAACCTCGGAGCGCTGGCGAATCCTGCGGCAGACCTCGACACCGTCGATGTCCGGGAGCATCAGGTCGAGCACGATCAGGGACGGCTGAGCCGACTCGGCCTGGGCGAGCGCCTCGCCCCCGGTCGCCGCAGTTCGCACTTGATAGCCGGCGTTTTTCAGGTAGAGGGCCACGAAGGACGCGATCGAGGCTTCGTCCTCGACGACGAGAACCGTCTGGGGCTTCCCTGTCGCCAAGGCGACCAGGATGCCAGAGCTCGTCTAGGAGCCCGAGCCCGGCGCGGGTCCGGTGCCGAGCTGGAGCACCGTCACGACGTCCGGGAAGGGGCGGTTCGCGGTGCCGTCGACCGAGTAGCTCCCTGCGGCAAGCGCGGCGGAGGGGCCGAGGGTGATGCTCCCGCGACCGACGATGGTGAGGTCGGTGCCGGTGCCGGTCACCTTGACGCGGAAGAAGCCCCCGATGATGCGGAAGCGGATGTCGGCACCCGAGTAGGTCGACTTCGTGTCGGACAGGTCCTTCCGCGCCTCGTAGCCCCACACGACCGGCGGCTTCCCGTCGTTCGGCGAAGGGTCGATGATCGTCACGGTGCCGTGGTGGATCTGGCCGATCACGACGCCCCGGATGGCCAGCGAGACGAAGCCGCTCGCCGCCTTGACCGAGAGCGTGCCGTCACCGGGGGCGGTTGTCAGCGCCTGCGCGGTGAGCGGGACCGCGAGCAGGCACAGCAAGCAGAGGATGCAGAGGCGCTTCACGGAACGAGTATCGATCGGCGAGGTGTGCCGTGGATAAGCGCAAGGTTAAGAAAGTGTGATCGACCGAAGGCTTTACGAACGGCGCAGGGGCCTACGTCCCGTAACTCAGAGCTTCGTTCGTGTACACCCCCGCCGCATTCCACAGCATGTAGCCGCGCGCGTGCATGTTCCGTGCCGCAGCGATCTGATCCTCGACGTCCGCCAGGGTGTAGGTGCGGTAGAGAGAGAAGTCCTGCAGCCACGGGATGATCTTCGCGCGGCGGCCCCGCACCGCCCGCTGGAAGTCGCGGACCGCGTAGGTGACGGTCGTCCCGGGAACGTCGTTCGGGGTCTGCAGGTTGTACTCGCCCGGCCCGAAGTGGGACGGGTACACCATCGGGTAGATCGCGTCGAGGATCTTCGAGACCCGGCGCGGCGCCTGCCCGATTCCGAGCTCGTGCGAAGCGGCGAGGCCGAAGAGGTCGGCCGAGACGCGAACGCCGAGGGGCCGCAGGCGATGCGTTGCGTAGGAGAGGAAGTTCGCGATCGTCGTCGATTTCGCCTCCTTGCGGGCGCCCGGGTAGACGATCAGGGACAGGTCGCCGTCGCTTGGGAAGCGGACGTAGTCGAACTGGATCTCGTCGAAGCCGGCCCTGGCCGCGGAGACGGCGATGTCGACGTCGTAGCGCCAGACGCGCCGGTCGTACTCGTTCGCCCAGCCGAGGCCGCCGTTGTTCCGCCAGACCGAGCCGTCGGTCGTCCGGAGCGCCAGGTCGGGCCGCGCGGTCGTCAGGACGGGGTCCTCGAAGACGACGACGCGGCCGATCAGGTACATCCCGCGCGCGTGCACCTTGCGGGCGACCTCGCGCGGGTCGTAGTAGCGCTTGGCGGCACCGGTCTTCAGCGCCATCGCGGCGTAGCGCGGCGACTCGAACCCGACCTCGCCGTTCTCGTCCTTGACGTCGAGCTCGATCGTGTTGAGGCCGAAGCTCTGGAGCGCCAGGTACTCGTCGACCTTGCCCTGGAGCGACGCGAGCGCCATCGTCACATGAACGCCCCGCACCTCGGCGGGAAGCGGACGCGCGTGCGGCCTGGGGAAGGGCTTGAGCTTCCCGCCCGCGAGATCCGTGAGCCGCTTCGAGCCATGGGAGATGAAGGCGGCCCCGAGGGCGAGCCCAGCGCCGATCCCGAGCAGCACGACCAGGGCGCCGAGGCGCCTGAGCCGACGCCGCCGCCGGGCGCGCCGGCGACGCTCCCGGAAGCGCTCGTTCGAGTCCATTCGCTCGTGCACGTACACCGGCGACCGCCCACCGTATGTGCTCGCGGCGCCGTCTGCAACCTCAAACTTCCTTTACGACAGCCCGCCGGCCGCGCTCAGCGACTCGCTGACGACGGCGGCACCACGGCGATGGAGCGCGAGACGAACGGCCGTGAGGAGGTTCGGCAGGCTCGTGAGGGATGCGAGCACGAGTGTCCCGACGACGATCTGCGAGATTCCCCACCGGCTGCCGAGGCTCGTGGCCGCGGTCACCATCCCCACGCTGCCGAGGACGATCGCGCCGAGGCCGGCAAAGAGCGCGAGCACGTCTCGGCGCGACGCGGGCGCCGCCCGCTCGTCGCCGCAGATCGTCGATCGCCTCGCTGACGGCCGCGCTGGCGAACGGCGCATGACCCCGCCCGGCAGCAGCCGCCCGACCCTCGCCGGCCGGACGGAGAGCAGCACGACGTAGGGGACGAGCACGACCGCGAGCAGGCCTCCGCCGACCGGCGCGCCGGTGCCTCCGAGCACGAGCGCGGCCCCGATCGCAGTCACTGCCAGCGCCACGGCGCCGTTCAGGGCCAGCCCCTGCCGGTGGATCCGCACGTTCCCGGCGACGAGCACGCTGACGCCGAGCAGGCCGGCGAGGTTGAACACGTTCGAGCCGAGCACCAGCCCGATCCCGAGGTCGTTGTGCCCGGCGGCGAGCGCTGCGACCGCCGAGGAGATCTCCGGCGCGTCCGCACCGAGCGCCGTCACCAGTCCGTGCAAACCCTCCGAGAGGCCCTCCCTGCGGCTCCGGTCCTGACCCGCCGGCGGCTGCGCCCGGGACCTTCGTCTACGGCAACTCGTTCGAGTCGAAAGGCTTCTGCGCCAGCACCCAGAGGAAGCGGACGGGGCCGTGGCCTGGCTCCTCGGTCGCTAGGACCCGCGCCTCTACGACCTCCAGCCTCGCTCTCGCGAGGAGCCGGGAGTTCGTCCGCTCGTCGAAGGAGGCGAAGAACATCGGCGTACCGAGCCAGTCCGGGTCGGTTTCGTCTTCCGACCCTTCGACGCCGAGCGTGGCGAGGAACCAGCCGCCGGGGCGCAGCCAGTCGGCGATCCGTTCCAGCAGCGGTCCCTGTTCGCTTCGGCGAATGTGCCCGAACATGAAGAGCGAGACGACGGCGTCGAAGGAGCTCGGGTCGAACGAGACGAGGATCGCGTCGGCACGAACGAACGTCGCGTCGGGAAAGGCTCGGTGGGCCCGAGCGATCTGCTCGCCCGAGATGTCGACGCCGGTATGGCGGTAGCGCGCCACGAGGGCGGCGGTCGCGGGGTTGTCGCCGCCGGACCCGAGCTCGAGCACCTGCGCGCCCGCCGGCACTCGCGCCGCCAGGCGCTCCAACCACCGTAGGGCCGGACTCTCGAACGAGGCTGTCCAGGCCGCGTACCGATCCGCAATCGCGTCGTAGCCCGCGCGCACGGTCTCGTGGGGGTCGCTCAGCTCGCGGCCTCCACGAGCGCGCGTGCCTGCGCGAACTGCTGCTCGCTCAGACGGATGTGCGAGTGCCGCCAGATGCTCTGCGGGAACACACCAGCGGCCTCGACCGGCGGCGCGTCGCGCAGGTCCGCCGCGTGCGCGAGCGGGCGAATGGGAAATCGCCAGCTCCAGCGGGTCCGGAGCGTATCGTGCTCCGGCACGCCGACGATCTCGACGACGCCGAAGATCGCCTGCCAGACGGCGGCGTAGAGGATCGCCAGCTCTCCCGGCTCCACGGACGGGCGCCTCGATGAGGAGTGGGCGACGATCTCGGCGGCCTCCACGCGTGCGGGAAGGGGCCGGTCGCCGCGGCCGCGCACGAGGAGCCAGTGGGTCAGAGCCGCTCGACGACCGCCGCGATCGCCTGACCCTGCCCGATGCACATCGAGGCGATGCCGTAGCGCGCCGCGCGCCGGTCGAGCTCGTTCAGGAGCGTCGCCGTGATCCGGGCGCCCGTCGCACCGAGCGGGTGGCCGAGCGAGATGCCACCGCCGTTCGGATTCACGTCGCCGATGCGATCGGCGAGCCCCGTGTCCTTGGCGAACTGGAGCGCGACGCACGCGAAAGCCTCGTTGACCTCGATCACGGACATGTCGTCCCAGCCGAGGCCCGCCTTCGCCAGCGCCTTCTCGCAGGCCTGCGGGTTCCCGTGCAGCATGCGGTAGGGATCGACGCCCGCGAGGCCGAACGAGACGAACCGGCCGCGCGGCTCGAGACCGAGCTCCGAGGCGCGGCGCTCGCTCGCCAGCAGCATCGCCGCGGCGCCGTCGACGATCTGGCTCGAGTTCCCGGCCGTGATCCTGCCGCCGGCGACGAAGGCCGGCTGGAGCGCCGCCAGCTTCTCTGCGGAGGTGTCGCGGCGCGGCGCCTCGTCCACCGCGAAGAGCGTCTCGGCAGGCGAGGCGACGGCGACCGTCGTCTCGGCCTCGGCGGCGGTGGAACGTGTCGGCTCGGCGGGGCCGGGCGAGCGGCCGAGCTCGATCGGAACGATCTCGTTCTCGAAGCGGCCGGCGTCGACGGCGGCGACTGCGCGCCGGTGCGACTCGAGCGAGTACGCGTCGAGGTCCTCGCGCGCGAGCTGCCACTCCGTCGCGATCGCCTCGGCCGAGATGCCTTGCGGCACGATCTCCCACGCGTCGAGCAGCTTCTCCGAGAAGCCGTTCCAGTCGATGTTCGAGCCCATCGGGACGCGGGACATCGACTCGACACCCGCCGCGACGACGACGTCGAGCTCGCCCGCGCGAATCGCCGCGACGCCGTTGAACGCGCACTGGAGCGAGGAGCCGCACTGGCGGTCGACCGTGGAGGCACAGACCGTCTCCGGCCACCCGGCGATGAGGGCGGCGACCCGCCCCACGTTCAGCCCCTGCTCGCCGATCTGGGTGACGCAGCCCATCTGGACGTCCTCGATCGCACCCGGGTCGAGGTCGAGCCGCAGGGCAAGGCTGTTCAGCACCTGCGCCGCGAGCTCGTCGGCGCGCACGCCGGCGAGCGAGCCGTTGCGCCTGCCGATCGGCGAGCGCACGGCCTCGACGATCAGCGCGTCGGAGGCAGGGCCCGCCATCGGTGCAAGTCTAGACTCAGCGCGTGGCCGTCACGCTCCCGCAGCGCCGTCTGCTGATCGACGGCGAGTGGGCCGAGACGGGCGAGTGGCTCGACGTGCGCTCGCCGTACTCCGGCGAGGCGGTCGCGCGAGTCGCGAGAGGCGGTGCAGCGGAGACGGGCCGCGCGATCGACGCGGCAGAACGCGCGATGCGCGAGCCGCTCCCGGCGCACAGGCGGGCGGAGATCCTCGTCCGGGTCGCGGGCGCCCTCGGCCGGCGGCACGACGAGGCCGCGGCCACGATCTGCGCCGAGGCCGGCAAGCCGATGAAGGCCGCGCGCGTGGAGGCGAGGCGCGCGATGTCGACCTACACGATGGCCGCCGTCGAGGCACGCAAGCTCGCGGGCGAGATGGTGCCGATGGATGCCTCGCAGGCGGGCGAGGGCAAGCTCGCGTTCACGCTCCGGTTACCGATAGGGGTGGTCGGCGCGATCACACCCTTCAACTTCCCGCTGAACCTCGTGGCGCACAAGATCGCCCCCGCGCTCGCAGCCGGGTGCGCCGTCGTGCTCAAGCCCGCGTCGCAGACGCCGCTCTCCGCCCTGCTCCTCGCGGAGCTCGAGACGGAGGCCGGCCTGCCCCCGGGCTGGCTGAACGTCATCGCCGGTCCCTCGGCGGAGATCGGCGACCGCCTGGTGGAGGACGAGCGGGTGCGGGCGCTGACGTTCACGGGCTCGTCGTCGATCGGCTGGAAGCTGCGGGAGCGTGCCCCGCGAAAGAAGGTGGCACTGGAGCTCGGCAACTCGACGCCCGTGATCGTCGCGGCGGACGCGGATCTCGAGGTCGCGGCGGCCAAGCTCGCCGCCAACGCCTTCTCCTTCGCCGGCCAGAGCTGCATCTCCGTCCAGCGCATCTATGTCGAGCGCGCCGCCCGCGAGACGTTCCTCGCGCGCTTCCTGCCGCGCGTCGACGAACTCGTGCTGGGCGACCCCGCGGACGAGGGAACGGATGTTGGACCGGTGATCGACGGAGCGGCTCGCGAGCGGATTCTCGAGTGGATCGAGGAGGCGCGTCAGGTGGGCGCCGAGATCCTGCGGGGCGGGAAGGCTCGCGGTGTGCTGATCGAGCCGACCGTGATCGCCGAGCCCGGCCGCGAGCTGAAGGTCTCCTGCGAGGAGGTCTTCGGTCCCGTCTGCACCGTCAACGCGGTCTCCTCGATCGACGAGGCGATCGACCTCGCGAACGGCACTCGCTACGGGCTCCAGGCAGGTATCTTCACGCGCAGTCTCGAAACCGCCCTCGTGGCCGCCCGCGAGCTGGAGTTCGGCGGCGTGACGGTCAACGAGGCTCCGACCTTCCGGGCCGACCAGATGCCCTACGGGGGCGTCAAAGACTCGGGGAACACGCGCGAGGGACCTGCGTACGCCGTGCGCGAGTTGACTGAGCCCCGCGTCGTCGTCGTCGAGCTGTGACCGGCGTACATCCCGCGGTGTCACCCGGCGGCAAACGCGCGTAGCGAGCGGCGATCGCCGCTCCGGGACGCTGTAGACTCGCCGCTCCTGCGATGGCTCGACTGCCCCTGCTCTCCCGCAAGCAGCGCCTCCCGGTCGAGGCGGAGCACCCGGCGCCCGAGGGTGTCCCACCAGCGCCGCCCGCGGATGCCTCGCCTCCGGAGTTGCCGGCTGCGCCGCCGGCACCACGCCGGCCTCCCCATCCCGGCGTCCTGCGCCGCGAGCGTCGCGCGCTCGCGCGGGCGCGCGAGGACCGCATCCGCGACCTCGGGGGCCTGATGCTCGAGATGCACCGGCGTGAACGCCTCCGCGTCGACCTGCTCGAGGACCAGTGCGTCGAGCTCCTGTCGATCGAGGCTCGCATGCAGGAGATCGACGGGCTGCTCGTGACGACGCGGCAGGAGGTTCAGGCCGCACGCTGCACGTGCGGCGCGCCGGTTATCTGGGGCTCTCACTTCTGCCCCAACTGCGGACGCCCTTGGGGCGAGGCCGTCGTCCAGTGCGTGACCTGCGGACATGCGCTTCCGGCCGATGCCCAGTTCTGCGCGAGCTGCGGAACGCCGGCGCCTCCTCCAGTGGGGGAGTCGGTGCCGGCCGAGCCGAACCCGACGCCCGAGAGCACAACGCCGGCGGAGGAGCCTGCGCCCGCAGCCGCGCCTCCCGCGGTGGAGCAACCGCCGGCCGAGCCGGCGGGGTGGCAGGCCGAGCCTGCCGGAGAGGCCTCGCCGGCAAACGAGGCCGCTCCCGACTCCTGGGAGCGCTAGAACCCCGTGTCCGAGCCTCTGCCGCCGGACGGCCCCCCGCCGCCTCCCGGGCCGGACGCCGGCGGCGGCCTCTGCCCGCGGTGCGGGGCCCCGCACCCCCCCGGACAGGAGTACTGCCTCGAGTGCGGTCTACGCTTGCCGCTGGCGCGCGGCTACGTCCCCACGCGGGTCGTCCCGTCCCTGACCCGCTCCTGGCGGCGCGTGATTCCCTGGTACCCCGGTGACTGGCTGTGGCCCGTCCTGCTCGGCTTCGTCATCGCCGCACTCGGCGCGACGGTCGCGATCATCTCGACGCGGGACAACGGCGGCGGCTCGACGACGATCGTCGCGACGAACGGCACCGGTGCCGATACGGGGACGACGAGCGCGCCGACCTCGACGACCTCGCCGACCGACAGCGGGGCGGGAACCGGCACCGAAACCGGGACGAATCCTCCCCCACCGCCTCCACCGCCACCGCCACCTCCTCCGCCCCCGCCACCGAGTGGCCCGATCAAATGGCCCGCGGGGAAGACCGGCTGGACGATCGTCCTCGCGTCGGTCGCCCATAGCGACGGTCTGCCGGTCGCGCGGGCGACTGCGAAGAAGGCGCTGGCGGCAGGGCTCGGCGACGTGGGCGTCCTCGACTCGTCGAACTTTTCGAGCCTCAACTCGGGGTACTACGTCGTCTTCTCGGGCGTCTACGAGACTCAGGGCGAGGCTCATGGAAACCTCTCCACCGCGCGCTCCACCTTCGCTCAGGCCTATCCGCGCCAGATCAAGCCGTAGCCGGCCGGAGCGTTTCAGCCGTCACAGCCGGGGCATCGAACGTCCGGGAGCGGACGTGACAGGAGAGAACGCTGTTTGCGTCAGAGGCAACTTGAGCGGAGACTTTGTGACAGCGCCCAAACCGGTTAAACTCGTGGTAGGAGTCGCGCCCGCACGAAGGTTAACTGTCGCTTAACAAAGCTTTGCGGGTACTTAACGACGATCCGAGGATACTGAGATGGACGAGCGAATGCGGTTGATCCAGAGCTGTATGTATCAATACTCCAGAGCCATCTACAGGTCGATCCGAGACCTGATCGACCCGTACGTGGCCTCTGACGTGCGCCTCGAGTATCGGCGGGACGTGCTCGCGGCTTGCGAGCAGACGATGGAGCGGCTGGCCCGAGACCCGGAGTATTTCGCGAACCCCGACCGCGCGCTCTTCCAGGACATTCGGCGCTACTTCCCGATCACCGCGCAGGCGCAGGTTGCGTGGACGGTGACGAAGGGCGTCGACGCGGCGGTCTCGTTTATCGTGGAGCAGATCGAGGCCGGCGCGTTCGACGGCGGTGTTTCGCGCTGCCGTGCGACCACCCGTAAGGGAAAGCCGTGTCAGCGGACGCCTCTTCCGGACCGCGACTACTGCCCGTCGCATCAGCACCTCGAGCAGTCGGTCGCCGCCTGACGCGCGGGCGCGGCCGCTAAACAAAACCGCGCCCGTCCAGCTCATGTGAGTGTGAGGCGGACAGGGGCGACGCCCGCACAGCTGGAAGCGCTCTACCGCGAGCGCTTCACGCACTTCGCTCGGGTGGCGGCGGCGATCTGCGCGTCGTACTCGAGGACGAAGCGAGCCGGCACGAGGTCCCCGTCCGCTCGAACACCTTCCTCTACGTCGCCGAGCACCGGGTGCGGCGCGTGTGGGCGCGTACCGCCGCCGGGCTCGTCGGCGTACCGTTCGTCCCCCACCGTTCGAGCTAGGCGGTGGCATCTCGGTGCGTGCGGCGCCTGTGCGGCGGCCGGATCCCCTGGCTCGAGACACGCGAGCCGCGCGGCCGGCCGCTCAGCGTCCTCCCGCCCCGGCCGCGGGTCGCCGTGCTCGGGCGCAGGCTCGAACCGGCCCCGCACACGAGGGTGGTCTTCGGCCGCGTCCTCACGTCGGACCCCGACCGGCCGGTGCGGATCGCCCTGACCCTGAACGCAGACCACGTCGGCGGGCGGGTTGCTGGCATCTGCTCCTGGCTCGTCACCCGGGGCCCGAATCGTGGCGCTGCTCGCGGGCGGGGAGCGCGCCCCGGTCCAGCTCGTGGACAACACGTTCCTCGTCGACCTCCCGCGTACGAAGCTCCCGGCGCGCCTCGTCGGCCGCGTCCGCTCGGACGTGGTGGCGGTGCGGATACGCTTCGCGGACGGCACGACGACGACGCTGCGTCCGACCCGCGGCTACGTCCTCTACGCGGCCCCACGGGAGCACCTGTCCGCTGCCACGGGCGCGGTCGCCGCCGAGGGCCTTCGCCGTGACGGTAGCGTCGTCGCGAGGCTGTCGTTCGTCCCGCCGAAGCCTTCGCGCGCCGTCGGTGGCCACGTGCGGTAGATCTCTCGCTGCCTGCGCGGAGCCGCCGGCGCCGCCGTGCCGCCCCCGCCGGCCGAGCGATAAGCTCGGCCGGCGTGTCACACGACACCGACAAGCTGATCCGCCAGCTCTCGCTCGTCGCCTTTCTGATGGCCGAGCGGCGGCCGCTGACGGCTCGTGACGTCAAGTCGAACGTCGAGGGCTACCAGGAGATGTCCGACGAGGCGTTCGCCCGCCGCTTCTACTCCGACCGAACCGAGCTGATCGGGCTGGGCGTCCCGCTCGATTCCCAGCGCGACGAGTTCACGGGAGAGGAGCTCTACACCCTTCGCTCGGAGCGCTACTTCCTGCCGCCCCTCGAGCTCTCGGACGAGGAGCTGGCGGCGCTCCAGACCTGCTTCTACCTCCTGGAGGGCAAGTTCGCCTATGCGGAGCCCCTCCGGCTCGCCCTCCAGAACCTCGCACTCGGGCGCCCGGGCTTCGACGAGGCGCCGACCGAGACGGCCGTGCGCGTCGAGGTCCGCGACCCCGACTACTCGGTGGAGATGTCGAGCCGCCTCGGCAAGCTCGAGGGAGCGATCTCGAAGCAGCGGACGATCCGCTTCCGCTACTGGTCGATCGCACGCGACGAGGAGCGGGAGCGGCAGGTCAACCCGTACGCGCTCTTCCAGGAGAACGGCGGCTGGTACGTCGTCGGGCGCGACCTCGAGGCGCAGGACGAGCGGACGTTCCGCGTCTCGCGCATCCGCGGGGAGATCCGGTTCGCGACCCGGCGGGAACGCGACTTCCGGCTCCCGGCCGGCTTCGACATCGAGAACTACCGCGGCCGCCCCCCCTGGCAGATCGGCGAGACAGCCGGCGAGGCGAGGATCGAGGTCGGCGGCGACACGGCCTGGTGGGTCGAACGCGCCTACGGGCGCAGCGGGCGCGTGGAGGATGGTGTCTTCGTCACGCCCTACTCGAGCCTCCCCCTCCTCGCGTCGTGGGTTCTTCGCCAGGAGGGTCGAGCGATCCCGGCCGCTCCTGCCGCCCTCCGGCGGGAGGTGGCGGCGAGCCTGCGGCGCGTCCAGGAGCGTCACGAAGGTCCGCCCGCTGCGCCGGCCGAGGAGTTGTCGGTTCCTCACGTGGACGGGCAGGTCGAGCGGCCCTCGGGGCCCGTCGTGCCGGAGCGGTTCGCGGTCCTCCAGGCGCTCCTGGCCTTCCTGCTCGCCCGCTGCGGCGAAGGGCCCGAGACGGTGATCGCAGCGTCGGAGCTCGTCGAGCGCTTCAAGATCCCGCCGGAGGAGCTCGAGGAGCACCTCTCGCTTCTCAACCTCGTCAACTTCGGCGGGGGCTGCTACGCGGTCTACGCCGAGCTCCACGGCGACGAGATCCACGTCGACAAGGAGCTGTTCGGCGACACCTTCAGGTCGCCTCCGCGACTGACGCCGCTCGAGGCGAGGGCGATCCGCCTGGCGCTCGAGTTCGTCGGGCCGATGATCGCTGCCGATGCGAACACGCCGCTGGAGCGGGTCCGGCGCAAGCTCGAGGAGACGTTCGGTGCGTTCGAGCCCGCGCAGCACTCGGCGCCGCACGTCGACCTGGCCGAGGCGGACCTGGTCGCGACCCTCACGGACGGCATCCGCGGCCTGCGGCTCGTCGAGATCGAGTATCAGAAGGAGGCCGACGACGCCCCGGCGTCCCATCTCGTCGAGCCCTACGTGCTCGAACGGGAGCTCCCGCACTGGTACGTCCACACCTGGGATCGCACCCGCGACGGTAAGCGCAGCTTCCGCCTCGACCGCATGAAGGGCGCACGGCTCGTCGCCGGGAGCTTCGAGCCGCGGGAGGATTTCGAACCCGACCGGCTGAGCGAGGCGCGCGTGGCCCGAATCCTCTACACGCCCGCGATCGCCAGGTGGCGCCTCGAGCGCGGCGACGCACGAGCGCTCTCCGACGGCTCCGCCCTCTCGGAGACCGCGGTCGGGAGCCCCGAGTGGCTGATCGGCGAGATCCTCTCCTTCCGGGGAGAGGCCGTCGTTCTCGAGCCGCCCGACCTGCGAGCGCAGATCGCGCGGCGCGCGCGCGAGCTCGCGCGCGAGCTACGCGTCTCGCGGCTCCCCGCGCGGGCCTGAGCTCCAGCTCCTAAACAGGCAGCTCGAGCGAGAACGTCGCCCCGCGATCGGGCGCGGAGCGAACTTCGAGCGTGCCGCCGTGGCTCTCCGCGATCGACCTGGCGATGAAGAGGCCGAGGCCCGAGCCCGGCTTGGCCTGGCCACCGTGGGCGCGACCGAACTTCTCGAAGATGAGCCCCTGATCCTCGTGGGCGATGCCCGGCCCCTGGTCGGCGACCTCGACGTAGATCCGGCCGTTCGTCCCGTGGGCGGTGACCATCACCTCACCGCCTGTGGGCGAATACTTGACGGCGTTCTCGATCAGGTTCAGCAGCACTTGACGCAGGCGCTCGCGATCCCCGCGCAGCAACGGCAACGGATCCTCGACGCGAACGTCGACGCGGATCTCGTCCTGGCCGACGGAGACGGCTGCGACCGTCTCCCGGACGAGCTGGCCCAGCTCGACCACGCCGAACGAGTAGCTGAACGTGCCGGCTTCGATCCGCGACGTGTCCAGCACGTCTCCGACGAGGCTCGCGAGGCGGTTCGTCTCGTCGCCGATCAGGGCGAGGAACGATTCGCGCTGCTCGGGAGTGAGCTCGCGACCGCGCGTCCGGAGCGTCTCGGCGGCTCCGATCACAACCGCCATCGGACTCCGGAGCTCGTGCGAGACGAGAGAGACGAAATCTGCACGGAGCGCCGAGAGGCGGCGGAGCTCCTCGACCGTCCGGCGCTCTGCGTCGTAGGCACGGATGTTCTGGACGGCCGTCCCGGCGAGGCGCCCGAGCAGGGTGACGAGCTCGACCTCGTCCGCACGGAAGGAGTCTGGCTCGCGGCGCAGCAGCGCGAGCATGCCGGTGGGCCGCGCCGCGCTCAGGAGCGGCGCGACGAGGCGGCAGCGGAGCCCGATGGCGAGCAGGTCGGCCTCCTCCGGGTGGCGCTGGTCGGTCATGTCCGGGCGGTAGATCGTCCTCGCGGTCGAGATGACCTCCTCCACCAGCGCGCCGCGCGGGAGGATCGTTCCGGGCGGGAGGCGTTCCTCGACCCCGACGCCGGCTGCCGCGATCACGCGCATCTCGCTCGCCTCCTCGAGGATGATCGCGACGCGATCGAACGGGATCAGCCCCTGCAGCTCGCGGATGAACGCGTTGAAGGCCTGCTCCAGCGCAAGCGAGGAGCCGAGTGCGCGGACGCACCGGTTCGCGGCTTCGAGCAGGTCGACTCGCCGTCCCAGCTGGTCGCGCAGGCCCTCAGCCTCGGCCGCGCGGGCTTCTGCGAGCCCCGTCTCCGTCCGCAGTGCCCGAACGAGCCAACCGACGATGACGCCCATGAGGATCTCGACGCCGACCTGAAGCGTCACGTAGTTCAGCTGGAAGGATTCGGGGGAGAACCGCTGAGCGCGGAGGTGCTCGAAGAGGACGAGGAGGGGCGCCGTCGCGAGCGCGAGCGCGATCGGGCCGACAATTCCATAGCGGAGCGCTGCCTCGACGACGATCAGGTAGAGCAGCTGCCGGACCGGTGTCCCGCGCTGGAAGTGGTAGATGAGGATGAACGCCGAGACGACGCCGGCATCGAAGAGAAGCGCCGCGCAGCCGAGTCGCTGCTGCGCACGGCGACCGAGCTCGAGCCGGCTGAGGCGGAAGAAGGCGATTCCGCCGGCTGCCAGCACGGCGGTCGTCAGCCACGCGAGCAGGCCGTACTGCCGGGGGTGGTGGCCGACGAGGAGGATCTGGACGATCGCAAGCGGGACAGCGGCGAGGCGGATCCACGCCAGCCAGATCTCTGCCCGCCGCCGGCCCTCCAGCTCCCTCATCCGCGCGCCCGCTCGCGGATCCGCCGCACCGCCCACTCGGCGTGCTCGGCGAGAAGCGGGTCGGGGTCGTCCGCGTGCGCCTGCGCGAGCGCGAGGTCATCGAGCTGCCCGACGTTCCCGAGCGCGACGAGCGCGTTCCGGCGCAGGTACCTCGGGTCGTTCCGCGGGAAGTAGAGCCGGTCGTACCGTTCGCACAGCTCGGCGTTCGAGGCCTCGAGCCAGTCGACGAGGGACACGTGCGGGCTGCCCTGCGCCGGCTCGGAGGCCCGGCGTTTCTCGACGCCGCGATTCCAGGGGCAGACGTCCTGGCAGATGTCGCAGCCGTAGACCTGATCGCCGAGCTCCGCCCGGTATCCCTCGGGAATCGGTGCGGCCGACTGCGTCCAGTAGGACAGGCAGCGGGTCGCATCGAGCGTTCCCGGCTCGTCGAGGGCGCCGGTCGGGCACGCGTCGATGCACAGCCGGCACGACCCGCAGTCGAGCTCGAGCGGCGGCGTCGGCTCGAGCGCGGCAGTGGTGACGAGCGTGCCGAGGACGACCCAGGATCCGTACCTCCGCGTGATGAGCATCGTGTTCTTCCCGTAGAAGCCCACGCCTGCGCGCGCGGCCGCCTCCCGATCGACGTGCTGGTTCTCGTCGACGAGAACGCGGTGCGCGCCGCCGAGCCTCCGTGCGAGCTCCTCGAGCCGCTCGCGAAGCTCGCCGTAGCGGTCGCTCCAGGTGTAGCGGGGAAGACGGCCGACCGGCCCAGCGGGCTGCGACGGGTCGGGAGCGTAGTAGCAGAGCGCCGCCGACACGACCGTTCGCGCATCGGCGAGGAGCAACTCGGGATGGCACGAGACCTCCGGCCGCGCCATCGTGAAGCGCATGTCGGCGAAGAGGCCCCGGTCGCGCCTCTCGCGGATGTGACGCTCCGTCTCCTCGTAGGGCGCGACCGGCGCGGCGCCCACGGCGTCGAGTCCTAGTTCCTCCGCCAGGGCCTCCAGCTCCACCCGATTCACCGGGATAGTGTGCCCGGGTGCGGGCAATTCGAATTCACGAGGACGGCGGGCCCGAGGTCCTGCGCTACGAGGAGGCCCCCGACCCGGAGCCGGGCGAGGGAGAGGCGCTGATCCGCCTCAAGGCCGCCTCGCTCAACCACCTCGATGTCTGGGTGCGAAAAGGCATGCCGTCGGTGCCGAAGCCCCGCATCCTCGGCGCCGACGGCTCAGGCGTCGTCGAGGCGCTCGGTCGCGCCGTGACGGGCCTCGAGCCGGGGCAGGCGGTCGTCGTGAACCCGGGGCTCGAGCACGGCGAGGCGATCCACGTCATCGGCGAGCACACCCAGGGAACCCACGCGGAGCTGGTGGCCGTGCCGGCGACGAACGTCTACCCGTTGCACGAAGGCCTCTCCTTCGAGGAGGCGGCGGCCTTTCCGCTCGTCTTCGAGACGGCCTACCGGATGCTCGTGACGAAGGCGCGGCTGCAGGAGGGCGAATGGGTGCTCGTGTGGGGCATCGGAGGCGGCGTCTCGACCGCCGCGTTCCAGATCGCGAAGGCTCTCGGAGGCCGGGTCCTCGTCACGTCCTCGAGCGACGAGAAGCTCGCACGTGCCACCGCGCTCGGAGCCGACGCCGCCGTCAATCACGTAGACGGCGACGTCGAGGCGGCCGTCCGCGAGGCGACCTCCGGCCGCGGCGTCGACGTCGTGGTCGAGCACGTCGGCCAGGCGACCTGGAAGCGCTCTCTCGCTGCGGTCCGCACCGGCGGCCGCGTCATCGTCTGCGGCGCCACGACCGGAGCGAACCCACCCGCGCAGCTCCACCGCATCTGGTGGAAGCAGCTCGCGATTCTCGGCTCGACGATGGGAACGCGTGAGGACTTCGAGGGCGCCTACGAGCTCGTCGCGAGCGGCCGGGCGAAGCCGATCGTCGACTCGGTGCTCCCGCTCTCGGAGGCTAGAAAGGCGCACGAGCGACTGGAAGCGGGCGAGCAGCTCGGCAAAATCGTGCTCTCGATCCCGGATTAGGCTTCGGCGCTAGCCGAAGCCAAGGATGAACTTGGCGTCTTCCGACATCCTCTCGGGCGTCCACGGTGGTTCCCACACGAGCTCGATCTCGACCTCCTCCACTCCCGGCACCGCCGAAGCGACGTTGTGGATGTCCTCCTGGATCATCGGCCCGGCCGGGCAGCCCATCGACGTGAGGCTATGGATGACCTTCACGTTCGGGCCCTCGATCTCGACGTCGTAGAGGAGTCCGAGATCGACGATGTCCATCCCGAGCTCGGGATCCTCGACCTGTCGAAGAGCCTCGACGACCTCGTCCTTCGTGGGCATCTACCTAGTCTAGCCGGCTAGTCGTCGAGAGCCTGCCGCGCCCGCTGCGGATCGACCGGAGTGCCGCGGCCTGCCCGTAGCCAGTCGACGAGGTGAGCGCGGCCCATGACCCACACCCCCTGCCGGCGGTAGGGGCTGTCGTCGCGCGTCGCGAGGCAGATGACGGGGGTCACCCAGACCCTCAGGCGCTCGTGCGCCCACGACGCCTCGCGCTTGGCCTGCCGGAGGTGGCGCTCCTCGTAGCGCCGGAGCTTCGTCTCGACGACGTAGGCGCCGGTCCGGCCGCAGACGAGGTGGTCGACATTGCCGCCGTGATCGAGCTCGAGATCGTGCAGGACGAGCATCCCCTCGCCGCGAAGCCGCTCGAGCTCGATTCCCACCTCGCGCTCGGCCCGGCTGCCGCGGACCCAGCCGATCGCCTCGACGCTCGCCTGCTCGGCGGAACGGAAGGCGATCAGCGCAAGGGCCACGACGCCGAGGCCGGCCACCGCTCCGTGGCCTGAACTCAGCCATCCCAGCCGGGCCGCCAGGGCGCCGGTCAGGATGGAGACGCCGAAGAGCGCGAGCAGGAGCCAGACGCGGCGCGTCTCGCGCCGGCTGCGCTCGGTCGCCCACGCGCCGGGCATACGAGCTTCGTCGACCCCCACGAGAATTGAATCGGCTGCGTGGGCGTGTTTCCTTAGAGTCGTCGCGGCAGAACGTGACGCTTAGAGCAGCAGTCGAACCTCCTCGCGGCGCTCCCGCGCGAAGAAGTGGACGCCGTCGACGAAGCGGACCCAGTTGCAGCGCGTACACATCACGAGGGAATGGGAACGAGCGCTGTCGGCGAGGAAGCGCACGCCGCGGAGCAGGTCTCCGTTCGAGACGCCCGTGGCGGCGAAAATGATCTCTCCGGGCGCGAGGTCGTCGATCGTAAAGACGCGCTCGATGTCCTCGATCCCCTGCTCCCGCGCCTCCTCGACCTCGCGGCGGGAGGTCGGCCAGAGCTGCGCCTGGAGCTCCCCGCCGAGACAGCGGAGGGCCGCGGCGGACAGGATCGCCTGGCGGGTGCCGCCGATCCCGATCGAGAGATGGTCGTTGGTGCCGCGGATGGCAGCCGAGATCGACGCGGTGACGTCTCCGTCCTGGATCAACTTGATGCGGGCCCCCGCCGCCCGCACGTCCTCCACGAGGTCGTGGTGGCGCGGCCGGTCGAGGATGATCGTCGTGACGTCGTTCACGTTCCGCCCGAGCGCCACGGCGATCGCGCGGACGTTGTCGCCAGGCGTTTGCGCCAGGTCGATCTTGCCGCGCGCGACCGGTCCGACCGCCATCTTCCGCATGTACATGTCGGGCAGAGTGAGGAGCCGGCCCGGTTCCCCGACGGCGATCATGGACATGGCTCCGTTGCCGCCGCGGGCGACGACGCCGCGGCCTTCTAAGGGATCGAGTGCCAGGTCGACCGCGCGGCCGCCGGCTCCGATCTGCTGCCCTGCCGCGAGCCGCGCGTCGACCTCCGGGCCCCCGATCACGATGCGACCGTCGATCGGGAGCCGCTCCAGCGCCCGCTCCATCCCGGAGGACGCAGCCTCCTCGGCCGCCTCCTGATCGGCTCGGCCGAGCCACCGCGCGCCGATGAGCGCCGCGGCCTCCGTCGCCCGTGCGTAGCTCTCGCAGAGGCAGAGATCCTTCTTACCCAGGTCGAGCCCCCGTGCCTCGGGCGCGGTCTGCGTCACCGGAGCGATACCCGCTGCATCCGCTCCGCCCCTCCGAGTGTGAGCTCGATCACGGAGGCGACGGCCTGCTCCATGTCGCCATTCTCCACGACCGGGACCCCGCTCCGCCCCGCGCGCTCGACGAGGTAGTCCTGGACGCGGCGGATGTCGTCGATCGCGTCGAGGTACTTCTCGACCGGCCGCAGGCCCTCGGAGGTCGCGTCACGCACCCAGAAGTGGCTCGCATGCACGTCCTCGTGCCGCACCGTCAGCAGCGCATGGACGAACAGGGCGCCGCCCACATCGGTCGGGAGGAGCCCCGGAACCAGGTGCACCCCCTCGAGGATCATCGACCATCCCTCGCGGAGCGCCCGATCGATCGCCGCCCGGACGCCGACCAGGACGTAGCGGGTCTGGTCGAGGAAGCCGCGGAGGACGGCGTCGGCGCCGTCGTCGGCGTCGACGGCCGAGCCCGCCTCGAAGCTCGAGTAGTGGATCGACGGCATGAAGTCGCGCGAGAAGAAGGCCCTCATCGTCTCGCGCACGAAGTCGGTCGAGGTAACGCGCGTGATGCCGAGCCGGTGCGCGGCCTCGGTCGCGACCGTCGACTTGCCGGTGCCGGTCGCGCCTCCGATCAGGACGATGATCGGCAGATCCAGCTGCTGGAGCTCGCCGTAGCGGCGCAAACGTGAGACTGCCCTCTCCCCGTCGATCGCCCCGAGGGTTTCGATCGCCAGCTCGTGTAGGCGCTCGAGGTCGACCGCCGCCTCGCACCGATCGGCCAAGTCGAGCTCGACGCGGCGAGCCAGCGCGTAGGCGCGGTCGGCGGGCACTCCGCCCCCCATCAGCGCTCGTGCCATCAACCCCTTCGAGTAAGGCAGACCGTCCTCGCCGCCCAGCGGGTACGGCCGTCGACGCGGCTCGGTCACGGTGCCACCGCCGCCGCGGTTACTCCGTCGGCCAGCGCGGCGAGCCGCATCTCGAGCTCAGGCCCCCCGTCGCGCGGAAGGACGTCGTTCCCCGCGAAGACGACCTCCACGCACCGCTCCGCCGCCACCTCGCAGACCACGTCGATCGCCGCCGCCTTGACCTCCACGAGGTACACCTCGGCATCGACCCTCGCAAGATCCCGGCGCAGCGCCGGCCGGTCGGCGAGGTTGCGCGAGACGAGCACGATCTGGGCGTCGAGATGCTCGACGGGAGCGGGTCCGGTGGTGAAGACGGCGACGCGTCGGCCATCGAGCGGCTGCTCGGGACGGAGCCGCAGCGTGATCGGCACGACCGGAACGTCCTTCAGGCGCCGGATCGGCTCGGAGGCGCTCCCGCCGGTGAGGAGGACGAGGTCGGACATGAGCACCCGGTAGGCATTCAGGAACGAGACAGCGTCCTCGGCATCGCGCGCCACGAGCACGCGGCGATCGGTGGCGACCGGAGGAAGGGCGGCGCCGCTCCCGTCGAAGAGCAGAACCTCCGGGTCGAGCGTCAGAGCGAGGTCGATCCCGGCGGGGACGTTGGAGGTGGTGGTAGCTCCTGAGAGGCCACCGCCGCAGCGCCTGCAGCCGACCGTCGGGACACCCACGAGTGCGGCCGTCTCCAGGTAATCGGAGGCGGCGTGGGCCCCGCTGCGCGAGAGCTCGAGCAGCCCTTGAGGGCTCGGCGGCTCCACGCAGAGCTCGGGCTCGGCAGGACCTCCTCGCCCCATGGAGACGACCACGACGCGGCCTCGCCGCGCGAGCATGCGGGCGAGGTGGCCGGTAACGGCCGTCTTGCCGACTCGCTTGCCCGTCCCGACGACGCTGATCGACGGCCGTGGGCAGGGCTCGAGCGCTGGCGGGTCGAAACGGAAGTCGGCGCCCGCGTAGGGAATCCCGTGGGCGAGCACCCGGCTCGCGAGGCGCAGCCGCTCTCGCGGGCCGAGCACCGGCTCGTCGGAAAGGTCGATGACGAGCTCGGGCTCGTGGTCAGTCAGCGCCTGCTCGAGATCGTGCGCCAGCGGCACCCCGTACGCGCCGTCGCCGCGGAGCTTCTCGATTCCCCCGACGAGGAGCGCACCCACGACCTCGTAGGGAAGCTCGTCCAGGGCGTCCCGGACGACAGACGGGTAGTGCTCGCCGTCTACGATCGCAAGGACGCGCGTCATGAGCGGGTGGTGACTTCGTTCTCGATCCGGCCCGTGTACTTCTCGTAGGCGAGGGTCTCCGTCGAGAACTGGATGATCCGCTCCTGACCGTGGAACGGATACTTGCGCCAGACGTCGACGTGCGAGTCGACGATCTCGACGATGTTGTAGCAGGGCCGCGTGTTGCCCCGGAGGCGCGACGACGACACCGTCCCGGTGTTGACGATGAAGAGGTTCTCGAGCCGCCACGCGTACGGGACGTGCTTGTGCCCGCACAGCACAAGGTCGACGCCCGCGCGCTGGAGGCACTCGATCGCGTCCCCCGCGTCGTAGACGACGTTGCGCTCGCGCCCCGTTCCCGGAACGGGAAGCAGGTGGTGGTGGAGCACGAAGACGCGCAGCTCGGAGTCGTCCGCGAACTGCTCCTCGATCCACCTGTAGCGCCCGCGCCCGATCTGGCCCTCGTCGAGGTCGGGCTGCGTGGAGTCCGCGGCGACGACCGTGACGCCCCCCTTCCGGACGACGGGGTTGCGCTCACCGAACAGCTCCTCGAAGTGAAGGTAGCCGACGTTGCGCGAGTCGTGGTTGCCGGGGATGACGACGAGCGTGTCGCACTGGAGGCGGTCGAGGTAGCTCTTCGCCTCGGCGTACTCGGGCTTGAAGCCGAACGTCGTGAGATCGCCCGAGCACACGACGATCTCCGGGCCGAGCTCGTTGATCTCGCTGATCGCCCGCTCGAGCAGTGCAGGAACGAAGTGCGGGCCGCCGCAATGGAGGTCCGAGATGTGGGCGATCGTGAAGGCACCGCTGCGGCGGGCGGGCATGCCGCGAAGTGTAGAGCCGGGCGACGGTGGGGTTTCGGCGTCCGGCGCGCGAGCTACGCTGTGGTTACGTGGAGCTGGAAATGCCGGTTTTCCAGGCGTATCGCGGGTGCGAGCCACCCCGCTTCGCCAACGAGGCGGAACTCGAGTGCGCGAAGATCCTCGACTACCACGGCGTGCCGTGGGCCTACGAGCCTCGGACGTTCGTGCTGGAGGAGGGCCCCGACGGGCGAGTCGCCGAGGCCTTCACCCCCGACTTCTACCTTCCGGAGCAGGACCTCTACCTCGAGGTGACCGTGATGAAGCAGTCGCTCGTGACGCGCAAGAACCGGAAGTTGCGCAAGCTCCGGGAACGGTATCCCGAGGTTCGCGCCAAGCTCTTCTACAAACGCGACATCGAGCGCCTGGCGCAGCGATACCACCTCGATCTGGCGTCATAGAGCGCGACGTTCGCGTCGGCGAGGTCTACCTGTCGGGTGCGGCGATCCACTCGCGCGTCCAGGAGCTCGGCGGGCAGCTTGCTACCGACTACGCAGGCCGGGAGCCGATCCTCGTCGCGACGCTGAAAACGAGCTTCATCTTCCTTGCCGATCTGTCCCGCGCGACTCCCATCCCTCACGCCGTCGACTTCGTCGAACTCGCGGGCTACGGCGGCGCCGCGATGGGAGGGCATGCGGCGATCCGGTTCCTCAAGGATCTGGACACCGAGATAGCCGGCCGCGACGTCGTCCTCGTCGAGGACATCGTCGACACGGGACTCACCCTCAACTACCTCGACCGGATGTTCCGCCTGCGCGCCCCACGCTCCCTCGCGGCCGTCACGCTCCTCGACCGACCCTACCGCCGCCTCGTCGACGAGCTCCCGGTGCAGTACGTGGGCTTCACCGTGCCCGACGAGTTCTTCGTCGGCTACGGCTTCGACCTCGACGAGCGCTACCGGAATCTGCCCGACCTGCACTACGCGCACCCGAACGGCGCCGGACTCGCCGAAAGTTAGGCGAACCTAAGTTTTCGGGGTTACACTGCCAGGAAGACGTGATGGGGACGCGGATAGACGCTCTGCCGCGCCCACCGGGCGCGGGCGAGCTGGTTCTACGGGGGCAGCAGCGACGCCTTCGCCTCCTTCCGTTCCTAGGCCCTGCGTTCATCGCCTGCGTCGCGTACATCGATCCGGGCAACTTCGCGACCAACATCGCCGGGGGCTCGAAGTTCGGGTACACGCTCGTGTGGGTGATCGTCGCCGCCAACCTGATGGCGATGCTCATCCAGTTGCTTTCGGCGAAGCTCGGCATCGCCACCGGGCAGAACCTGCCCGAGCTCTGCCGCGAGCGCTTCTCGACGCGGACGGCGATGGGTCTCTGGGTTCAGGCGGAGCTCATCGCGATGGCCACCGACCTCGCCGAGTTCCTCGGGGCCGCGCTCGGGTTCCATCTGCTCCTCGGGATCCCGCTGTTCGCGGCCGCCGTCATCACCGGCGTCGCGGCCTTCGCGATCCTTGCGCTGCAGCGCTTCGGCTTCCGGCCGTTCGAGGCGGTCATCGCTGGGATCGTCGGGGTCGTCGGCGTCTCCTACGTCGCAGAGCTCTTCTACGCGAAGCCGCCCTATGCCACCGTCGCGAAGCACGCGTTCGTGCCGGAGTTCAGAGGCCAGGAGTCGGTGCTGCTCGCGGTCGGGATCCTCGGCGCGACGATCATGCCGCACGTCATCTACCTCCACTCCGCTTTGATGCAGAACCGCGTGGTGCCGGAGAACGACCAGGAGGCGCGGCGGCTGATGCGCTACACGAGGGTCGACGTGGCGATCGCCATGTCGCTCGCGGGCTTGATCAACGTCGCCATGCTCGTAGTGGCGGCCAGCGTCTTCTACAAGTCGGGCTTCCTCCACGTCGACTCGCTCGAGGGCGCCCACCGCACGCTCCAGCGTCTCCTCGGCGGCAGCGCCAAGACCCTGTTCGCGCTCGCCCTCGTCGGGTCGGGCCTCTCCAGCTCGACGGTCGGAACGATGGCCGGGCAGGTGGTCATGCAGGGCTTCATCCGGCGCAAGATCCCGGTGTTCGTCCGTCGCCTGGTGACGATGCTACCGGCGTTCGTCGTCATCGGGATTGGCGTCGACCCCTCGCGGACGCTCGTCCTCAGCCAGGTCGTCCTCTCCTTCGGGATCCCGTTTGCGCTGATCCCGCTCGTCCTCTTCACCTCGCGGAGGGACGTCATGGGCGCCCTGGCGAACCACCGCCTGACGACGGCGGTCGCAGTCGTGGTCGCGGCACTGATCTGCGCGCTCAACGTGTTTCTGCTCGCGCAGACGTTCGGGCTGTAGCCGCTTCGCCTCCGGGTGTCCCGTGCGCCGAGTGCGGCTACCGAGGCCACTGAGTCCGACGACGGCGAGGCGGGCGAGGTAAAGAACCTCCTCGGCGTTGAAGGACCAGTCATTGGTGTGCATGAGCCGGTAGGCGAGTGCATGTGCACGGAGGGGGCGAAGGGGGGAACTCCGTTCCCCTCTTGGAGCGGAGGCGAAGCTGCAGCGATAACTCCAACATCCCGTATGGCAGCCGGGGGTCTCGGGGGGCGCGAGCCCCCCGGAAAGCGAGGCGCCTACAAATAGCCCAGCGGATCCACAGCCGACCCGTTGATGCGCACCTCGAAGTGGAGGTGGGGCCCGAAGCAGTGGCCTGTGCAGCCGACATAGCCGAGAACCTGGCCTTGAGAGACCTGCTGGCCGCTCGAGACGGCGAGGGCGGACTGGTGGCCGTAGGCGGTCGAGATGCCGCCGCCGTGGTCGACCACGACCAGGTTGCCGTAGCCCCCGAGCCAGCCTGCGTAGACGACGGCGCCGGACGCGGCCGAGTGGATCGGGGTGCCGTACCCGACGCCGATGTCGATGCCCTCGTGCATGCGACCCCAGCGCCAGCCGAAGGGGCTCGTGATCGGGCCGTTCACCGGCCAGATCAGTCCGGCAGCGGACGGCGGCGCGGACGAGGGAGCCGAAGACGGTGGTGCCGAAGCCTCGGCTGCACGGATCTTTGCCGCGAGCTGGGCGCTCACCCTGGAGAGCGACTCCGCCTCGGCGACCTCCTCCCGCTCGGCCTTCGTCAGCCCGGCCAGGGCGCCCTGCTTGCGCTCGCGCTCACGGGCGACGGCGTACTCGCCGGCCAGCAGCCGGTCGCGCACCTCCCGCACCTGCGCCGTTCGCGCCTCGATGACGCGGGTGGCGGAAGCGACGCCGACGCGCGTACGCCTCGTCGTGAGCCGAGCGATGCGCGCGTCGTCGCGCGCCTGCTCCACCTCGCGCGCGATCTGCTTGTCCCCCTGTGTCACCAGGCGCAAGAACTCGAGGTCGTCGATCAGCTGCGAGAGGCTGCGCGCGGAGATCAGCACGCCGAGGGTGCCGACCTCGTCGCCTTCGTACAACTCGATCAGCCGTCGGTCGAGCCGCGCGAGCGCCACCGCGTATTCACGCCGCAGGAACCCGAGACGCTGCGTCTGGAGCTCGAAGAGCGCCGTCAGGTGGGCGAGACGCTCTTGGTGGAGCTCGAGGTCCTGCTCGAGCGGCGCCAGCCGCGCCTGCGCGCCTCCCACCGCGCCCTCGAATCTGCGAATGCGCGTCGTCACGGCCGCGATTTCGCCCTTCAACGTCGATTCGCGCGCCTGAAGCGCGGCGATCTTGTCGTGGACGCGCGCGAGCTGCGCGTCGACGTCCACCTTCCGCTGGGAGGGATTCGTCCCGGCGGCGGGAGCGGCGGCAGCGACGACCGCCAGCACGGCAAGGAGAAGCGAACGGCGCACCCTGACCACGATTTCGGCGGCCGGGACAGCGTCCCTGCCGCGGGTGCTACTCCGCCTGCGGGATCCCGGGCGCCGGCGCCGGGGGCGTCGCGGGCGGTGGGTACGGCTCGGGAATGTCGGGCTGCTGCGGCGGCTCGTGCGGGACCGGCGTCGGCTCGGGCACGATCGCCGGCTCCGGAGGCGTCGAGGGCGGCGGGTACGGCTCGGACATGTCGGCCGAACCGTACACGCCTCGGCCCGCGCGGGGCTCGAGCGCGGCCAGCGCACCGGCCGCGGCGCGCCGGAGCGGCGTCACGAGCACGCGGTAATCCTCGTCGGAGATCTTCCCCGTCCGCTGGTCGAACTCGAGCTCCTTCAGCGCTGCGAGCGCGCGGTCCCGCTCCTCCGCGAGCGCGAGCTGACGCTGCTCCAGCGGCCCCGGGTCGTCGAGCAGGTCGGCGTCGCGGCGAAGGGCCGGCTCGCGCAGAAAAGGCCGGGCGACGAACAGAACGACTAGGACAGCCAGGACGGCTGCAAGCGCCAGAGCAGCCGCCGTCACGCCGTCTCGGCGAGGATGCCGCTGTAACGCGCGGCGAGGCGACGTTCCTCGCGTGCGTCCGGCCACAGCGCGATGAGCGAGCCCCCGAGGAAGACGAAGCCTGCGAGCCAGATCAGGTTCACGAGCGGCTTCACGAGCACCTTGAAGTAGATGCTCCCGTCGGAGTTGACCTGGTCGACGATGACGTCGACGTCCTCCGCCCGCAGCAGGTCGCGGTGGATCGCCATCTCGTTCGAGGTCTGCCGTTCGGCCGCGTAGTAGTTCTTGCCCGGGTCGACGCGGCCGACGAGCCGCCCGCCGCGGTAGAGGTCGGCGGAGGCCCGCAACTCGCGGGCGTTCCCGGCCTGGCGCTCCGTCGTGCCACGGTAAACGAGGCGGTACGAGGCGACCTGCATCGACTCGCCCGGCCGCAGCTTTCGCTCCCGGACCGTCTGGTAGGCGCTGGACCCGGCGACGCCGATCGCCAGGAAGACGATCGCGGCGTGGACGACGTAGCCGCCGTAGCGACGCCGGTTGCGGCTGACGAGGGAGCCGAAGGCAGTCAACCAGCCCTCGCTCGCGACCGCCCGCCGCGCCACCGTACCCCTGCCGAACTCGAGGAGGATCGAGCCCAGGACGAAGGCGGAGAAGGAGTAGGCGATCAGGCCCGGCCGCGACGAGCCGGCTCCGAGCGCTGCAAGGGCGGCGCCGGTCGCGACGGCGAGTACGAGCGGCCACGCGAACGTCTTCCCGAGCGAGCGCAGCGACGCCTTGCGCCAGGCGACGAGCGGCCCGATCCCCATCAGGAGCAGGAGCGGCAGCCCGAAGGATCTGAGGAAGAAGTCGTAGTACGGACGCCCCACCGTCACCGCCTCCCCCCGGACCGCCTGCGAGAGGAGCGGGTAGGTGACGCCCCAGAGGATCGTGAGGCAGAACGCGACAAGCAGCAGGTTGTTGTAGAGGAAGGTCGCCTCACGCGACACAAGCGACTCGAGCTTCGTCTTCGCGCGCAGGAGCGGCAGGCGCAGGAAGACGAGCGCGACAGAGCCGGCGGTGATGAAGCAGATGAAGCCGAGAAACCAGGGCCCGATCGAGCTCTCGGTGAACGAGTGGATCGAGTTGATCACCCCGGACCGGGTCAGGAAGGTGCCGAAGATCGACAGACAGAACGCCAGGATCACGAGCAGCATGTTCCAGACCTTCAGCATCCCCTTCCGCTCCTGCACCATCACGGAGTGGAGGAACGCCGTCGCCGCGAGCCACGGCATCAAGGCGGCGTTCTCGACCGGATCCCAGGCGAAGTAGCCGCCCCAGCCGACCTCGACGTAGGCCCAGTGCGCACCGAGGAGCTGGCCGATCCCGAGGAACGCCCAGGCGGCGAGCGTCCAGCGACGGGTCGCGACGATCCAGCGTTCGTCCGTCCGGCCGGAGAGGAGAGCCCCCATCGCAAAGGCGAACGGGACGGTGAGCCCGACGTAGCCGAGGTAGAGCATCGGCGGGTGCGCGACCATGTACGGGTTCTGGAGGCTCGGGTTCAGGCCGGCGCCGTCCGCCGGGGCGACCTGCGTGGCGAACGGGCTCGCGACCCCGACGAGCAGGAAGGCGAAGAAGGTCGAGACGAGGCCGAGGACCGGCACGACCCACGCCACCACGTCGCGAGCCGCGTGCCGGTTCAGCAGGACAGCCGCCGCCCCGTATCCGGTAAGGACGACGAGCCAGAGGAGGAGCGAACCCTCCTGCCCGCCCCAGAAGGCCGACATCGCGTAGAGCGTCGGCAGGCGCCGGCTCGTATGGTCGGCGACGTAGGTGAAGGAGAAGTCGCGGCGGATGAGCGCCGCGAGCAGGACGACCCCGGCGAGGGCCGCGGCGCCGAAGGCCGCGAGCAGCGCGTTCTGCGCGGACACCGCGAGCCGCCGCCTGCGCTCGCGGGCCGCAAGAGCCCCGGCGAGAAGGGCGTAGAGGCTCAGCCCCAGGCAGACGACGAGCGCGGCGCGACCCAGCTCGGGCATGGAGCTACGTCTTCTTCGGCGAGTACTTCGACGGGCACTTCGTGACGAGCGAGTTCGGCACCGCGACGAAGACGCCGCGACGCAGGCTCCCGTCCACCACCGCGTGCCGCCCGACCTGGAAGAGGTCCGGGACGGAGCCCTTGTAGAGAACCGGCACGCTCACCCGCCCCTTGATGTCACGCAGGCGGAACCGGAGCCCGGCCGCGTGGGCGTCGCCGCGGACGGGCGCGAGGACAACGCCGGCGAGCGAGACCTTGCCGGCGTGGCCGGGCAGCTGGCTCGGGCGGAGCGAAGCTGTGCCGCCGCCCGCGATCGAGGTGTAGAGCAGGAAGACTGCGAGGCACGCCGCGACGGAAAGCGCAACCACGAGCCGTGCGGGGCTCTGCTTGCGGGCCACCCCGGGAGTGTAGCCTCGGCGGCCCCGATTGCGACGGGATGCGAAGCCACGCCCTGCGGCGCAGCGGCGCCTCGAGCCTAGTGGGACGCGCGCGTCGGGCTGCGGTCCGGGATCCGGTAGCCGTGATCCTCGCAGAGGCTGCCGGGCGCATCCTCTGTCAGCGCGTCGCAGTAGCCCTTGCCGTACGCCGCGCGCATGAAGGCCGCGACGACGCCGAGGTTCCACTCGTCGATCTCGCATGCCTCCCGCCAGAGGTCCGCGAGACGAAGGTCGATGTCGAGCTCGAGAAGCTCGATCCGAGAGGGGTCCTTTGCCATGGAAAAAGCGTAGGTCCGGCATCGGACGACATGAGTCGCTTGGCTTCTCGTGCGGAGCGGCGGCTTTTCCGCGCAGCGGCTCCAACCAGGCGCGTAGTGGGAGGCGGAGGGCGGGGGTGGCTCTTCGCTTCCGAGGGCGGGGCGGGCGGCTTTGCGGCGCAACTAGTCCCACTCGGGCGCGGCGAGAGGCGATGAACGCGAGGGGCGCGATTGAATCGCTTCGCTCCTCCGGGGCTCTCGCCCCCCGAGCCCGCCGGCGACCATGCAGGCGAGAGCAGTTGGACGCTCCGCCTGCGGCTCCGCTGGATGGGGGACTCGGCGTCCCCCATCACCCCCCGCGGCGCAACTGGACTGGGCCTTCGGCCCGCAGATACCAAGGGGAGGCTCCCAAAGGCAGCGAATCGAGGGACGATCACCCGGGCTGCCGTGACGGGTGGTGGAGAGGTCAACCGACGGTGATGGAGAGCGTCTGTGCACGGAGAACCTCATCGGCGAGGATGGAGAACCGTTGGTACGCACGAGCCGGAAGGCGAGTTGCATGTGCCCGGAGGGGGCGAAGGGGGGAACTCCGTTCCCCCCTTGGAGCGGAGGCGAAGCCGCAGCGATAACTCCTCGAAGGGTGTAGGCAGCCGGGGGGTCTCGGGGGGCGGGAGCCCCCCGGAAGAGCGGAGCGCTCAATTCGCGCCCCTCGCAAACCCGCCCCTCGCCCGCCCCGCCTCTCGCCGAGCCGGGTCGCACGCGTTGCCGTCCGGAAAGCCGCCCGCTCCGGGACGGAGTCCCCTACGAGCTATCGTCGCCGCATGACCCCGACGATCCGCCTCGGGCCTGCGCGCTGCCCGTCTCGAGAGAGTCCCGACGAAGCGATCCGGCTCCTGCTCGAGCGCGGCTACACCGCCTGCGAGCTCGACTTCGAGGGCCGGTTCTGGATGGATTACGCGTTCGCGGAGCGCCTCGGCGCGCTCGGGCGCGAGGCGGACATCGCCCTCTCCGTGCACGCGCCGATCGCCGGGTTCCTCGGCCAGCTGGAGCGCGACAAGAAGCACCGGATGGCCCTCGGCATGCTCGACCATTCCGCGGGACTCGCGGCAGCGGCCGGCGCCGAGCTCGTCGTCTTCCACCCAGGCTTCCTCCTCGGCCGGGAGCGGCAGGCTGCGCTCGACGCGGTCGTCGAGCAGCTCCGGGAGCTGCGCGAGCGGCTCGAAGCGAAGGGACGAGCGGTTCCCTTCGGGATCGAGATCATGGGGCGCGTCCGCGAGCTGGGCACCGCCGCGGACGTCTTCTTCGTCGCGGCGCAGCTGCCCTGGGTGCGTCCCGTGATCGACTTCGCGCACCTCCACGCCGTCACCGACGGCGGTTTCACCGAGGCAGGAGCGTTCGCCGGCGTCCTGGAGATCGCAGACTCGATCCTCGAGCCGGGGATTCCCTTCCACGTCCACTTCTCCGACATCGCCTACGCGAACCGCAACGAGACGAAGCACCTCTCCTACGGCGAGGGAACGCTCCGCGCCGGCCCTCTGCGCGAGGCTTTGGCGGCCTGCGAGCGGCCCGCGACGGTGATCAGCGAGTCGCCGGACGAGGCGTCACATCAGGCGATCGGAGCGGCACTCGCCTCGAGGACTGCCGCGAGCTTGCCCGCTGGAACGAGCTCGAGCAAGCGGCGCGCGAAGGGCTCCGCCTCGTCGCCGCGGTCACGCTCGACGAGGAACTGAACGAGCGCCTCGAGCGGCTCGATCTCGGTCAGCCGGAAGTCCGTTCCCTCGAGCACCTCGAGGGCCTCCCTGAGGAGCGCCTCGGCCTCTACGTCACGGCCCTGCGCGGCGCGGACGAGCGCGAGCGCGAGGCGCGTAGTCGAGCGGGACGACTGGTCGTGAGGACCGACCGTTCGTCGCGACTCGAGCGCCACGAGCTCCGCCTCCTCGACCCTTCCCAGACGTACCAGCACCTGCGCGAGGCGCCGCTGGCTCTCGCAGAGCGTCCCTCGATCGCCGACCGCCTTGAGTACGCGGATCGAGTCCCTCAGGAGTCGCTCGGCGCGGGGGAGGTCGCCACGCCTTGCCGCTACCTCTCCCAGCAGCATCAGCGACCGCGCCCGGTGCGTCTCTGCACCGGCCTCCTCGAACAAAGCTCGCGCGTCCTCGAGCGCAGGCTCGGCCTCGTCGAGCTGCCCGAGCAGGAGGTGGAGATCGGCGACGCCGCGCCGTGCCCAGGCCCGGTGGACGATGCTGCCGCTCTCCTCGGCCAGCTCGTTGCCCCGCTCGATCAGGGGGCGCGCCTTCTCGTGCTCGAGCCGCTCGATGTAGAGGTAGGCGAGCCCGTGGGCGGCGCCACCCTCGAGATCCTTGCGACCTAGGTCTCGTGCCATCTCGAGGCTCGCCCGGGTCTGCCTCTCCGCCTCGCTCAGGTCGCCGACCCACCACGCGATCGTCGAGAGCACCCCCAGCGCGTCGTAGCGCGCCTCGCTTGCCTCGCCGTCCAGCACTTCGAGCGCCCGCATGGCGAGAGCCCGGGCCCGCGGCAGATCGGCCTCGTGGAGCAGTGCGACGTCTGCCAGAGCGGTCAATGCCCGGCCTTCGGTCGCGCCCTCGCCGGATTGCTCGGCCGCCTCCCGGACGAGCTCCATCTCCGCGGACACCGCCGGGAAATCGGAGAGCCGCCAGGCCGCGCGCGCGGCGTGGAAGCGGCGTGGGAGCGTCGGCTCGAGCTCGACCGCCCGGACGAGGAGGGTGCGGCCCGATCGGTTGGCCTCGCGGGCGAGGGCCCTGCGACCCGCCTGCTCGAGGGCGGCCGCCGCCTCGGCCGCGAGCGCACGCGGCGCGACGCCGTCGAGCTCCGCCAGCAGTGCCGCCGCCTGATCGAGGTGGTAGGCGCGAATCTCGAGCAGCTCCTCCCCGGCCCGTTCGCGCAGCCAGCCCGCGAAGCGCTCGTGGTGGCCCGCGCGAGCGGACTTCGAGAGCCCGGAGTAGGCGACCTCGCGGATGAGGACGTGCTTGAACCGGAAGGCGCGCTCGCCCGTGATCGTCGAGCGCGCCTCTCGCTGCACGAAGTCGCGCAGGAGCAGATCGTCGAGGACGGCGTCGACGTCCAGATCCTGCGCAAGGTGTCGCATCGCGCCGGCCCAGAAGGTGCGTCCGATGACTGCGGCCCGCTGCAAAAGCGCCTTCTGGTCGCTCCCGAGCCTGTCGATGCGCGATGCGATCAGGGCGTGCAGCGTGTCGGGAATCCGGTCGACGAGCGCCTCGCCGCACTCGTCGAGCGCGCGGACCGTCTCCTCGAGGAAGAGCGGGTTGCCCTCCGTCTTGTCGAAGAGCGCGCGACGGAGCGCCGGCGAGAGCGTCCCGCTCTCCACGAGCGCGTCGACGAGCTCCTCCGACTCCTCGGGCGCCAGGGGCTCGAGCTCGATCGCCGTTGCTCGCACGCTGCCGCCGCCCCAGCTCGGGTGAACGTCGAGAAGCTCGGCCCGCGCGAGGCACAGCAACATGAGCGGCGCCTCCCGTACCCAGGCGGCGAGATGCTCGATCAGCTCGAGAAGCGGCTCCTCCGCCCAGTGGATGTCCTCGAAGACGAGGACGATCGGCTGGGCAGCTGCCAGCTGCTCGAAGAACTCCCGCGCGGCCCACGCGATCTCCTGCTGGGATCGCTCGGCCTCGACCGCCTCGAGCACGCCCGAAGCGAGACCGAGCAGGTCAGCTACGGCTTCGTCCTCGCAGCACGCGCGCAGCTTCAGGACCGCTTCCTTCACCGGATCGTCGTCGGAGATGCCCGCCGCGGTCTTCACCATCTCCGCGAGGGGCCAGTAGGTGATGCCCTCCCCGTAGGGCAGCGCGCGCCCCGTCAGCACGGTCGCGCCCTCGAGACCCGCCACGAACTCGGCCGCCAGACGGCTCTTCCCCACCCCAGGCTCGCCGTAGACGGTGAAGAGGTGTGCGCGCCCGTTTCGGACTGCGCGCGCGAACGTGTTGTGCAGGAGCTCGAGCTCTTCCTCCCGGGCCACGAACCTCACGGTGACGTTTGTCCGGGCGTGAGCGCCGTTACGCGAGGCGCCGAGCACGTGCCAGGTCGCGAGCGGCTCTTCGCGGCCCCGCAGCTCGAACGGACCGAGCTCCTCGAGATCGAGCCGCCCCGCCGTGAGGCCGTGCGTGCCCGGCCCGATCAGGATCTGCCCCGGCTTGGCCGCCTGCTGAAGGCGGGCCGCGACGTTCACCGCCTCGCCTGTCGCGAAGGTGGATTCGGCGTCGTCGACGACGACCTCTCCCGATTCGATCCCGATCCGGCACTCGAGGCCGAGGTCCACCACCGACTCCATCGTGGCAAGCGCCGCCCGCACGGCCCGCTCTGCGTCGTCCTCGTGCGCGCGGGGCACCCCGAATGCCGCCATCACGGCGTCGCCGGCGAACTTCTCGACCATCCCGCCGTGGAGCGCGATGCAGTGCGAGACCTGGTCGAAGAAGCGGTTCACCCGCCGCCGCACGACCTCCGGGTCCGCGATCGCGACGAACGACGTCGAGCCGACCAGATCGACGAAGAGGACCGTTGCAAGCTTGCGTTCCACGCCCTAAGTGTAGAAACGGCAGGCGCCGGCGCGGGCTTCCCTCGCGGTGGCCGGTGCCGGGGTTGCCGAAGGCACACGATGTCGATCAACGCAGCGGTGCGAGCGCCTCGAGCGCGTCGAAGATGTCGGCCTTCGCCTGCTGCGGGCCGAGCACCGCGACCGACCGGTCCCCACGCTCGACCTCGCCGACGACGCCGCCTGCGGTCGTCAAGTAGAAGCGGACGACTCCACCCCGGCTGAGCGGGATCGTCTTTGCCGGCACATACCGGTCCGCGACCACCTCCGGCGGCACGACCCGCCGGTAGTTCCACACGGTGAGGCTGTCGCCGTACCGGAGCAAGTACCCGTCGCCGGCGTTCCAGCGAACGCGAACGACTTGCCTCAAACGCTCGCCGTGGTAGCTGGGCCCGACCCACTGGAGCGGAGGCCGGACTTTCCGGGCTGCTCCCGGCGTCAACGCCTGCCGCCCCACCTCTCTCAGCACACGACCGGGAGCCACCCGCTCGACGACCCGGATGCCCGTGGGTGCGCGAAGGTCGAAAGCGCCGCGGGCGGCACCCCGAGGAAAGCTGCGGAACCGCGTGACGACGATGCGGGAGAACGGCGGACGGCCGGGCTCCCGCCAGACGATCAGCCTCGGCAGGTACGACGCCGCGTCGATCGTCACCACCTGCTCTATGCGAGCGGTGTCGGGAAGCGCCTGGGCGGGCAGGATCAGGCGGTAGGCGCTTCGGCCTCGATAGGTGATCCGCGAGGTCTCGCCGCGCCGCTGCTGGAGCGCTCGCCGGTAGAGCTCGATCGGATCGACGAGCTCCGCACAGCCGCTTCCGAACGCCCGGCAGCTCGGGCCGACGACGACCACGTCCTGAGCGATGTCGTACCGGCTGACGCGCCCACGCTCGAGGAGCGTCGCCGCGACACGCCTACCGTGGACGAACTGGTTCCAGATCACGCGCCGGCCGTCGGAGTCGATCCAGCCCGACCGCGTCGAGACCGGAAAATCGCCGGCGCCGACGGGCTCGATCCGCTCGACCACGTGCAGCACCCGCGGGGGACCGAGTGCCGCGGCAGCTCTCCCCTCGATGTCGAGCCCGCCGCCGCGGACGAGGAACGCGAGCGCCGCTGCGCCTCCGAGCACGACGGCGAGGCCCACGCCGGACGCAGCGAGTCGCAGCCGGTGTGGTCGCGCTGCCGGCGCGACCCGCGGTAGCGACCGTGCGAGCGCCCGCTCGACCTCCGCCTCGCCGACCTCTTCGCGGGCGGCGTCCGCCGCGCGCGACAGCACGAGCGCGAGGCGGCCGGCCTCCCCCTCGCCGGCCTCGCGTCCGTCCAGCACGCGGGCGAGCCTCGCCGCGACGGATCGCTCCTCACGCACGGGCACGGATCCCTTCCCTCTCCAGCGACTCCTGCAGCTGCCGGCCCGCGCGCAGCAGGGCCATCTGGCAGGCTCCTACGCTCCGGCCCGTGAGCCTGGCGACCTCGGCGAACGGATAGCCCTCGACGAGCCGCAGGTGGACGAGCAGCTGGTGCTGCGGCGAGAGCTCCGCGAGCGCGCGCCGCAGAGCCTCGCGCTCGGCGACCGTCTCGAGGCGATCCGGTGCCTCCTCGCGAGCCGCGACCTCGGGCGCAGATACCTCCCTGCCGCGCTTGCTCACCGTGTCGGCTGCCATGTTGGCCGCGACCCGGTAGAGCCAGGCGAGAACCGGCCGACCCTGCCAGCGCAGCCGCGGGACGCGGCGGAAGGCCTCCACGAAGACCTCCGATGCGAGTTCGGCCGCGTCGTCGCGGGAGCCGAGCCGCACCGACAGGTAGCGCACGATCTCGGCGTAGTGGGCGCGGAACAGCGCGTCGAAGTCGTCCTGCTCACGGCGGAAGCGTCGAAGCTCGAGGGGATCGTCCTGCACTCGCCCCTCAGGTCGGCAGCGTCCGGACTCCGGCGGCCCGGCGGCGTACGAAGCCGGGCTCCAGAAAGGTCGCGGCGATCGTCCCGCCGGCTGAGGCCGCGGTCGTCGACGAGGGGAAGGCAGCGGCCGGAACCGGCGGAAGTCCGGCGGCCTCGCGCCGGAGGCGCTCCGCGAGCGGTGGCGAGATCCGGACGCGCCCGTCCGGGCGGAGCAGGACGTGCGCCCTCGGCAGGTAGCTCAGGAGCGAGCCCTCGACCGACCACGGATTCGGGTGCTTCCAGAGGATTTGAACCACGAGCGCCGACTCGGTCTCGCGCGGCAGGCCCACCTCGGCGAGGGGCCCGAGGAGGGCGAGGTACGGCGCAGGGTCGGCCGCGCGGTGCGTCCCGAGGAAGACCGCCCTCGCTTCCGGCGCAGGGAAGGGCTTCAAGCCTCGCGCCGCCGCGCGCAGACGGGCGAGTTCACGTGGCGCCGGCTGAGACCAGCCGGCGAACCCGCCGCTCTCGTCGTCGGCGAGCCATGCCCCCGAGCCGGGCACGAACCAGGCTCGGGTGTGCGCGACGATGCGCCCCCGTTCGTCGGCGTAGCCGATCCTGACGCGGTAATGGCTTCCGGGCTCGGGTGCGCGGGAGGAATCCAGCCGAAGGCCGCGCCGCGATGCCACCCGGAGAGCGGCGTTTGGCGAGACCGACCTGCACCCCGTCGGGCGACAGACCTGGAGCGAAGCGATCTCCTTCGCCGCCGCAGCCCCGGCGAGGACGAGGGCGAAGGTGACGAACGTCGTCCCGAGGCCCACCGCCCGGGCATGCGCGAGGCGGCGGCGGCGCGACGCGAGGACGAGCCCGAGCGGCCCGACGCCTAGTGCCAGGGCGCCCGTCGCCAGTGCCACGGTCGCCCACGGAAAAGGATCCGCCGGGGTGGTGGGCGGCAGCCCCGCAGCCTCGCGCTCGATCCCGACGGCGAGCTCTTCGGGAACCCGGACGTAACCGTTCGCGCCGAAGAGGATGCGTTGCCGGGGGTAATACACGAACAGCTCCTGCGCCGACCACGGGTTCCTGCCTCGCCAGTGGAGCGTGATGTAGATGGACCTGCCGGTCGGGGGAGACCCCGGGAGACGCCGAAGGCCGAGGAGCGACGCGTAGGCAGCCGGCTCGCGCGAGGGGTGCGCACCGACCCGGACACTGGTGAGGCGCGGAGGTGCGTACGGATCGAGGCCGCGGGTCGCGCGCCGAAGCGCCGCGGCCTGCCTAGCGCCGGCGCGCCCCCAGGCCTGAGCCTGGCCACGCTCGTCCTCGGGGCGCAGCAGGCCGGGTGCGGCCACGAAGTACGACCGGAACGCCTCGAAGAGCCGGCGGCCGTCGCGGGCGTAGAACCGGACGACGTAGTAGCTCTGCGGCGAGGCCGCAGGCACCTCGGACACCGGCGACGAGGTTCCGTACGGGCCGGCGCCGAACGCGCGCGCAGCGGACGCGCCGATCTCCCTGCAGGCGGACGCGCCGCACACCTCGACGGCACCGATCTCCTTCGCGCCCGCAGCTGGGACGACCAGGCTCGCTCCCACCAGGGCCCCGCCTGCAGCGATCCAGTTCCTCATCGTCTTCCTCCTCGTCGGATATTCGACCTATCCGCGACCGGAGGGCAAACCTCACAGACCGCCGAGGGGCGGCAGTTAGCATCCGGCCGGTGCTCGACCCGAAGATCTTCAAGGCGTACGACGTGCGCGGGATCTATCCGACCGAGCTCGACGAGGAGGGGGCGTACGCCATCGGCCGGGCATACGCGGCGCACCTCGAACCCAGCCGGATCGCGGTCGGGCGAGATATGCGCCTGTCGGCTCCGGGGATCGCGCAGGCGGTGATGGACGGCGCCGCCGACGGCGGGGTCGATGTCCTCGATCTGGGGCTCGTCGGCACGGAGATGGTCTATTTCGCGGTGGGAGAGCTCGGGCTGGGCGGAGGCATCGCGGTCACCGCCTCGCACAACCCGAAGGAGTACACGGGCATGAAGATCGTCCGGCGCGGCGCGCTTCCCGTCGGCGGCGAGTCGGGCCTGCTCGACATCCGCGACCGCGCCCTCCGCGGCTTCGACCGGAGCGCCGCCCGTGGCCGGATCCGCCCCGCCGACGTCTGGCCCGCGTTCGTCGAGCGCGTGCTGTCGTTCGTCGAGCTCGAGCGAATCCGGCCGCTGCGCGTCGTCCTCGATGCGGCGAACGGGATGGCCGGGGCGATGCTCCCGCCGGTGCTCGAACGCCTCCCGATCGACACCGTCCGCTGCTACTTCGATCCGGACGGGAGCTTCCCGAACCACGAGCCGAACCCGCTCCTGCCCGAGAATCGCGAGTTCATCGTCTCGAAGACGCTGGCGGAGGAGGCCGACTTCGGGGTTGCCTTCGACGGCGATGCCGATCGGTGCTTCTTCGTCGACGATACCGGTGAGTTCGTCCCGGGAGACTTCGTCACGGCGCTGCTCGCGGAGTCGATCCTCGCCCGTCACCCCGGGGAGAAGGTGATCTACGACGTGCGCGCCAGCTGGGCCGTGCCGGAGACGATCGAGCGCGCGGGTGGGACCGCCCTCGTGAACCGGGTCGGCCATGCCTACATCAAGCATCGGATGCGGAAAGACGATGCGGTCTTCGGCGGCGAGGTCTCCGGCCACTACTACTTCCGCGAGTTCTCGCAGGCCGACTCCGGGGTGATCCCGTTCCTGCTCATGCTCGAACTCGTCTCCATGCGAGCGGCCCGGCTGTCCGAGATCCTCGAGCCCTACCGCAAGCGCTACTTCATCACCGGCGAGCTCAACACGCCCGTCCCCGACGTCGCGCTCAAGCTCCAGGAGCTGCAGGAGCACTTCGGACGGGAGGGGAGGGTGAGCCATCTCGACGGGGTCTCGATCGACGCGCAGGATTGGCACATGAACGTCCGGCCATCGAACACGGAGCCGCTTCTGCGCCTGAACCTCGAAGCACGCACGTCGGAGCTGATGGAGCGAAAGCGCGACGAGGTGCTCGCGATGATCCGCTCCTGAGCTGCGCCGTTCGAGCGCCGGCGACGCGTGTCGCCGGCAAGAGATGCCGCGGCGTCTACGATCGGGGCCGTGAGTCGGCGGGCGGGCCAGGTCACGGAGCGCAGGCCGCCCTTCCGTTTCTCCGCGTTCGCCCGCGTCGGCTTCTCGGACACCGATGCGCAGGGCATCGTCTATTACGGCCGGTACCTACCCTTCTTCGACGGCGCCCGTGTCGAGTACCACCGGCACCTGGGCCTCCTGCGGCTCGAGCCGCGCGAGCATGAGTTCGTGATGCGCGCGTGCACGATCGACTATCTCGCCCCGGCTCGCTTCGACGACGAGCTCGAGATCTTCGTGCGGGTGAGCCGTATCGGCCGCACGAGCGCGACGTACGAATTCGCGGCGTCCCGGGTACCCGACGACGTGCTCATGGTCACGGCCACGCAGACGCTCGTGCTCGTTGACGTGAAGCGGCGGCGGCCGGTCGAGGTCGACCAGGAGTACAGACGCGGCATCGAGCGTCTCGAGCGAGGTGCCGCCTCCGCCGGATCCCCTCGGACGGGGGATTGAGTCGTTCCGGGGGTGCGCTTTCATGTGGTGGGTGACGGATCAGCAGCGATGGATCTTCATGCGCGGACTCGAAGGACGGCCGGCGCTCGTGCGCTGGTTCGGGGGGCACGCGGTTCGCTTCTACCTCAAGGTCAGGGTCCGAGAGCGCCAGAGCCCTGCCAGAAGAGTCAACCAGGGCGCCTGACAGGCATCCACCGGGGCCACTTCCCGGTGAGGTCACCAATGCGCGAGCCGGCGTGAGCCGTGCTCAGGTCTACCGCGGGGCGCTCGAGGCGGTCGACCGTGTCGTCAATCGCGGCGGCGACGCGGATGACGTGCTGCGCGCCGTCGCCGCGATCCTCCACGAGCGGGCCGGCTACGCCAGGGCGGGGGTCTCCTTCGCTGGCGAGGGAAGGCTCGAGCTCGGCTCTGGGGCGGGCACTCCCGGCGGCGCGCCCGCGAGGTTCGCTGTCACCTTCGGCGGTCGGGAAGTCGCCGCGCTCGAGGTCCTGCCCGCACCGCGGACCGGCGACGAGCGTGCCTTCCTTGAGCGGGTCGCGCTCCTCGTCTCGCCCTACTGCTCCAGCGCCGCAGACAGCGGCGGCGAGGCCCGACGGGCGTAGCGCCTCCCTGCCGTCGGATCACGACGGAGTCATGCGATACGCGTCGAAGACGGCCTCGACGTTCCGCAGCGCCGTCAGCAGCGAGCGCAACTCCTTGACGTCCCCGACCTCCGCCGTGTACCAGTTCTTCGCGAGCTGATCCTCGACGACGCCGCCGTAGGACACGATGTTGGCGCCGTGCTCGGCGAACGTCCGCGCGACGTCCTCGAGCAGGCGCGACCGATCCCAGGCATCGACCGCGATCTGGACGCGAAAGCTCGAGGAGGTGACGCCGCCGTCCCAAGAGACCGGCGTGAAGCGTTCGGCGTTCCGGCGCAGCGTCTTCACGTTCGGGCAGTCCTCGCGGTGGATGGTGATCCCCTTGCCGAGCGAGATGTAGCCGACGATCGGGTCGCCCGGCACCGGTGTGCAGCACTTCGCGAGCCGGACGAGCACGTCCTCGACTCCCGTCACGGCGATGCCGACGTTGTCGCTCGAGACGACGTTCCTCGCCTTCGGCGCCTTGAGCGGGATGGTCTCCTCGGATGCGACCTCTTCCGTCTTCAGCCGCTGGATCACCTTCTTGACGATCTGCCCTGCCTGGAGCTTCCCCTGGCCGAGCGCGATGTAGAAGTCCTCGGCTTTCTTGAAGCCCGTCTCTCGGATCACCTGGGCGAGCACCGCCGATCCGACGAGCTTGCGGTAGGGGAGGTTCTGCGAGCGGAGCGCGGACTCCAGCGCCTCACGCCCCTTCTGCTCGGAGTCCTCGCGGTTCTCGCGCGAGAACCACTGGCGGATCTTGTTCCGCGCGCGGGAGGAGGCCGCGAGCGACATCCAGTCGCGTGACGGGCCTCGGCCGCTCTTCGCGGTCAGGATTTCGACGAAGTCGCCGCTGCGCAGCCGGTAGTGGAGCGGCACGATCCGACCGTTCACCTTCGAGCCGACGGTGCGGTGCCCGACGTCCGTGTGCACGGCGTAGGCGAAGTCGATCGGAGTCGACCCCGCCGGCAGCGTCTTCACGGCGCCCTTGGGGGTGAAGACGTACACCTCCTCGTCGAGCAGGTCGGTTCGGAAGTTCTTCATGAACTCGCGCGGATCGGACTCGTCCGCCTGCCCGTCGATCAGCTGCTTGACCCAGGCGCGCCACTCGGCATCCTGACGGCCGCCCTTGCGGCGTTTGTAGAGCCAGTGCGCGGCGATCCCGAGTTCGGCGATGTCGTGCATCTCCCGCGTGCGCACCTGGATCTCGAGCGGCCGGCCCTTGGGTCCGATCACGGTCGTGTGCAGGGCGCGGTAGCCGTTGAACTTCGGCATCGCGATGTAGTCCTTGAAGCGGCCGGGCATCGGCTTCCAGAGCGAGTGGATGAGGCCGAGCGCGCCGTAGCAGTCGCGCGTCCCCTCGTCCCCGGAGCGCTCGGCGATCACGCGCATCGCCGTCAGGTCGTAGATCTCGTTGAACTCGCGACCCTTCTTGGCCATCTTGTCGTAGATGGAGTAGAAGTGTTTGGCGCGACTCGAGATCTCGGCCGGGATGTCGACCTTGTCAAGCTCTTTCTGGAGCACTCCGGCCGCCTCCCGCACGTGCTCCTCGCGGTCGGCCCGCCGCTCCGCGACCATCGTCTTGATCTCGGCGTACTTGCGCGGGTGGAGCGTCGCGAAGGCGAGGTCCTCCAGCTCCCATTTGAGCTCGTGGATGCCCAGGCGGTGCGCGAGGGGCGCGTAGACTTCGAGCGCCTCCTTCGCCTTGCGCACCTGGGTCTGCTTGCCGAGATACTCGATCGTGCGCAGGTTGTGGAGACGGTCGGCGAGCTTGATGAGGATCACGCGCCGATCCTCGGCCATGGCCATGATCATCTTCCGGTAGTTCTCGGCCTCCGCGTGCTCCCGGCTTTGGAAGTGGATCCGGGTCAGCTTCGTCACCCCGTCGACGAGCTTCGCGACCTCCTCCCCGAACTCCGCCCGCAGCGTGTCGAGGCTCGTATCCGTGTCCTCGACGACGTCGTGGAGAAGCGCGGCGGCGAGCACCGGTTCCTCCTGGCGCAGCTCCGCCAGGATCTTCGCGACGCCGAACGGGTGGATGATGAACTCCTCGCCGGAGCGGCGTTGCTGGCCTTCGTGCGCCTCCGCAGCGGCATGGAAGGCCCGCGTAAGCAGCTCCCGATCCACGTCCGGGTTGTACGCGGCGACATCGGAGATCAGCTCGTCGACCCGATCCTGCTGGCGCTCGGCTGCCTCCACGACGGCCATGCGCCCAGTCTACTCCCGGCCTCCGGCGATCGATCCCCCGTCGAGGGGAGGACGCCGCGGCAGGGATTGCCGTTACGACATTGAACCGATGGAACCGGTGCTTCGACGACGTCGAACCCGACGCAGGGCCCTCGAGCTCGCCCGCCTCCTGCTCGCGCTCGACGCGGCCTCGGGGGCTGAGTCCGGGGCGACGCCTCGCACGAGCCGCATCTCGCTGCGAGCGGCGCGCGGCTGAGCCCGGGTGCGGCGGCCGCGGCTCTTACGCAGCCTGCGCGAGCGGCGGAGCCTCGAGCAACGCTCGGAACGTCGGGGATTCGAGGAGGTGTCGCCGGTTCGACGCGCCCGCGCCAAGTCCCAGCTCGTCGAACACCGCCCTCGCGTCGTCGCTCCAGCCGCTCTCGCCTGCCCGCCACATCGCCGCGAAGCGCTCGCGCAGCGCCTCGTAGCCCTCGGACGCCTCGAAGATCTCCCGGACGACGAGTTGCGGCGCGACCGTGCCGTTCCAACGGTTCTCCTGGAGACGGAAGGCGACGTCGTAGCGGCAGGACGCCCGGAAACGGTCGAGGTCGCGGCCCCGGCCGAAGGCGATCGCGCTGCCGGCGTCGCGGCGGCGCTCGTGGACCCGGAAGCGGAGATGCTTCCCCTCCCCCACGGCGCTCAACTCGGCCAGCTCACAATCGGCGACGAGCAGCGTGACATTCGGGTTCCCGAGGCCGAAGGGCGCAAGGCGGCCAAGTTCCTCGCACAGGCCGAGGGTGAGTTCCGAGCCGTGGACGACAGCGTCGACGGCGGTGGTGCGATCGAGGTCGCGGTCGTCGAGTAGCCCACTCGCGTGGCGTCCGAAGGCGGCGGCGAACGCATCGACGCGATCCGGTTCGATCGACAGCCCGGCAGCCGCTCGGTGGCCCCCGAAGCGGCAGAGGTGCTCGGCGCACACCGCGAGCGCGGCATGGAGGTCGAACGCGGGGATGGAGCGGCCGGAGCCCTTCCAATCGCCCGCCGTGCCGGCGATCATCACGACCGGCCTCGAGAACCGCTCGACGAGCCGAGACGCGACGATTCCGATGACGCCTTCGTGCCAGCCCTCGTCCGCGAGCACGTAACCCCGCTGCCCGCGTCGCGAGGGCGGCCAGCTCTCCACCTGGGCGAGCGCCTCCCGCAGAATGCGATCCTCGACCGCCTGACGATCGCGATTGAGCTCCTCGAGACGGGCAGCGAGCTCCTCGGCCGGCGCGGCGTCGTCGGTCAGCAGCAGCTCGAGGGCGGCCTCCGGTCTTCCGAGCCGGCCGGCCGCGTTGATCCGCGGAGCGAGCCGGAAGCCGACGCCCGCCTCGTCCACCGTCGCGGGATCGACCCGAGCGCTCTGCATGAGCGCCCGGAGCCCGGGCTTCTGCGTGCGCGCGAGGCGCTTCAGGCCCGCGGACGCGAGCGCGCGGTTCTCGTCGACGAGCGGGACGACGTCGGCGATCGTGGCGAGGGCGACGAGGTCGAGATGGCGCTCCAGCAGCTCCGCCTCTGCCCCGAGGAGCGCCTGGCCGAGCTTGTAGACGACGCCGGTTCCGCAGAGCTCGGGGAAGGGATACTCGGACGGGCGCGTTGCGACGATGGGACAGGCGGGAAGCGTCTCTCCCGGCCTGTGGTGATCGGTGACGACGACCTCCAGGCCGGCCGCCCGCGCTTCCGCGACCTCGTCGATGGCGGTGATCCCGCAGTCGACCGTGAGCACGAGGCCGCACCCTTGATCCGAGAGCCGGGCCAGCGTCTCGCGCGAGACGCCGTACCCCTCCTCGAAGCGGCTCGGGAGATGCCACTCGACGTCGGCACCCAGTTCGCGCAGGACGAGCACCGCCAGAGCTGTGGCGCAGATGCCGTCGACGTCGTAGTCACCGTGCACGCAGATGCGTCGACCGGCGTCGATCGCCCTGCGGATCGCGGCGCAGGCCTCGTCCATCGCGCCGAGCAGGAACGGGTCGTGAAGGGGCGGCCGTCCCTCGAGGAAGCGCTTCGCGGGCTCGACTTCGGCGAGTCCGCGGCGGACGAGCACGCTCGCCGTCGTAGCGCTCACACCGAGCGCCTCGGCCAGCGAGGCGGCCGCGCGAGGCGGGCAGGGAGCACGGATCGTCCAGCTCATCCCGATCGACGGTACGGACGCCGTCGGACGCCGTCCTTGCGGGACGCAGCGAGTCCGAGCCGACGCGCGGCGAGGGCCAGGGGAAAGCGAGGGGCGAGTGAATCGCTGCGCTTTGCCGGGGGGCTCTCGCCCCCCGAGACCCCCGGCCGCCTACACCCTTCGAGGAGTTATCGCTACGGCTTCGCCTCCGCTCCAAGGGGGGAACGGGGTTCCCCCCTTCGCCCCCTCCGGACACGTGCACTCGCCTGCCGGCTCGTGCATACCAACCAGTCCTCCAAGAACGCCGAGAGGTTCTCTGGGCACAGATGCTCTCCATCACCGCGCGCGGGTCGCACTCGTTGCGCTCCGCATCCCCGCCCGCGGAAAGCGAAGACTCGTACGGGCTATTCGTGCGGGAGCGGTCCGACGAAGAAGGACAGCACCACCATGGCGCCGAGGACGGCCAACGTGACGGCGACGATCAGCCGGGGGTGCCGCTGGTTTCGCAGCGACTGGAGCGCGATCCTCACCCAGAGCGCGATCAGCATGACGGCGGCTCCGACGGCTGCGACGATCACGGGCGCGAGCACTGCGGCTCGATCCCACGAAAGCTCGAAGAGATACGCGACGAGGACGGTCACGCCCGCACACGCGAGCGCAGAACCGACGAGCAGCCTCGGCCTCATGAGGGTATTTTCGCCGTTGGTATCCTCCGCCCGTGCCGGAGGCGAACTACTCGTCGGGCGAGGACTACGTCGTCCAGTTCCTCGGCTATCACTTCTGCTTCAACGCGTTCGACTTCGAGCAGCGGGTCGTGGCCGCGGCGGTCAAGCTTGGACTGCTCGAGGTGAACGAGCTCGACGAGGACGAGACGGCGGACCTGGTCGAACTCGCCGCGCACGGACGGATCTACGAAGCGCGAAGCGGTTTCGGCCGCTACCTCGTCCGCCACTGGGAACGGATCGCCCTCAACGAGGGGGAATCGCTCGTCTACTGGCTGCGAAAGCTCATCTTCCGGGGGGCGTGGCTCGACCATCGGGTCAAGGAAGGCCTGCTCGAGGTGAGCTGGGACGAGGAGGAGGCGGAGTTCGCCTATCGAGATCCCCGGGGTGGACGCGCTCTGCTGGAGCTCGCTCCCGTGCCCTCCTGGCACGCGCTCCAGTTCAGGCGGTAGGTCCGCGAGTCTCGACCAGATCTCCGATCAGGGCGAAATCTTTCGGGTTCTTTGTCAAGAGCGGGACCTTGTGCACGTTCGCTGTGGCGGCGATGACGAGGTCGAGAGCTCGTCGGCGCGGCTTGCCGCCACGATTTACAACGGCGGCCGCGAGCCGCCCCCATTCCCGGGCGACCGCGGCGTCGACCGGCAGCGGGTCGAAGGTAGCCTCGATCACGCCGAGCCGTTGTGAACGGCGAGCTCGCTCATCCTCTGAGCTGGCGACGAGGACGCCGAAGTGCAACTCCGCGAGCGACGCGGCGCTGACGGCGCCTTCGAGGTCGCCCGGACTTTCCGCGGCGATCAGGACCGAAGTGTCGAGGAGGACGCGCACCTATCTGGCGAAGACATCGGTGATCTCCCCGGGAAGCCTCGCCAGATCGTCGTCGAGCGTCTGCGGCGCCGGCGTCTGCCAGACGCGCTGCATCGCAGGCCCGTCCACCCATTGGCGTGAGCGCTCCGGTCCAAGTCGGGCGACCGGACGGCCCGCAACGGTAACCGTGAATTCTTCGCCCGACTCAGCCCGCCGCAGCACCTCGCCGACGTTGTTGCGTAACTCCTTCTGGGGAATCGTGGTCACGGCCACAGGGTAGCAGTTCTGCTACCTACCCTTGTCCTGTCCGCATCCCGCGTCTCCGTACGCATCAGAAGAGCGCGCGTGCAGCCTCGGTCGTCGCCCCGATGTGCTCGCGGCCGAGCGCGGTGAGGACGCGCCCGCGCGGCGTGCGCTGCATGAAGCCGAGCTGGAGCAGGTACGGCTCGTACACGTCCTCGATCGTGTCCGGCTCCTCCCCCAGCGACACCGCCAGCGTCGAGAGGCCGACGGGGCCGCCCTCGAATTTCCACGCGATCGCCGCGAGCAGCTCGCGATCGGTCCGCTCGAGACCCGCGTCGTCGACCTCGAGCAACTCGAGCGCCTCGCGCGCGACTGCCGTCGAGATCTCTCCCTCGTGGCGCACCTCGGCGACGTCGCGGACGCGCCGAAGGATCCGGTTCGCAACCCGCGGCGTGCCGCGCGAGCGGCGGGCGATCTCGGCCGAGGCTTCGGGGGTGATGGCGACGGCGAGGATCGCGGCCGAGCGCGTCACGATCCGGGCCAGCTGTTCGGCGTCGTAATAGCCGAGGCGGAACGTCATCCCGAAGCGGTCGCGCAGCGGCGTCGTGAGCAGGCCCGTCCGCGTCGTCGCGCCGACGAGGGTGAACGGCGGCAGGTCGAGGGTCAGCGTCCGGGCGGCCGCCCCCTGCCCGACGACGATGTCGAGGCGAAAGTCCTCGAGCGCCGGGTAGAGGATCTCCTCGACCGCCGGGTTCAGACGATGGATCTCGTCGATGAAGAGCACGTCGCGCCGCTCCAGCGAGGTCAGAATCGCCGCCAGGTCCCCCTTTCGCTCGAGCGCGGGACCCGCGACGGTGCGGAGGCCGACGCCGAGCTCCGAGCGCACGATGTACGCGAGGCTCGTCTTGCCGAGCCCGGGCGGCCCGACGAGCAGGACGTGGTCGAGCGCCTCTTCGCGGGCGCGTGTCGCCTCCAGCGCCACGCGAAGCTGCTCCTTCGTCCGCTCCTGACCCACGAACTCGTCGAGGGCGCGCGGTCGCAGCGAGCGCTCGACCGCATCCTCCTCCGGCTGGAGCACCGGCGCGAGAAAGTCGTTCACGCGCGTCCCTCGCCGGCGGCGGCTCCCGCCCGGCAGAGCCGGGCTCCGCCGCCGCCTGACGTCGCTCGCAGCACCCGGCTCTCCGGGCCCTCACTAGACGTACTGTCCCCTCCGGCCGGGCACCGCGAGCGACGCCCGAGGAACGCGCGGGCGTTGGTGGTTGCCACAGGGCGTCTCACGCCGCCCTCAGCGCTTGCCGGACCCGCTCCTCCACCGGGAGCTCCGGGTCGATATCGGCGAGCCTTTGGTCGGCATCGACGACGCTGAAGCCAAGCTCGACCAGCGCGTCCCGGGCGACGGAGCCGTGAGCCCCTCTAGCCTCCGGCGCGTAAGCGGCGGAGGCCAGCTTCTCCTTGAGCTCGAGCACGACTCGCTGCGCGGTCTTCTTCCCGATACCAGGGATCGCCTCGAAGCGAGCGGTGTCCTCGAGCGCGATCGCCCGTCGCAGGTCGGCCGCCGGTGAACCCGAGACGATCGCGAGGGCCACCTTCGGCCCGACGCCCGAGACCGAGAGCAGGTGCTCGAAGAGCTCCCGTTCGCCGGCGTCGGCGAACCCGTACAGCTGGAGAGCGTCCTCGCGGACGTGCAGGTAGGTCTCGACCTCCACCTCGGCCGAACCCTCTGCGCGGCGCAACACCGAGGGGGTTGCGTTGACGAGGTAGCCCACGCCTCCGACGTCCAGCACGAGGCCGTCCGCGCGGCGCGCGACCGGCCGGCCCCTCAAACGAGCGATCACCCGGCGATCCTGAGCAGGGGCGGCGCCAGCGCGTGGCAGATGGCAACCGCGAGCGCGTCGGAGGCGTGGGAGGTGCGGGGCGCATCGGTCAGGCCGAGGATGGCGACGACCATCCTCTGGACCTGTTGCTTGTCGGCGCGTCCGTAGCCGCACACGGCGTTCTTCACGTGCGCCGGCGCGTATTCGGTGCACTCGCGCGCCGCGGAAGCCGCTGCGACCAGTATCGCGCCGCGCGCCTGCCCGACGGAGAGCGCGATGCGGGCGTCAGCGCCGACGAACGACTCCTCGAGCGCGATCGCGTCGGGCCGGTGGATCGAGATGAGGCCGGCGACGCCGTCGAAGAGAGTCTTCAGCCGCACCTCGATTCGGTCGCGCGCCGACGTGCGCCACGACCCGTGGTCGATGGCCCTGAGGCGGCCCGCGCTTTCGTGGACGATCCCGTATCCGCACGCTGCCGTTCCCGGGTCGATGCCGAGGACTCTCACAGCAAGAGGTTAGGCGCGCCTGCGGACGTTCCTTCGCCGCCGCGAGGTTGCTTGCGGCACCAGGGTGGAAGAATCTGCCCGTGCGCGAGGAAGTGTCGGTCACGCTGCCGGAGGGGGTCGAGCTCCCGCTCGGAGGCACCACCTCGATCGGCCGTCTCGTCGACAACGACCTCGTGATCGCCTCGACGACCGTCAGCCGCCACCACGCCCGGCTGATCCGAGGCGAGCAGGGGCGCTGGTTCGTCGAGGACCGGGGCAGCCGCAACGGCACGTTCCTCAACGGCACGAGGATCCAGCCTGGCGTCCCGCTTCCGCTCCACCACAGCGACCGGATCGGCATCGGCTCTGAGACGATCGTCTTCTCCTGGGTGCCCGAGAGCGCTGATCCGGAGTCGACAGACCCTCTCGTCGCCGCGCCGGCCCCGACGCGCCCCCTCTCGCCTTTCCAGACGCAGGTCGTCCGCTGCCTCTGCGCGGGCTGGCTCGACGGAGGAAGCCTCGACCGCCTCCCCTCGAACGAGGAGATCGCCTCGCAGCTGGGAACCGCCGGCGCCTCGGAGAGCGTGAAGGCAGCGCTACGCCGCGCGTATGCGAAGGCCGGGCTCTCGGCCGGTACGCCGCACGCGAAGCGGCGGGCCCTCTGCCGGATCGCGCGGCAGCGCAGCTGGATTTAACATGGGTGAACCCCTGGTTCCCCCATAAGCCCCCTCCTTCCCGGCGCCTGGGCAGGGTGCTTGTCTGCGGGGCCGGTCACGGGTGGCTGCGTCCCATCGTTGCTCGACCGCTTGTTGGGGCTCCCGCCGCGGGAACCGCGGCTCCGCCCGCTTCTCGCGGCCGCTCCTGACGGGCTACAACACCTAGCAGAGAGCGGAGCTTTTCAACGATCTTAGAAGGACGGGGCACGGAATGTTGATCGGCGTTGGCGATATTCGGCTCTTCGTGGAGGTGCTTGGCCAGGAATGGGTTGTTGCTGACGGTGCGATGAAGCGCCAGCCCGTGCTCATCGGTCTTCACGGCGGGCCGGGGGTCGACGGGTTGGGGTTGAGGCACTCCCTCGCTCCGCTGGCGGACGTCGCCCAGGTGATCGTTCCGGATCAGCGAGGACACGGACGCAGCGATTCCGGTTCCCCCGAAAGCTGGAACCTGCCAACCTGGGCCGCTGATGTCCGACGTCTCCGTGACGCACTCGGCGTCGAGCGTCCAGTGGTGCTGGGTCTCTCGTTCGGCGGCTTCGTCGCTCAGCAGTATGCCTTCACGTATTCCGACGAGATCGCCGCACTCATCCTGATCAGCACGGCCCCGCGCTTCCCCGGCTCCGAGGAGGTGATCGCACGCACACGGGAAGTCGGCGGCGACGAGGCCGCCGAAGCAATGCGACGGGACTTCGAGAACCCGACTGCTGAGACCGCCGCCGCGGTGGCGCGTCTCTGTCGACCTTTGTACTCGCGCCGCGCGACACCTGATCCGCTGCGCGCAGCCCTCGAGCCGCACTTCATCCGAACACCCGAGGTGATCGAACGGTGGTGGGCCGAGGCAGGGCGTTCGATGAACCTACGGCCCCATCTCCGGGATGTGCGATGCCCGACGCTCGTCCTGATAGGCGAGCACGACCCGCTGAATCCACCTGCTCTGGGTCGGGAGATCGTCGATGCGATCCCGAACGACCTCGCCCGCCTCGAAGTCGTCCCCGAGGCAGCTCACCAGCTCATCGGCGACAACCCGGAACACGCCCATCGCTGCATCCGCGAGTTCCTAGTCGAGTTGGACTGATGCGCGGGGAGAGCCGTGCGTTGCCAATCGCTCTCACGAAGCGACGGCTTCCAGGACTCGCTCCGGGATGTCGAAGTTGGCGTAGACCTCCTGGACGTCGTCGTTGTCCTCCAGGGCGTCCACCAGCCGTAGCACCTTCTTCGCGGCCGACTCCTCCGCGAGCTCGACGGTCGTCTTCGGGATCATCGTCAGCTCCGCCGACTCCACCGCGATGCCGGCGGCTTCGACCGCCTGGCGGACGGCGACGAGCGCGTCCGGCGCGCACAGCACCTGGAACGACGAACCGTCGCGGGTCACGTCCTCTGCGCCGCCCTCGGCCGCAGCAAGGATGAGGTCGTCCTCGTCGGCGGTCTCGGCGTCAACGAGGACGACCCCGCGCCGCTCGAAGAGCCAGCCGACGGCGCCGGAGCCGCCGAGCGATCCGTCGTACTTCGTGAACAGGTGCCGGACGTCCGACGCGGTGCGGTTGCGGTTGTCGGTCAGCGCCTCGACGATCAGCGCGACGCCGCTCGGCCCGTAGCCCTCGTAGACGACGGTCTCGAACGCCTGTGCGTCGGCGTCGGCGCCCGAGCCCCGCGCGATCGCGCGCTCGATGTTGTCCTTCGGCATCGAGTAGGACCGCGCCTTCTCGACCGCGTTCGCGAGCGCCAGATTCGCAGAAGGGTCTCCCCCGCCTTCGCGGGCCGCCACGATGATCGCCCGCGAGAGCTTCGAGAAGAGCTTCCCGCGCTTGATGTCGGCAGCGCCCTTCTTGTGCTTGATCGACGACCACTTGCTATGCCCTGACACCCTGCTCCTCCCTCATGAGCTCGAGAAATCGCTCGTGGACGCGTGTATCGCCAGTCAGCTCCGGGTGGAAGGAGGACACGAGGAACCTGCCCTGGCGGAGCAGCACCGGGTCGCCGTCGAGGTCGGCGAGCACCTCGACGTCGGGGCCTGCCTGCTCGACCCGCGGCGCCCGGATGAAGACGCCGCGCAACGGCTCCGGATCGCCGTCCAGCTGCAGGTCCGCCTCGAAGCTCGCCACCTGCCGTCCATACCCGTTCCTGCGCACGAGCAGGTCGACACCCCCGAGCAGCGGCTGGCCGGGCACCCCGTCGACCGTGTCCCGCGCCAGGAGGATCATCCCTGCACAGGTGCCGAAGACCGGCCGTTCGAAGCCCCGGATCGCCTCCTCCAGCCCGTAGAGGCGGATCAGCCGCCCGATAGCGGTCGACTCTCCGCCGGGGATGACGAGCCCATCGAGACCGTCGAGCTGCTCCGGCCGTCGCACCTCGACCGGTTCCACCCGAAGCCGGCGGAGCATCGCCGCGTGCTCGCGGAAGTTGCCCTGGACGGCGAGGATCCCGATCTTCACGCTGCGGATTCTACGGAGGCGCGCACCCGCTCTCGTCGCCGCCTCAGATCATGAACGCGCCGCCGTTGTGGTCGATCGCCTGCCCTGTGACGCCGCGGGCGTCGGGCGAGAGCAGCCACGCGACGGTGCCGGCGATGTCCTCGGGAGCGCTCATCCGGCGTAGGGGCACCTGGCTCATCGCGATGCCGTGGGCGTCCTCGCGGGTGCCGCCGATCTCGGCGGCGAGTCCGTCCAGCCCCTCCCACGCCATCTCGGTGTCGACCCAGCCCGGGCAGATCGCGTTGACGTGCGCGCCCGCCGGCGCGAGCTCGGCGGCGAACGCACGCACGAGCCCGAGCAGCCCGGCCTTCGAGGCGCAGTAGCCCGTGTAGCCGGCGACACCGATCCGGGCGAGGATCGACGCGATCACGACGACATGCCCCCCCCTCCGGCCCATTCAAGAGGTGCGGCTCGGCCGCCCAGACGCAGCGGTAGGTGCCGACGAGATTCGTCGCGACGAGATCCTCGTAGCGATCGCCTGGCCCTGCCGCGTTCGGGCCGCCCATGCCGGCGTTCGGGACCAGCGCGTGGAGCGGGCCGTCTCGCTCCACGGAAGCCGTGAAGGCTGCGTCCACCTGCTGCGCGTCGCGGATGTCGCAGGCCGCGAAGAAGGCGGCCGCGTCGCGTGCCACGGACGCGAGGCGCGCCTCGTCCCCGAGCGAGCAACGTCAGGCGAGCGCCGTCCGCCGCGAGCCGAAGCACAATCGCCCGCTCGATACCAGTTCCGGCACCGGTGGCGACGACGTGCCGCCCCTCGATTCGCCCCATGACCGATCAGGTTATTCAGAGGTTGACGCGGGAGGCGCTACGAGCTAAGGGCCTGTCCACAAAGTGAGCCAGGGCGCCTGACAGACGTCACGCGCCTCGATCCGGCGTCCTCGGTCGCGCAGATATGCCTGCATATCGACGCTCCCTGCGTCCTTGCCTCAAGACGCGTGCCGCCTGTCATCCACCGTGGCCACTTTCCGGACAGGCCCTAACCGTGCCGCGCGACGAACAAGAGGCTCATGAGGAAAGCAGGGGGGTTCTCTCCGCTCGCTTGAGTCGCCACCGCATATCCAGTCGCGGGCGGAGCCGGGCTCCGCCCGGCGGGAGCCCACGGTGCAGTGGCCAGTACGCCGCGCAGAAGAAGGGGGCCAACGGGGGAAACCTGGTTTCCCCCGTTCTCTACCAGCCGCGAGTCTCGAGCAGCTGTTCGGGCGCGAGCGCGGCGGTGGAAAGGCCGCTCATCGCGTCGCCGAGCCCGCTGGAGATGCGGGCGAGGATCTCCGGGTCGCGGAAGTGCGTGGTCGCCTCGACGATCGCTTTCGCGCGGGGCGCCGGGTCGTCTGCCTTGAAGATTCCGGAGCCGACGAAGACGCCGTCGGCGCCAAGCTGCATGCAGAGTGCGGCGTCCGCGGGGGTCGCGATGCCGCCGGCGGTGAAGGTGACGACGGGCAGACGCCCGTGCTCGGCAACCCAGCGGACGAGCTCGACCGGCGCCTGGAGCATCTTCGCCTCAGCGAACAGCTCCTCCGCCGGGAGGACCCCCAGTCGGCGGATGCCCCCGAACACGGTGCGCATGTGGCGCACGGCGTTCACGATGTCACCGGTGCCGGCCTCGCCCTTCGTGCGGATCATCGCCGCCCCCTCGGCCACCCGACGGAGCGCCTCGCCGAGGTTGCGGCAACCGCAGACGAACGGCACGCGGAACTGCCACTTGTCGATGTGGTGCTCCTCGTCGGCCGGCGTGAGCACCTCGCTCTCGTCGATGTAGTCCACCTCGAGCGCCTCGAGGATCTGTGCCTCGACGAAGTGGCCGATCCGCGCCTTGGCCATCACCGGGATGGTCACGGCTTCCTGGATCTCGCGTACCTTGTCAGGATCGGCCATGCGGGCGACGCCACCCTGCGCCCGAATGTCTGCGGGAACGCGCTCGAGCGCCATCACGGCGACGGCTCCGGCCTCCTCTGCGATCAGCGCCTGGTCGGCGTTGGTGACGTCCATGATCACTCCGCCCTTGAGCATCTCGGCGAGGCCGCTCTTCACGCGCATCGTTCCGAGTTCCGCCACGGACTCGATTGTAGTCAGACGGCGCTAGGAGAGAGCGGTCTCGCCCGGGCGCGGCTCCTCGAGCCCCGTCTCTCTCGGCCCGACGACTGCGGGGCGCAGCGGCCGCAGGTAGAGCAGCTCGTACAGGAGCGCCGCGACCGCTCCGCCGACGAGCGGCCCTGCATACCAGATCCAACCGTCGCTCCAGGTGTTGTGGACGAGCTGGGTTCCGAAGGCCCTGGAGGGATTCATCGCCGCGCCCGTCAAGGGGCCGGCCATGAAGATGTCGAGCGTGATCGTGAAGCCGATCGCGAGCCCGGCGATCGACTTGAAGGTGCCGCGCGAGTCGGCGGCGGTGGCGAAGATCACCCACACGAGGAAGAAGGTGAGGATCGCCTCGATCGCGAATCCGGCGCCCGGTCCGATGCGGTTGCTCAGGACGGGGGCTCCGAGGTTCACCGCGTCGATCCTGTCCGACGGGTAGATCCACCAGAGCATGAGCGCCGCCACTGTCGCCCCACCGAACTGCGCGAGCCAGTAGACGGCCGCAAGGGCGGGCTTCATCCGGCGCGTGACGAGGAAGCCGAACGTGACCGCCGGGTTGAAGTGGCCCCCGGAGATGTGTCCCACCGCGGAGGCCATGACCGCGATCACGAGCCCATGCGCCAGGGCGATCGCGACGAGATCTTGGCCGCCCACGGTGATGATCGTCCCGGCGCCGACGAAGGTCAGGGCGAACGCACCGACGAGCTCCGCGACCCCGCGCCGCAGCCAGTCGCCGTCCATGGGGCCCGAGGTTACGGACCGCGTCGGACGGGCCCGGTTACAGGAGCTCGCGCTCGAGCACCGAAGCGACCGCGCGAAGCGCCATGCGCGTCTCCTCGAGTGCCGGTTCCCGCGTAGTCACGCGCTGGAGCGCGAGCCCGGGCAGCAGGAACAGCCGCCGCCACCCCCGTGCGGACTGGACGACCCTCCAAAGCTCCATCGTCGCCGCGAGCGAGAGCAGGCTCACGACTGCGGGCGTGTAGAACGCCGGCGGCAGCGGCCAGAGACGTTGCGCGGCGAAAGCGACGGGGAAGACGAGGACGGCGAAGTTCGTGCCGCAGCGCGTCGCGAAACGCGTCGGCCTCGCCTCGCCCCGCCAGGTTGCGAGGAGACGCCCCTCTTCGGCGGCTGCGATCGCGCGGTGCTCCGCGCCGTGGAGGTAGAGCGTCCGACCGCGCAGCAGCCAGAAGACGAGCGACACGGTCAGCGTCAGGCCCGCCACGAGCGCCACCGTGTGAGGCAGGAAGATGAAGGCGCAGGGCGCGATCAACGCGAGTGCGAGGAGTCGCCGTTCCCGAGGGCGTGCGACACCCGTCCGGCGGAAGAGCGGCGAGAGCGAGGCGAGCAGGCGGGCGACGCCACGGGCCAGCGGGACCCGCCGCAGGCCCCTTGGCGGCTGGGGCATCCCGCCGTGCCGGATCGAGCCGTCCCGACCTGCGAAGGCCCAGAAGCGCTCGCTCACGATCACGACGCCGTCGGGCCTGGCCATCCCGCCCAGGCGCGGAAGCGCGAGGGCGGCACCGTCGGCGCGCGAGAGCAGGGTCGTCAACCGGTCTTCCACGGGGACGTCTTAGCTTCGACGAGGGGAAGCGGGCGCGCAAGGGCCGCGGGACCTATCCCGGCGGCTTTCCCGGCCCAGAGGACAAAAAAATGCCAGATCCGGATGACCCGAAGGCCCGCCGGATCTGACGCCCGGGACTCTATTCGGCGGGCGCGGCGGCTGTCAAGGAAGAACTCTCGAAGGAGATCGGGCGCCGCAGCGCGAATTCTCGCAAGCCGGTTCTTTCCCGGTTTCTGCGGATGCGTCGATTCGTTCTTCTGCCACTCCTCCTGCTCGCCTGGAGCGGGGCGCCGGCCGCCGCGGAGATGGGGAACCCGCAGGTTGCCGCACTCCAGGTGGCTCTGCACGCGCGGGGCCTCTACTCGGGCACGATCGACGGAGAACCCGGTGCGCCGACCACCAGGGCGGTTCGTAAGCTCCAACGCGCCGCGCGGATCACGGAGGACGGCGTCGCCGGGCCTCAGACGCGGTCGGCACTCGGTGCCTTCGCGACACCCTCGCTTGGCAGCCGACTGGTCAGGGAGGGCATGGCGGGTTGGGATGTGGCCGGTCTCCAGTTCCTGCTGGCGTGGCACGGCTTTCCCTCCGGGACCCTGGACGGCGTCTTCGGCGAGCGGACACGGGCCGCGCTCCTGAGGTTCCAGCGCTGGGGAGGCGTTCCCCAGACCGGGAACGCCGGACCCCAGACGCTCGCGGCGCTCCAGGCGCCGCCCGCCCGGTCCCCGCTCACGCTCTCGTGGCCGCTCCCCGCAGTTCTCGGCGATCCGTTCGGCCCCCGCGGCGTCCGCTTCCACGCGGGCATCGACATCCCGGCCGTCACCGGCACGTACGTACGCGCGGCGGCCCCGGGGCTCGTCGTCTACGCCGGCTGGCGGGACGGGGGCTGGGGCAATGAGGTCACGGTCGAGCACGCCGATGGGGTCCGCACGATGTATGCGCACCTGTCGCGCGTCGAGGTGGGACTCGCGCAGCGCGTAGCCACCGGAGCGCTCATCGGCCGCGTGGGCGCGACGGGCGACGCGACCGGCCCCCACCTGCATTTCGAGGTTCGCCTGCGCGGCGCGGCGGTCGACCCGCTGCCGGCGCTCGTGGGCTAGCGGGTCCCCCGTCGATGTCGGTGGGCGATCCACCGCATCAGAGGTACATCACCCATTTGACACCGGGACAGCCGCAGTCCTTGTTCTTCGTGGCGCACTTGCGGCAGTCCCAGAACTCCCACCAGATCCACTTCAGGTGGTAGACCTCGAGGACGAGGAGAGCGAGGATCGAGAGGAGGACTTCGGTCTGGGACACCCTTCAATCCTCGTCATCGGCGCACCGGGCGGCAATGGGCCGATCGGCCTATTCTCCCGATCCGCGGGACCCGCCCAGACGTTCGACCTAGCGGGCTCCGTGACGATCAACCTCATCCGCGACGAAGATCCCTGGGGCGGGTGGTGGTGCCGTCCCTGGGGGTCATCCGCCAAGTACTCGTGGTCGGTGGACGGCGACACGCTCACGCTGAGGCCGGTCGGCGGCATCGACCCGAACCATCAACGCGGCGGCGTCTTCACGGGCACCTGGACGCGCGTCCACTGATCAGGAGGGAGGGAGGCCGCGCGAGGAGCGGCCTCTCCCGCTTCTTTCGGGCCAAGGCCGCCGTGAACTTGGTGATGGGCCCGCCAGGATTCGAACCTGGGACCGACGGATTATGAGTCCGCTGCTCTGACCGCTGAGCTACAGGCCCGGGGGCCGAGCGTAGCGCTCCCGCGCCTCCACACGCGCTTCGCGAAGCGCCGGGGAAGGAGTGCGAGTTAGGTGCGGTTGAACTTCCCGATCGGTAAACGAGGGGCTATGAATAGGCTCCCCCACCCTTCCAGCCCCAGAGGAGAGACGCGGTGAAGGTCTTTCAGCGCGAGACGAGTCTGCGAACGAGCGGCGGCCTGTCCGTCCGCGACATCACCGGCGAGGTCTGCGAGGCCGTGCAGGAGAGCGGCGTCCGCGACGGGATTGCCTGCGTCTATTCCCCCCACACCACGTGCTGCGTGCGGGTGAACGAGTTCGAGGCGGGCTTCCTCGAGGATTTCGCGACGTTGCTGAAGCGGCTCGTCCCGAGCGAGTCCTACTACGCTCACGACGACTGGGATCGCCGTACCGAGAACATCTGCCCCGAGGACATGGACTTCGGCAACGGCCATTCGCACTGCATGGCGATGCTGCTGGGCACCGCAGGCGAGTCGATCCCGGTCCGCGACGGCGAGCTCTGCCTGGGGACGTGGCAGCGGGTGCTCTTCCTCGAGCTCGACCGCGAACGCGATCGCCGCTGGATCGTGCAGGTCGTCGGCGACTAGCGGATTCATCCAAAGAACCCGATCAATCCGCGGACGCCCGATGGGCGATCCGATCGGGTCGATCGTCGACTGTCGCTACTCGGCCCGCGCCTCGGAGCGCTCGAACCGGGTCTCAGGCCGGTTCCCGCCCACCTCGAAGACCCAGAAGTCCCGGCCGGTAACGGGGACGGCGACGTTGTAGACGGGCACCGGCCCGACGAAGCCCTCGAACGCGCCCGCGTGGGCATGGCCGTGCAGGACCAGGTCCGGCGTGTGGTCGAGGATCGGGCGGCCGAGCCGGTCGCTGCCCAGGAACGCCCAGATCCCGCGGACTTCGCGCCCGAGCGTGGTCGTCGTCGGCGCATAGTGCAGGAGGACGATCCGCACGTCACAGTCCTCGATCTGCCGGAGGCCTCGCTCGAGTGCCGCGACCTCCTGCGTCGTCTCGGCGTAGACGCGGCGCAGCGACGGCTCGCCGAAGTCCGGCAGTGCAGCGTCGGGGAAGCCGCCGACGAAGCCTTTCGTCCCCGCCACTCCGACACGTCTGCCGCGGATCTCGTGCACGGCTGCGCTGCGGTCGAGCACCTCGATCCCGCCCTCGCGCAGCGTCGCGATGACCGCCGCGGTGCGGTTGGCGTGCCAATCGTGGTTGCCGAGGACGGCGAGGACCGGCGGGGAGACGCCGCGACAGATGTCGGCCAGCACGGCGGCCTGCTCGGGCTCGCCGTGCGTCGTAAGGTCACCTGCGAGCAGGACCAGGTCGACCGAGGAATCGAGCCCAGCGAAGCCCGCCTGCACCCTCTCCCGCTCCGCTTCGGAGCAGTGGATGTCGCCCGCGGCGGCAACCCGGATGGTCGTGTCGGCCACGGCCGGAGTCTTAGCCGATTAAGGCTGGAGGATGCCGGGTAGCCGCCGCGTAGTGACTGACGAGCCTTCGTTCGAGGAGATGCTTCCGAGCCTGAAGAAGGTCGCCGCCTCGTTGCGCGGGGCCGAGGTCCCTTTCGTGCTCGCCGGCGGCCTCGCCGCCTGGGCGCGCGGCGGCCCGGAATCCGACCACGACATCGATTTCCTGGTGAGGCCGCAAGACGCGGACCGGGCGCTCGACGTGCTCGAGCAGGACGGCCTTCGGGCTGAGAAGCCGCCGGAAGAATGGCTGTACAAGGTCTACGACGGCGATGTGATGATCGACCTGATCTTCGCCCCTGCCGGGCTCGAGGTGACCGACGAGGTGATGGAGCGCAGCGATGAGCTCGAGGTCTGGGCCGTTCGCATGCGCGTCATGCGCCCCGAGGACATCCTCGTCACCAAGCTGATGGCGCTCACCGAACACACGCTCGACTACGAGAGCTGCCTCGAGATCGCCCGGGCCCTGCGCGAGCAGATCGACTGGGCCGATCTGCGGCGGCGGACGGAGGATTCCCCCTTTGCGCGGGCATTCTTCACCATCGTCGAGGGATTGGAGATCGCCTGATGCGCGTCGTCGTCGTCGGTGCGACGGGGAATGCCGGCACCAGCCTGCTGAAGTCACTCGCGGCCGATCCGCAGGTCGAATCGGTCGTGGGTGTGGCGCGGCGACTACCGGCGCTCGAGCTTCCGAAGGTCCAGTGGGCGAGGGCCGATGTCGCACGGGACGAGCTCGCCTCGCACTTCCGCGGCGCTGACGCGATCGTCCACCTGGCGTGGCTGATCCAGCCCTCGCGCGATCAGGAGACGCTGCGCCGCGTGAACGTCGAGGGATCGCTGCGCGTCTTCCAGGCGGTCGCCGAGGCGGGCGTTCGCTCGCTCGTGTACGCGTCGTCCGTCGGTGCTTACTCTCCAGGGCCGAAGGATCGGCACGTGGACGAGTCCTGGCCGACCGGCGGCGTTCCGACGAGCTTCTACGGGCGGCAGAAGGCCGAGGTCGAGCGTCTGCTCGACCGGTTCGAGGCAGAGCATTCCGCCACGCGCGTCGTGCGTCTACGGCCGGGCCTCATCTTCAAGCGCGAGAGCGCCGAAGAGCAACGCCGCTATTTCGTCGGTCCGTTCTTTCCCGGTGTGCTTGCGCGTCGCGCCTTCGTGCCGTTCTTTCCCGAGCTTCCCCGGCTTCGCTTCCAGGCCGTGCACTCCGACGACGTCGGCGAGGCATACCGGCTCGCGGTGACGGGCGAGGTGCGTGGCGCGTTCAACGTGGCCGCCGACCCGGTGCTCGACTCCGCTGAGCTCGCTCGCATCCTCGACGCGCGCCTCGTCCGAACCTCGCCGCGGCTCCTGAGGGCGGCGACCGCGCTTTCCTGGCGCCTCCACCTCCAGCCGACGCCGCCGGGCTGGCTCGATCTCGCTCTCGGCGTGCCGCTGATGGACACGAGGCGAGCGCGAGAGGAGCTCGGATGGACCCCGGTGCGCAGCGCGAGCGAGGCGGTCCGCGACCTGCTCGCGGGGATGCGCGAGGGGGCCGGTCTCGACACACCGCCTCTCGCCGCCGGTGCGGGCGGCCCCCTGCGGGTACGCGAGCTGCTTACGGGACTCGGCCGCCGCGGCGGCGCCTGAGCATCCTGCGGTCCCGGTTTCGAAGCGGAAGAGTGGGTAGCTCCCGCACGTGGGAGCGCGTGAGGGGACGCCGCCCGAGGCGGAGCCGGGCCCGGACGAGCAGGAGAGCCGGGCTGTTCTAGAGCCGATCGGAGGGCGGCCGGCGCGCCTCCTCGCGAGAGCGGTCGTCGCGCTCCGTTGGCTGATCCTGCCCGGATGGCTCGCGGCCGCCGCCGCGGCCGCGATCTACCTGCCGTCGGTGACCGAGGGCTCGGCCGCGACGCTCGGCGACCTCCTGCCCGCCCACTCGCGCGCCGTCGCGACCGAGGAGCGCGCCCTGCGCCTCTTCCGGGTGCCGCTGCTCGCGCAGACCGTGATCGTCCAACGCGATCCGCGCGGCCTCTCGCACGCGGCTCAGCTGCGCGTCGGGAGGAGGGCACTCCGGATCGACCGTCACCGCAGCCCCCTCCTCCGGTCGATCTCGCTCGCCCTGCCCGTCACCAACTTCCGTGGAGCGTTTCCGTCCGCCCGCGAGCGCGGGACGACGGCACTGACGTACCTCTTCTTCCGCCGCGACGCGACGATCTCCGCCCAGAACGCGCTGGCGCACACCTACGCACGGGTCTACGTCAACCGACCGGGGGATGCGCTCGTCGGCGTTACCGGGGCGGTGCCCGCCAGGCACGAGCAGTTCCAGGCGATCAAGCGCGCGCTCCCGATCATCGAGATCTCGACGGTCGCGCTGATCGCGCTGATCCTCGGCCTCAGCTTCAGAGCGATCGGCGCTCCGCTCGCGACGCTCTTCGTGGCCGGGATCGCCTTCGTGCTCGACGAGCGCGTGCTCGGATGGGTGAGCGAGAAGGCGGGACTGACGATCCCGCGTGAGGTGAAGCCGGTGACGGTCGCGCTGCTGCTCGGCATCGTCACCGACTACGCCGTCTTCTTCTTCGCCGGCGCCCGGCGCAGGCTCGTGGAGGGCGAGCCGCGGGTCGAGGTCGCCCGCCGGACGACCGCCGAGTACGGGCCGATCGTCCTCACGGCAGGCCTCGTGGTGGCCGCGGGAACCGCGACACTCGTGTTCGGAACCCTCAGCTTCTTCCGCTCCTTCGGCCCCGGGATGGCAATCACCGTCCTCACCGGCCTCGCCGTTTCCGTCACCGCTCTGCCGGCGCTGCTCGCGATCTTCGGCCGTCTCCTCTTCTGGCCGGGATCGAGGAGGCCCGAGGCCCCCGCCCGGATCAGGCAACGCGTCCGGCGCGAGCGACTGGCCCGGGTCCTGGCCGGACGCCCGGTCGCCGTCCTGATCGCTCTCGCAGCGCTCGCGGCGCTCGTGGTGCCGACCGGCGGAGTCACCGGCACCGCCCTCGGCTTCCGGTTGATCCACTCACTCGACCCGAGCAGCGAGCCTGTGCGGGCAGCCCGGGCGGCCGCCGCAGGCTTCGCTCCTGGCATCCTCGCTCCGGTCGAGGTCGTTCTCGAGCACCCGGGCCTGGCGCGGCGGCGCCCGGCGCTCGGGCGTCTGCAGGCGGCGCTGACGCGCGAGCACGGTGTCGCCGGTGTCGTGGGACCCGGGACTCCGCGGGCCCTCCAGGTTCGCGGGGCGACGATCGCCCGGAGCGGGAATGCCGCGCGCTACCTCGTCGTCCTCGACGTCGACCCCCAGAGCTCGCGCGGCATCCGGCGGGTAAAGGCGCTGGAGATGCACCTGCCCTCGCTCCTGCGCGGGTCGGGCCTCCCCGCAGTTCGTGCCGGCTTCGCGGGCGAGAGCGCCCTCGCCGCGGAGACCGTCGACAGCGTCACCACGTCGATGAAGCGGATCGCCGTCGCTGCGTTCCTCGTCAACCTCGTGCTGCTCGCGATCTTCCTCCAGGCGCTCCTCGCCCCGCTCTACCTCCTCGTGGCGAGCGCCCTCGGGCTGACCGCCTCGCTCGGGCTGACGACGCTCGTTTTCCAGCGCTGGCAGGGGCAGGGGGACCTGACCTACTACGTCCCGCTCGCGGCGGGTGTCCTGCTCGTTTCGCTCGGCTCCGACTACAACCTCTTCGTCGTCGGCCGGATCTGGCTGGAGGCGCGACGCCGGCCGCTTCGCGAGGCGATCGCGGTCGCCGCGCCACGCGCGAGCCGGGCGATCCGGATCGCCGGCCTCGCCCTCGCGGTGAGCTTCGCGCTGCTCGCGATCGTGCCCCTCGACGAGTTTCGAACCTTCGCGTTCGCAATGGCCGCCGGCGTCCTGATCGACACCTTCCTCGTGCGAGCCGTGCTCGTCCCGGCGCTGATCGCGCTCTTCGGCGGCGCCAGCTGGTGGCCGCGCCCTCGCCCCGCGGCGCCACCGGCACCGATGCCTGAGGAGGGCGAGTAGGCCCGCGCCGGCTGGCTACAGAACTGCCGCCCGGAGCCGGACATGCGGCAGGTGAGACCGCTTACCCCTGATCACGGTGCTCGCCGAGAAGCGGGTGGCGATCATTGGCAGCCGGTCGCAGGAGCCGGTCAGGCGGCCGGACGGACGGCCTCGACCTCGCGGTTCCTCGCCAGGCGCTCGAGTGCCTCCGCCTCGATCTGACGCACCCGCTCCCGCGTGACGCCGAGCTCACGGCCGATCGCCTCGAGCGAGCGCGGCTCGTGTCCGGCGAGCCCGTAGCGCAGCGTCAGCACCCGACGCTCGCGCTCGGGGAGCTGGCCGACCGCTCGTCCGAGCGCCTCTTCTCTCAGGCTGACCTCGAGCTCCTCCTCGACCGCTGCCTGCTCGCTCGGCAGCAGGTCGCCGAAGGCGGCGCCCGAATCCTCTCCCATCGGCTTGTCGAGGCTTGCCACGGCACGAGCGGCCTGACGCACCTCCCGTACCTGTTTCAACGGCAGCTTCGACTCCTCCGCTATCTCCTCCTCGCTCGGAACGCGCCCCAGCCTCGGGGCGAGCAGCCGCTCGGCGCGTGCGATCTTCTGCTCGCGCTCGACGATGTGGACGGGGATCCGGATCGTCCGCGACTTGTTCGCGACACCCCGCTGTACGGCCTGGCGGATCCACCAGGTCGCGTAGGTGGAGAACTTGAAGCCGCGGCGGTGGTCGAACTTCTCGGCCGCGCGGATGAGGCCGATGATCCCCTCCTGGATCAGGTCGAGAAGCGAGAGCCCGTGTCCCTGATAGCGCTTCGCGATCGAGACGACGAGGCGGAGGTTCGAATTGATCATCAGCTCCTTCGCCTGGCGGTCGCCGCGCTCGATCCGCTTGGCGAGCTCGACCTCCTCCGCCGCCGTGAGGAGGGTGAATCGCGCAGCCTCGTTCAAGAAGAGCTGCAGTGCGTCTGTCGTCGCGACGGCGAGGTCGCCATTGACGTATGTGCTGACCTCGACCTCGAGCTGGCTGCGGCCGCAGTCGTCTGTGAGATCGATCCCCCGATCTTCCAGCCGCTCGTACAGGCCCGAGAGCTCGTCGTCGTCCAACTCGAGCGCCTGCACCAGCTCACTGAACTCGGACATGTTGAGGCAACCCTGCTCCTCGCCGCGCTCGAGCAGCGCCGCCAGCTGATCCTGGCTCATGTGGCTGCCTATCCCCGCTCGGCGAAAGTCGTAACGTCAGATGAGTCCGCAGGCCCGAGCGGTGTTGGGCCAGGGATGGAAGCCCCGCCCGCTTCGCCTGGCACGCTCCGCGACCCAGATTGCGGCGGCGGAGGGTAGCGGATCGATGGAGATCGAGGCGCTACGGGTGAAGCGCTGCGGTGACGCGCTCCTGGAAGGAGCGGATCAGCCGCTCGCTCTCGGGGAGCAGGAGGCCGCCCTCCATCGCGCCCGCTGAAACGCCACGCTGCACCGACTCGACGAGCCGGCGATCCTCGACTCCGACGAGGTCGTCGAGCTCGAGGAACTGCCGTACCGTCTCCTCGTCCTCCTCAGGGCCGAAGAAGTAGTCGAGGAAGCCCTGCGTGTGGTCGGGCCCGGCCGGAAGGAACGGTCCGATCGAGAGATTCGAAAGGCCTGGGAAGACGTTGATCCGCAGGCTCGGCCAGACGAGATGGAACTGGCAACCGCCGGTGCCCTCACGTGCGGCGCCGAACTGGCTCCAGAGGCCCTCGCGGGCCTCGAGGCGGTAGGAGTCGGGCCGGACGTCGACGAGCTCGCTGAAGCCGCGATGCGCAACGGGGCAGTGGTAGCACTCGAGGTAGTTCTCGACGGCAACCTTCCAGTTGGCGGCGAGCCTCGTCTCCGCGCGGCTGTGGAAGCGGAGCCCCGACAGATCGATTCCGAGGTCCTCGGCGAGCGCGGGAAGCTCTCCGAGCGCCTCCTCGAGCGGAGGCGCGGCGGGATCGACGTTCACGAACAGGAGCTGGCGCCACGACGCCACCCGCACCGGCGCGAGGGACAGGCCTTTCAGCTCGAGTCCAGGCTCCTGCTCCGAACGCGGTGCGGCCTGCAGCATGCCGTCGAGGCCGTAGGTCCAGGCGTGGTAGGGGCAGCGCAGGAACCGGTGGCTGCCGGCCTCCTCCACGAGGATCGCGCCACGGTGGCGGCAGACGTTGACGAACGCCCGCAGCTCGGCGTCTTTGCCCCGCACGAGCACGACGGGCACCTCGCCCGCCCACGCCGGCAGGACATCACCGGGGCCGGCGACTGCCTCGCCATGTCCCGCGTAGTGCCAGGCCGACCGGAAGACCCGTTCTTGCTCGAGCCGCAGGACGGCCGGGTCGCTGTACCAGGCCCACGGGAAGAGAGTCGCCGCCCGGGTCACGCGCGTCCTCCGGAGAGAAACGCTAGGGCGCGGACGGTCACCGCAGGGCGCCTCACGCCGCGACTGTACGCGCACGCTGCTGGAGCCGACGAGTGAGCCGCCGAAGACACCTGGGATCGACTAGGTTGCCCGCGATGGTGATCCGGTCGCGCGCGGAGGCGGAGCCCTTCACCACGGCGGACGGGAGCACGATCCGCGAGTTCCTCGGCCTGCCAACCGCGCCGGTACGCAACCAGAGCCTCGCGGAGGCTGAGCTCGAGCCTGGCCAGGCGACCAAGCGCCACTACCACCGCGAGAGCGAGGAGCTCTACTACCTCCTCGAGGGCACCGGCGAGATGGAGATCGACGGCGAACGGGCCCCCGTCGCGCCCGGGGACGCGATCCTGATCCCGCCAGGCGCAAGGCATCAGATCCGCGCGGAGGGATCCGCTCCGCTTCGCTTCCTCTGCTGCTGCGCCCCGCCGTACCGGCACAACGACACGTACTTCTAACCCACGGGCGCGGAGACACGCAACCGCGTTGGCGTCCCGCACAGGCTCGGCGGGTGCCCACGTCCGGCACGCAACCTCGTACAGTTCGCCCGGCGATGTCAACGGCCACGCAGACGCCCACCCGAACCCGCCGCACCGGCGGCTCCCGCGGCCGAAGTGGCGGCGCCTGGCGCGTGATCGTGCTGAACGACGATCACAACACTTTCGAGGGCGTCGCCTTCGCGCTCGCGGCCGTCGTGCCGGGCATGGACTACGACGCAGGGCTGCGCCTCGCGACCCGGATCCACGAAACCGGCCGGGCCGTCGTCTGGTCGGGCCATCGCGAGGCGGCGGAGCACTACTGGCAGCAGCTCGAGGCTCGCGGGCTGACGATGGCGCCGCTGGAGCGCTGAGCGAGCCGGCGGGTCAACCTCGCGCTGGCCAGGCGTGCCTCCGCGCATCGCCGCGCCCGAACGGCCGGCCAAGCGGACGGGCCGAAGCTTCAGCTCGCGACGAGCTCGACTCGGTGCTGCTTGATCCTGAGCTGGGCCTGCCACCACTCGACACTCACGAACCGCTGGTCAAGACACAGTCGTTCGATGTTCGCGGCCAAACGCATCGACGATGACGTCGAGCGCATCGGTCTCCGCGGTGCTCGGCAGCGCCCCCGAACGAGCGAGGCGACTCAGGTTAGTGCCTGCAGCTTCCGACAGGCGACTTCCACTGAACGAAGCGCTTTCGGTCGCTTACTTGGGAAGAGCCTCCAGCTTGTAGCCGACGCCGTAGCGGGTCTGGATGAACGTATGCCGGGAGGCTGCGCGGTCGATCTTCTCGCGCAGCCGGCGCACGAAGACGTCGACGGTCCGGTCGCGGTGGGTCGCGCGCCGGCCCCAGATCTTCTGCAGCAGCTCGTCTCGGGTCGCGACGCGGCCGCGCTCGAGCGCCAGCGCGTGCAGCAGCTTGAACTCGGTGGGGGTCAGCTCGGCGCTGCGACCGTCCACGTAGGCCTGAACCTCGCCGGGGTCGATCCGCAGCTCCTCGATCTGGATCGGCTCCCCCCGGTCGACTTCCTCGGCCCGCACGCCGCGCCGCGCCGCCGCACGCACTCGCGCCACGAGCTCCTTCATCGAGAACGGCTTGACCAGGTAGTCGTCGGCGCCGATCTCGAGTGCATGGATTCGGTCGTGCTCGGTTCCGCGCGCGCTGACGACGACGATCGGCGTCCCGATCCCCTCCGCGCGCGCCGTCTCGATCAGCGTCCAGCCGTCGATGCCGGGAAGCATCAGGTCGAGCACGCACACGTGCGCGCGCTCGTAGCGGAGGCGCGCAAGCCCCAGCTCGCCCCGCGGCACCGAGACGGGGTCGAATCCTGCCGCCTCCAGGTGTCGCGACATGCCCTGTGCGATCACCTCGTCGTCCTCGACGATGAGCACCTTCGGCATCGCACTACCATTGTCGCGGCTGACCCTGGCCACGGGGGTGGAGTGCTGGTGAACGGATGGTGAATGCCTGGTGACGCCGGTCTTCCGGCGCGGCGCAAAGCGCCCTTCCGATCGCGACTCCGAGCTCCGGCTCGAAGCCGCGCGCGGACACGTCCTGATCGAGGAGAGCCGTGAGATGGTCGTCGTGCTCGACGACCACGATCGGGTGGTGGCGGCGAGCCGGCGCGCCCGCGAGTCGCTGGAGGGGCTGGCCGAGGGCGCGCCGTTCCCACAGCGCCTCCTGCGCGACGACGGACGCACGCCGCTACGCGTCGCCTACGAGGCGGCGGGCCGCAGCGAGTCGCTCCTCTACCTGAGCCGACCCGGCGACCTCGTCGCCTACGAAGAGCTGCGCGCGGGATTCACCGCTGCGGTCTCCCACGAGCTGCGAACGCCGCTCGCGCGGCTCCTGGCGCTCCTCGAATCGGCGCTCCTCCCGGGAGCGCCCGTGACCGAGCTGATCGAGCAGGCGCGCTCGGAGATCGACCAGGTCCGCGAGCTGATCGACGACGTGCTCTTCCTGAGCGAGCTCGAGAGCGGCCGCGAGGTCGTCTCCCTCGGGCAGGTGCACGCGCTCCCCGTTCTCGAGCGGGCGGTCGCGCGCCTCGCGGGGACGGCAGAGCGCGCCGGTGTGGTTCTCCGCGTCGAGTGCCCCGCGTCGCTCGAGCTCCCTGTGCGCCACCGGATGCTCGAGGTTGTGGCCACGAATCTCGCCGAGAATGCGATCCGCTACGCCGGGCAGGGCTCGACCTTTACGCTCTCGGCGCGACGCGAGGCGAATGCGATCGTCCTCGAGGCGGCCGACGACGGGCCTGGAGTGGCGATCGAAGACCTGCCGCGACTTTTCGAGCGCTTCTACCGCACCGACCGGGCACGCGCGTCCCGGGGAACGGGCCTCGGGCTCGCGATCGTGAAGCACGTGGTCGGCGCCGCGGGAGGGAATGTCGAGGCCCACGCCGGTGTTTCGGGCGGGCTCGTCGTGCGCTGCACGTTCCCCGCCGTACTGCCCTAAGCCTCGATCCACCGTTTTCTTGACCGGGGCGGCGTTTGGCGATCGTTTGGGCTTTCGGGGGCGATGAGCTGGCGCCCGCTGGCGGGGTTGGTGTTCCCGGCTGGCTCGACGGGCTTCTGCGAGGGATTTCGGCCAG
>JBBRYP010000010.1:0-79883 GCA_038237515.1 Gaiellales bacterium
ACGCTCATCCCCTGCTCCAACACCGCCGCGACCGCCAACCGGCGCACCCGCTCCTGCTCCAGCTGCGACCACGAACGAGCATCAGAAGCCACACCCCAACACTAGCACAAGCGTCGGCTATTTGCGTATCAGGTTAGTAACTCATGCCCCAGGCTGTTTGAGTCGGAGCGGCCTACGTGAGCAACGCCTCGAGCTCGGGCGCCGTCGGATCGACGTGCGCGAGCTCAGGAACCGAGGCGAACGCCCCGTCCGCGGAGACGAGCGCCCGCGAGCGGGACGCGAGCGCGGCGGCGGCGAGAACGGCGTCGAACGCGCCCAGCTCGGGATGGCGCTCGTAGAGCTCGAGCCCCGCCTCCAGCTCGGCAGCGCCGGGAGCAAGCAAGGGGCCGAGAAGAGTTGCGTACTCGCGGCCGTAGCGGGCGGCATCGCTGCGCTTACGCCGCCGGCCATAGACGTGCACGAACTCCTGCACGACCTCGACCGTCGTCGTCGCCGAAAGGCGACCCTGCCCAGCGGCGGCGAGGAGGCGACGGCAGGGTTCCCGGGCCGGATGCTCGGCGCCGAGAGCGTAGACGAGTACGGTGGTGTCGAAGACGATCAACGCCCGCCGGAGCGGATTTTCTCGAGCTCCGCCTTGAGCTCCGGAAGCGCCGGCATAGTCGTCGGCGCGGCCGAGAGCAACGCCGCCGCGGAGGCGGCCTTACGTTCCAGGTCAGCCGGGAGGGCGAGATCGATGGCGTCGCGGATCACAGACGCGACCGACGACCGACGGGCCTGTGCCGCTGAGGAGACGCGGCGGTAGCGGTCGTCGTCAAGCAAAATCTGGAGTCGACGCTCGTACATACACATACGTTAGCATGTGTGCACTTGGGGCCGTAGCCGCAAAGTAAAGATTACGGGGGCGCCGTCAACCCCTCAGCGCAACATCAAGAGCGGCGTTCGCTGTCGAGGTGCACCATCGCCTGCTCGGGATAGCGCGCGCCTGCGGCCGCCTCCGCGGGCATCGCGCGCTCGATCTCCTCGAGGTCGCCTCCGTCTAGGGCGAGCTCGAGGGCGCCGAGGGCCTCGGCGAGCTGGTCCCGGCGGCGCGCGCCCACGAGCGGAACGATCTCGCTGCCGCGCGAGAGCACCCACGCGATCGCCGCCTGGGCGACCGTAGCTCCCTTCGGCTCCGCGACCGACCGGAGCGCCTCCACGAGTGCGAGGTTGCGGTCGACGTTCTCGCCCGCGAATCGGGGCGCGTGGGCGCGGAAGTCGCCGCCACCCGTCTCACGCTCGCGGGACCAGTGACCGCTGATCAGGCCGCGGGAGAGGACACCGTAGGCCGTGACGGCGATGCCGAGCTCGCGGCAGACGGGAAGGACCTCATCCTCGACGCCGCGCGAGATCAGCGAGTACTCGATCTGCACGTCGACGATCGGATGAGCGGCGTGCGCGCGGCGGATCGTCTCGGCGCCGGTTTCGGAGAGACCGACGTGACGGACGTAGCCCGCCGTGACGAGGTCCGCGATCGCCCCGACCGTCTCCTCGATCGGCACAGCCGGATCGAGGCGCGCGGGGCGGTAGACGTCGACGTGGTCGGCGCCGAGCCGTTGCAGGGTGTACGCGAGGAAGTTCTTCACCGCGGCCGGCCGGGCATCGACGCCGCCCCAGGCCCCATCCGGGCCGCGCAGCGCACCGAACTTGACGCTGACGATGACCTCGTCGCGGTCGCGGCCCTCGAGCGCCTCGCGGAGCAGCAGCTCGTTGTGGCCCATGCCGTAGAAGTCGCCGGTATCCAGCAGCGTGATACCAGCGTCCAGCGCCGCGTGGATCGTGGCGATGCTCTCCACCCGGTCCGCAGGTCCGTAGAGGCCGGACATCCCCATGCACCCCAGGCCGAGAGCCGAGACGCGCGGGCCGGAAGAGCCGAGCTGGCGCACGTCCATCCCTCGACGGTACCCAAACCTGGTCCGAAGCGATGCCGAAGGCGGCGACCAGGCCGGGTGGCCGAAGGGGGGACGCCAGCTCGTCCGCGGTGGCTAACTCGCTTCGAAGCGAAACCCGATGCCGCGAACCGTTTTCAGCATCGTCGGCTCGGGGTCGTCCCCGAGCTTGCGCCGCAGCGCTGCCATGTGGACGTCGAGTGTTCTCGTCCATCCCATCCAGGTGGTCTCCCAGATCTCCAGCATGATCCGCTCACGAGTAACCGCGGCTCCCGCCTCGCGAAGCAGGAGCGCGAGCAGGTCGAACTCCTTCTGGGTGAGGTCGAGCTCGCGTGAGGCCCGCCAGGCGCGACGAGCTTTCGCGTCCAGGCGCACGTTCCCGGCACCCACCCAGACGTCTTCGGCGCCGGTGCGCCGCAGCAGGGCTCGCAGCCGCGCGAGCAGTTCGCTCAGCCGAAACGGCTTCGACACGTAGTCGTCGGCGCCGGCGTCCAGGCCGAGGACGGCATCCACCTCTTCCGCCCGGGCCGTCAGCATCAGGATCGGGAGCGCCGGCAGGGCTGCGCGGAGCCGGCGGCAGACCTCGATCCCGTCGATGTCGGGGAGCCCCAGGTCGAGGATCACGAGGTCGTGATGGGCTTCCACTCCGCGAGCGAGCGCGTCGGTTCCGTTCGCCGAGCGGTCGACTCGGTAGCCCTCCCGGATCAGCGCAGCGACGAGAGGCTCCGCGATCGCGTCATCGTCCTCGACGAGCAGCAGGGCGGGCACGGCGGGCCACCGTACCAGCGCCGGATCTTTGCCAGATCTTTGCCGACTCCTGGACGGAGCTTGGGCGGCGGCGGCCTAGCCTGCCTCCATGGTCGGCCGTGTCCTCGCCCGCGACCACGCCCCTCTCCTCGGAGACAGGACGGCCGGCTCTGGTGTGTCTGCAATCCGGTGGAGGCTCGGGAAGCAGATGCTGAACAAGGTTCCGGAGGTCACCCTCTACTTCTGGATCATCAAGATCCTCTGCACCACCGTCGGTGAGACCGCGGCCGACAACCTGAACGACAGGCTCGGCTTCGGGTTGACCAACACGACCCTGATCATGAGCGCCTTCCTGGCCGTCGTGCTGGCTTTCCAGTTCAGGCTGCGACGCTACCTGCCGGCGATCTACTGGCTCGCCGTCGTGCTGATCAGCGTGGTCGGCACGCTGATCACCGATAACCTCGTCGAGAACTTCGGGGTCAGCCTGCCCGTGAGCACCACGATCTTCGCGATCCTGCTCGCCGCGGCCTTCGGAGTCTGGTACGCGAGCGAGAAAACCCTCTCGATCCACACGATCGTCACCACCAAGCGGGAGGCGTTCTACTGGCTGACCGTCCTGTTCACGTTCGCGTTGGGTACCGCTGCGGGCGACCTCGTGGCGGAGAGACTCAGCGCCGGCTACTGGTACTCGGCGCTGATGTTCGGGGCGGTAATCGCGCTCGTTTTCCTCGCGCACCGAATCTTCAACCTCAACGCGATCCTGTCCTTCTGGATCGCCTACATCCTGACTCGGCCGCTGGGAGCCTCTCTCGGAGACGGCTTCTCGCAGCCTCGCAAGGCGGGGGGCCTCGCCCTGGGCACGACGTGGACGAGCGTCATCTTCCTGCTCGCAATCCTGGGCACGGTCGTCTACCTGACCGTCACGAAGAAAGACAGGATCGAACGCGACGCCGAACATGCCGTCGAACCCTCCAGCGAGACCCGGGTCCTGATCGTCGCCAACAAGACCGCGGCGACCCCGGCGCTCATCCACGCGGTGCGTGAGCGCGCCGCAGCCGGAGCCGCCAGGTTCTTCCTGCTCGTCCCGAACCCCGACCACCTGGTGTTCGACCGCAACAGCCAGGACGTCCGGCTCGGCCAACAGGTGCTCGCACTGGCGCTGCCGCTTCTCCAGGAGGCGGCCGGCGCCGCTGTCGAGGGCCGCGTCGCGAGCAGCCCCAACGCCTACGACGACATCGTCAGCGAGCTGAACGAGGGCGACTACGACGAGATCATCCTCTCGACGCTCCCCGGTCACGTCTCGCACTGGCTCCACATCGACCTTCCGCACCGCATCGCCGAGCTCGGCTACCCCCTCACCACGGTCACCCCCGACCGCGACCGAGCCTCCGTCCCCGCGTAAGCGAACCGCGACTGGTGGCCTGCCGGCGCGATCCGACGCAGCGTGCAGGATCGTGGGAGATGGCTGACTGGGTCATTTTCGCCCTGCTGGCAGCAGTGTTCGCGGGGCTGGTCGCGGTGCTGGGGAAAGTCGGCGTCAAGAACGTGGACACGACGCTCGCGACGGCTGTCCGCGCAGTGGTGATGGCGGCCGTGCTGGTAGCCGCTGCTGCGACGCTCGGAAAGACGCGGCAGCTGGGCGGTATCGACGGGCGTTCCTTCGTATTCATCGTCCTCTCGGGCCTGGCGGGAGCCGCCTCCTGGCTCTTCTACTTCGTCGCGCTCAAGCGGGGGCCGGCCGCGGGTGTTGCCGCACTCGACCGCCTCAGCGTCGGACTCGTGTTCATTCTCGCCATCGCGTTCCTCGGCGACCCGTTCTCCTGGAAGGGCGCGACGGGCGCAGTTCTCGTCGTCGCAGGGGCGATCCTCCTCACCTGAACGCAACCGTTTCGCGGCAACCTTGGTCGTTCCCGCGTCCGCCGCGGCCGGGCCACCGTCCGGCTCGCGTGAACCGCCGAGCAAGCATCTAGGCTGCGGGCGCGGTGCCCGACGTTCTGGTGGTGGATGACGATGCGTCGATCCGCCGGATGCTGCGCCGGACGCTGGAGGCGGAGGGTTACCGGGTGGTGGAGGCGGCGGACGGCGGCGCGGCGCTCGCGAGCCTGGAGCGCACGCAGCCTGATCTGCTGATCCTGGACGTGGCGATGCCGGGAGTGGGCGGCCTGGCAGTGGCGAGGCGCGCGCGCGAGCGCGGCGTGCTCGTGCCCATCTTGTTCTTGACCGCGCGGGACGCGGTTTCCGATCGAGTCGCCGGCCTCGATGCGGGTGCTGACGACTATCTGGTGAAGCCGTTCGCCACGGAGGAGCTCTTGGCAAGGCTGCGGGTGTTGCTCCGGCGCGGCCGCGATCCAGGCGCGGAGCTCGTGCACCGTGATCTGCGTTTCGACCGCAGCTTGCGCCGAGCCGTTCGAGCCGGCCGGGAGTTCGGGCTCACGGCGCGGGAGGCGGGGTTGCTCGAGCTGCTGCTCGAGAACGCCGGCCTGGTGGTGACCCGCGCCCAGGCTCTGCAGACGGTGTGGGCGGACGCGGATGCGGCGCCGAATGTCGTTGATCGGTATGTCGCGTACTTGAGGCGGAAGCTCGGGCCTCCACCGGTGATCGAGACGGTGCGCGGACTCGGCTTTCGCATCGTCTGATGCGTGTGAGTCTCCGCGGAAGGGTCGTGGTCGCCGCGGTCGGGGCGATCCTGGTTGCCGTCAGCGTGCTTGCGGTGGGGGTGAGCGTGCTCGTGGCCCGGCACCTTCATGCGGGGCTCGACCGGACGTTGCGTGCTCGGGCTGTCCAGGTGGCCCGCTTGAGTGCTTCGGCCCCTGCGCTGCTGACTGCCCCGGGCGCACTCGACGCGCGACTTGGGGGGGAGCAGCTCCTGATCGAGGTGCTGGATCGGCGCGGGCGGGTGGTCGCGCGTTCGCTTTCTCTGGGAGGCGCGCTGCTTCCGACGCGGGTGGTGGGTCAGGTGATCGCGCGGGGGCGCCCCGTTTTCGCTGACGGTGCGCTGGCCCGAGAAGGCTTGCGCTTCTACGTAGCACCGTTGCCCGAGTTCGGCGGTTCGGCTGCGGGCGGAGCGGTCGTTGTCGCAGCGACGACCACCGCTATCGCCGAGACGCTCGATCGGCTGCATCTCTTTGCTCTGCTCTCGGCGCTGGCGGCGGCCGGGCTGGCGGGCGCTGCGGCGTTCCTGCTCTCACGGCGGGCGCTCGCTCCGCTCGAGCGGTTGTCGGCTGGCGCTGCGGAGGTGGAGCGTACGGGTGACGTTCGGCGGCGCCTCCCGGACGCGCAGGAAGGCCACGAGGTCGGGCGCTTGGCGGCGACGTTGAACCGGATGCTGGTTGCGCTCGAGCGTGCGCGGGAGGGGGAACGCCGGTTTCTCGCGGATGCTTCGCACGAACTGCGAACGCCGGTGACGGCGCTGCGCGGCAACGTCCAATTTCTGCGGCGCCACGGGTGGGACGAGGCGGTCGTCGAGGATCTCGTCGCGGACGCGCAGCGGCTTTCGGGGCTCGTCGACGACCTTCTCGTTCTCTCTCGTGAGGACGCCGGCGACGCGGGGACCGAGACGGTGCGCTTGGATTCGCTCGCACGTCAGGCGGGCGCCGGAGATCCGCGGATCGTGGTGGAGGCAACCCAGCCCGTCGCGGTGCGTGGCGACGAGGCGGCGCTGGAGCGGGCGCTTGCGAACCTGGTGGAGAACGCACGCAGGTATGGCCCACCGGGAAGCCGGATCACGATCAGGGTGGCGCCCGCGAGCGGGCTCGCGCGGTTGTCGGTAAGCGACGAAGGAAGCGGCTTGACCGCCGAGGAGGCAGAAAGCGCCTTCGAACGCTTCTGGCGCGGCCACCACGAGATCGCGGGGTCGGGACTCGGCCTTGCGATCGTGCGGGCGACTGCGCAACGCCACGGCGGCACGGCCACGGTGCGGGGAGCCGAGTTCACGGTCGAGCTGCCCATTCTCAGAGAACTCTCAAAGAGTTCGGGTACACCTTCCGGCGAGACAGAGAAAGGATCGTCGTGAAGCTCTTCCGCCAGCTCTCCACCCGTCGACTGGTTGCCCTGATCGCAGGAGTCGTGGTGGCCGCCCTCGCCGCCGGCATAGCAACGATGGCTGCTCTCGGAAGCAGCGCGCAGACGCCGCCGCCGAAGCCGCTCGACCAGGCGTTGCTTTCGGCCGTCAACTCCTCGACGCCCGACGGCATCAGCGCCCGCGTTCGATTCACCAACAACCTCTTCCCCTCCGGCTCGCTCGCCGGCCTGAGCGGCGGCGCCGCCTCCGCGCTGACATCGGGCGCGTCAGGGAGGCTGTGGTGGGATCCGGATCTAGGCGGTCGTATCGAGCTTCAGTCGCAAGGCGGTGACGCGCAGATCCTCTGGGACAAGCGCCAGCTCACGGTCTGGGACAGCTCCTCGAACACGGTCTACAAATCCTCGCTGCCCGGCGCAGCAACGAACGCGTCCGATGGTCAGGCACAGCCGCCGACGCTCGCGGACATCGACTCGTTCCTGAACGGCGTGCGCGAGCAGGCGACTCTCGGAGACGCAGTGCCCTCGGAGATCGCGGGCGAGCCCGCCTACCGTCTCGAGGTCTCGCCTGCGCACTCGGCGGGGCTGCTCGGTTCGCTTCGGCTCGCTTGGGACGCCGCGAAGGGGGTGCCGCTCGACGTCGGCGTGGTCGCGGCCGGCGCCTCTTCTCCCGTGCTCGAGCTGAAGGTGACCGAGATCACCTTCGCAGGAGTCTCGCCGGCCGACCTGTCGGTGAAGCCTCCGGCGGGCGCGAAGGTCGTCGAGATCGGAGCGGGCGATTCGAAGGACGGATCAGGCCCGTCGGACCCGAAGGTGACAGGACTCGGAGCGGTGCAGGCGGCGCTCCCGTTCACAGTCGTCGCGCCGGAGACACTCGTCGGGCTTCCCCGGCAGAGCGTCCAGCTGATCGGCGGCAAAGACGAGGCCGCAGTAGTCCTCTACGGGCACGGCCTCGGCGGTATCGCACTCCTCGAGCGGGCTGCGGGAACGGGCGGACAGGCCCGGCCGGCTTTGCCGAAGGTCTCCCTCGGCGCCACCACCGGCCACGAGCTTGCGACCCAGCTGGGGACGCTCCTCTTCTTCGACCGCAGCGGCGTGGCCTTCGTTCTCGCCGGCTCGCTGCCACCCGCGGCCGCTGAGGCGGCGGCGCGCGCCCTCTAGTGAGCGCGGCGGAGCCGGTCGCCGCCCGCGGCCTCGTCAAGCGCTACGGCGAGCTGCCTGCAGTCGACCACGTCGATTTGACCGTCTCGCGTGGGGACGTCTTCGGGTATCTCGGGCCGAACGGAGCGGGCAAGACCACTTCGCTGCGGATGCTGCTGGGACTGATCCGCCCGACCGAAGGGACGATCGAGCTCTTCGGGCGTGACCCGATCGTCGAGGGCGCCCGAGCGCTCGACGGGGTAGCGGGTTTCGTCGAGGCCCCCGCCTTCTATCCCTATTTGAGCGGCCGCCGGAACCTGCGCCTGCTCGCCGACTACGACGAGCCGGCCACGCGCGGGCGCGTCGAGGAGGTGCTCGAGCTCGTCGAGCTGCGCGACCGCGGCGACGACCGCGTGGGCGGCTACTCGCACGGGATGAAGCAGCGGCTCGGGATCGGCGCCTCGCTGCTCCGTTCGCCGCGCCTGCTACTGCTCGACGAGCCGACCACCGGCCTCGACCCGGCCGGAATGCGGGACATGCGCGAACTCGTCCGCAGGCTCGCCGGCGAGGGGATCACCGTGCTTCTCTCGAGCCACCTCCTCACTGAGGTGGAAGACCTCTGCAACAGGGTTGCGATCATCCGAAAGGGCCGGATCGTCTACGAGGGCACACTCGCCGACCTGAAAGAGACCGGCGGCCAAACCTGGCGTCTCAGAACCACCGATCCGACGCGGGCGAACGCGGTCGCCTCGGCGCACGGAATCAGCGAGCCCGAGCAGGCTGAGGATGAGCTTCGCTTCGCCGCCGACGAGCACACTGTTGCCGCACTCACGATCGCGCTCGGGCAGGCGCAGGTCGGAATCCTCGCTCTCCGCAACGACGAGGCGACGCTCGAGGAACTGTTCCTCCAGCTCACCGAGAAGGACGAGCCGGCCGAGGCCGCGGCGTGACCACGGTCGAGGCCGCGAAGCCGGGCGTGCACGACCAGGCTGTGTCCCACCGACTCGCGCTGCGCGGAACCGCTCGCGTCTACAAGTGGGAGCTCCTCAAGCTGCGCGCGCAGAAGCGAACCTACCTCGGGCTCGGCGCGGCCATGCTCGTGCCGCTCGCGTTCGTCCTCGCCCTCGTCTTCAAGTCGGGCGGCCCCAACGACGTCCCGCTCGGGCGCTACATCCGCGAGTCCGGTCTCGCCACCCCGTTCGTGGTCTTGGAGTTCATGGCGATCTGGGGCCTGCCGCTGATCACGGCGCTGGTCGCGGGCGACATCGTCGCCGGCGAGAGCCACAACCGAACCTTGAAGACGATCCTCACGCGGTCGCGCGATCGGGGAGAGGTGTTCGCGGGAAAGCTCCTCGCCACGATCACCTACACCGCCGGCGCCGTTCTCTTGATGGCGGCCGTCGGACTCGTCGCCGCCACGGCCGCATGGGGGTTCAAACCCCTCACCTCCCTTTCGGGGCCGAAGGTGTCCGCCGCGCACAGCCTGGTCCTGCTGCTCTCCACCCTCGGCCTCTATCTCCTCCCGCTCGTGGGAATCGCCGCCTTCGGGCTGCTGCTCTCCACGGCCACCAGGAACAGCGCCGCCGCCGTCGTCTCGACGCTCATGTTCGCGCTACTCCTGCAACTGATCGGTGCTCTCCCCGGGACGGAAGTGATCCGGCCCTACCTCCTCAGCAACCAATTCATCGCCTGGCACGGCCTGCTCCGAGTGCCGGTCGACTGGGCACCCATAACGCGAGCCCTCTGGGTCAGCGCGCTCTACATCGCGGCACCGCTCGCTGCGGCCTACCTCATCTTCATCCGCCGGGACGTCGCCGGCGACTGATCGCTAGCGCGTCCTCAGAAACCTGACGATGTCGCGGCCCAGATTCCAGACGTCCGGCGAGCCGAGACCCGTCGAGAAGTCCCAACCCGGGCCTGCGGCGTAATAACGGTTTCCGCCCGCCCTGACGTCATGGAAGGGCGGAAAGGGCTGAGGGGACGACGCGAGCTTGTAGAGGGTGGGTGCGAGGAAGCCGAGCTTCCCGGTCTTGTTCCCGCCCACCCCGACGTGATTGCGGCGCGCCAGCTGGCGGATCAGTACCGTCGAACCGGCCCAGAAGGGCGTTGCCGCGCTGGTGCCGCCGATCCCGTGTCCCTGCCCGTCGAACACGACGTAGAAGCCGCTGTCCGGGTCCGCGGCCGCCGCGACGTCCGGGATCTGCCGCTTCCCGTTCGAGTACTTGTTGGTCACCCCCGGCCCCTTCTGCCAGGGGGGCCGCCGATCCTTCGGGTTCAGGCCGCCGCCTCCACCGCCGTTGGAAAGCGGGTCCTCCCAACCGTACTCCCGGGCGTACGCACCTCGCGCATTCGTCGCCAGACGCGTCCCGCCGACAGCGACGACGTAGGGCGAGTCGACCGGGAAGCCGACGGTCAGCCGGTGCACCGTCGGGAAGTGGCGCTGGCAGTCGTACGAGCCCGCGTCGCCCGTCGAGTTGAAGAGGGTGATTCCCCTCGCGACCGCCGCCCTCAGAGCCTGCAACGTGGCGACCCTGTCCGCGGGGTTGAGGTTGAGCGCGTCGTCGCAGTTCGTCCAGCTCATCGAGGCGATGTCCGCTTTCCCGTCGGCGATGATCGCGTTGATCATGTCCGCATAGCTGACGCCTCCGTTCGGCCCCTCGTAGTCGATGATCTGGGCCTTCGGCGCGATGCTCCGGATGGTGTCGATGTCGAGGTTCACCTCGTCGGCGCCGGCGCCGACCGGCGAGCCGCCCGCGACTCGGCGGTGCTTCACGGCCGGCCCGCTGATCCCCAGGTCGCGGTCGAACTTTCTCACGTCGCTGTCGTGAAAGGAGGCGAAGGAGATGATCGCGACCGTCTGCCCCTGGCCGAACAACCCGAACTTGTGCAGCGGCGCGATGTCGTACGCGGCGGCGCTGACGCGGGGCGTGATGACGCCGTTCGGGATGTCGGCCGGGACGGCCAGCGTCTCGTTCGAGAGACCCGTGACCCCGACGACCGAGCCGTGGATGTCCGAAGGGATCGTCGGCGGGCGCAACGGCCGGTGGTACACGCGGCCGGTGGCGTCCTGGAAGTCGCCGAGGGAGGTGTCGAACAACGCCTCGGCGGCGGCGGCAGTCCCCCGGAAGCGGAGCGAGGTCCGCTGCGGATAGGTCACGATCCCGCCCATCCCGGCAGCCGCAAGCCGCTGCTTCACACGAGCGAGCACCGCCCGCGAGATCCCGAAGCGCTCGCCGATCTTGCCCGAAGGCAGATAGCGCTGGTAGTTCGGCGACCTCGGATCCTGGAGCTGCTGCAGGTAGCGGTCGAGGGCCGCCTGGCGGAAGCGCAGGACGAGTGAGAGGTCGACGGTCGTCGCGCGGTCGGTGCGGCGGAGGTAGTGGCTCCCAGGATTCGCCGCGGCAAGCCGAGGGTTGCGAGCGCCGGGTCTCGCCGCCGAGCTGCGGCTGCTGATCGTCTGCGCCTGGGCGCCGCTCGGCCAGGTGAGCGTGTTCAGCACCGTGTCGGCAACGCCCATGAGCGGGAGCCGGATCTCCTCGGAGGACGTCGTGAGTGCGGTCGCCACGAGCGTGATCGTCCCGTCGGTCGCCGCCATGGACAGCAGGGCGATCCTCGGGCCGGGGCCTTGAGGCGTGTCCAGCGTGCCCGCATACGCACCTCCGGTCGCACTCTGGTCGACGTAGCCGATGTCCGGGCTCAGGAGGGCATGGCTCGGACTCGAGTCCGCCTTCAGCCCCAGAATGTTGCCCTTGAGGCTCGAGATCTGCGCCTGGAGGAGCTGGGCCGGCATCGCCGTCGACGCGGGGACACCCTGCACGATCAGGACCAGATCGAGGTCCGGTCGCCCCGAGATGTGCCAGTTCATCTGCACGCCGCTCGCGGTGCTCGACACGATGTTCCAGGTTTTCGGGTCGTATTCCAGGCCGAAGCGGAGCTGGCTGTTGCTGTAGAGCTTGCCGCCGAAGACCGGGGGATCGGCAGCGGTGAGCGAATCGGGCGTCTGCGGAATCGTCGGGGGCGTCCCGCAGTGTGTAGTCGGATCAGGGTTGCAGGGAGGAGTCGCAGCGCCGGGCTTCACGATCAGGATGACGACGAGCGCGATCAGGAAGAACACGGTCAGGGCGCCGACGAAGAGCGCGATGAATCTGTGCGGCTTGAGCTTGCTCCACAGCTCGTCCGCGATCGACGGGTTCGGCGTCAGCGTGCTCACGACGCCTGCGCTTTCGGGCGATCGGCCCAGGGGCGCGGCGGGACTTGCCCCTTCGGCATTGCGCTCAACGACACCCCGCAGTGGGCGCAGAAGGTGTGCCGGGGAGTCTGCCTGCCGCAGTTCCCACAGCTGACGGGAGGTCCGATCTCGAGCTCAGACGCTTCCTGGAGCAGGCCCAGATGGATCATCCGGCGAAGCCAGAGCAGGGCCAGCAACGCGTCCAGCGCGAGCAGCAAGAGCTCGAGCCACGTGTCGGTGTAGAGCTGGATCAGCGCGCCGCCGACGATCAGTCCGGCGGCGAGCGGAGTCGCGAAGGCCGGGTGACCGAGCGGCCCGAGGACGTTGCGGTCGCGCACGGGGGCGCGGTAACGCAGCCAGAGCGCGCCGGCGGCCGCGCCGATCGCGCACGCCCCGAGGATCGGGACCATGATTCCGAGCGAAAGGAGCCGCAGCGCCCATGGGACGGTTGCGCCGACCGGGCGGACGCCCGCCCCGAGAAAGTCCGCCGAGTGCGTGAGGAGCTCCGCGCCGACGAACGCGACGGCAGATGCCGCGCCGAAGGTCGCACCGTCGAGGACGTCGTTGAACTTTCTGTAGGGCAGGAGCGGAAGCGGCCCGGCGAGCATGAGCGCGAAGCTGAGCAGAGGGATCAGCAACCCGCTCCAGAGAAGCGTGTGGTTCGACGTGCGGACGGCGAGACCGACGCCCTGGGCGACGAGGTGCTTACTCAGAATGCCGACCAGGACGCCCGCCCCTGCGCCCCAGGCGATCGTGAGACACAGCACGGGAATCGGCTCGTCCTCGTAGAGATCGACGTCCCAGAGGTAGAGGACCACGAGCAGCGGCATCAGCACGGCGGCCCCCACCAGCCCGAGCGGGAAGAGCCGGAAGATCCCGAGCACGATGATCGCGGCCGCTCCGAGCGCGAGGGAGAAGCGAAAACTGTCCATATCCGCCCGCGGGAGTTGCGGGAAGACCGTGGAGATCACGCTGGGCCTCAAAGCCGACTCGTTCGGCGAGGCGGCGAAGCCGCGGCGTCCCGACGGACTCTTGCTCAGGTCGTCGACCAGCCACTCGCCGCACCGCACGCAGTACGACGTTGCCGGGACGTCGTGCTCGCAGCGTGGGCACTTCATCGTCGACGGGACCTCGCTCACGTGTCGGCCGCAGTGTAAACACGCGGGAGCAGGCCCTCGGCCGGCGCACCGCCGCCCATAGCGCCTTCCACTTCTGCACGACTCCTAGGCTGCGGCGGGGGAGCAGCTTGTGGGACTCGGCGGAAGCGGAACTGCAAGACACGAACACAGCTCCGCGAGCGGAAGCCGCTACTGGATGCCGCAGCTACCAGCAGCGGACAACACTGCACGCGGAGCTATGGGAGTATGCGCAGAACGTGAGCTATGTCGCAAAGGAAGCTGATGTCAGGACCAAGCGGCTTGGTTAGGCTCCAGCCGCATCCCACGACGAAGGAGGACGATATGGGCGACTACGTCCGCGTAGCCACATTCGACGGCGACGAAGCATCGCTCGAGGCGATGCTGAATGAGATCAACTCCACGGAAGGCTCACCCCCGGGCATTCCGGCCAAGTCGATCATGGTGCTGGCCGATCGAGCAGCCGGCAAGATCAGAGTCGTCGTCCGCTTCGGCTCCGAAGAGGACCTCCGCACGGGCAGCGCCACCCTCGACGGGATGAGCCCGCCGAAGACCGCGGCACCCATCCGGCGGACCTCGGTGGAGACGTTCGAGGTCGTGCTCGAACGCCAGGCGCCCTAGCCGCTCCTCACCCGATCCTGAACGGCTACAGCCGCAGCCGGCGATACTCGACGACCGCCGAGGCGACGAGGGCCAGCGGCAGCCAGACCAGAGTCGCGATAGCTATCGATCTCCAGCCGATCCCTTCGGCGACCCAATCGGTGCGTGCGGCAGGACAGCTGTCGCCGGCGCGCTCCACTACCGCCTCGGCATCGGCATGGAGCTTGGCGCCGACTCCGCGCTGTATCGCGCGCCGGAGTAGCGTCCGCTCGACCAGAAGGCGGCGCGGGCGCGATCGAGAGAGAGGCGGGTCCGGCAGACGCTCAGGGCGGGTCCGCACGGAAAGTAACCCGGGGAGTCTAAAGACGACACCACGCTCTGTTTTTCGAAATACTCATTCGGGGGATCTTCACGCTTCACGACCAGGGGAGTGTCACGATGAAAAAAGTTCTTGCAGTGTTCATGGCGTGCCTCGGACTCGTCTTCGCGGCAGCCACACAGGCCAGCCCGTCTCACGACATCCACCCGATTCACGGAGCCCACACGTGCCAGGACCTCGGCTTCGCGGGCGATCTCACCGTCGATCCTTTCGCGAGCGGCTCGTACTCCGACCCGTCCGGGCTGACCGTCCGCATCTCGGGGGTTCAGCAGGGAAACGACTACACCACCTTCGACTGGTCATCGAACGGCCCGATCGGGGCCGTGATCGTGCGGGGGGACGGCGACGCCCTGACCTACACCTACGACGGCGCATTCGGCGATTCGCAGATCGCGGCGCCGGGCCTCCACACCGAGTCCGTCTCGTTCTGTCATTTCCACCACAGTGCGGTTTCGATGCAGTCGTTCACCGTCAGCCACCTGCGGACCGGTAACCGGGTGAGTTGGCGGGTCGCCTCGGAGGTCGACGTGCTCGGCTACAACCTCTACCGCGGCACGCAGAAGCTCAATCGATCACTCATCCCCGCAGTGGCCGGCCTCGCCGCCCACACATATCGCTGGATCGACCAGGGTCACGTCTCGGGCCGGTACCGACTCCAGGCACGGAACCTGAACGGGAGCTCGTCCTGGTATAGGGCGGCGTAGCTTCGCAGGCGCACGTGGGGAGGCGCCGGGCGGGTAATTCCCGCCCGCCCGGCGCCGCCGCTCCCGCGCCCGCCGACCACTCGCGAGACCGGTCGAGCGCGGCGCCTGCGACGAGCAGGCCGTCGCTGATCTACCCCACCTCCGCTGGTGGAGCCAGGCCCGTTGGAGCGACCTCGGCGCGTCGAACCCGGCCACCCGAAGGTGCCGGGCCCGGCAGGGAGCGTTAGTCGTCGGAGCGCAGCTGGCCGCGCACCGCGCCGCCCGGGAACGCTCGGGTGTGGACGTTCACGTAGTAGGCGCCGGGATTCGCGCGGATCGCGGCGATCGTCTTCGCGGCGGCCGCAATGCACCCCTCCGCCCGATAGGTGCCGCCGAAAGGAACCACCACCGGGCCGGCCACTCGCGGTCGGCGTCTGTGGATGTGGGCCGCCACCGGCCTCGCGATCTTCGAGACCTTCAGCTCCCAGCAGACCTTGCCGGAGGAGAACGTGACCTCCGCGGTTCCTCTTCCATCCGGATCGCCCTTCGGCGTCTCCACTTTCCCGGACAGGGTCGCGTGGAGCGAGCCCCTTTCCTTCGCAAGCGCGGCGAGCGCATACGTTGGGATGGCGGCGACCGCGAGCACGACGATTGCAGCAAGTAGGCGACGCATCTTCCCCCTCGTTCGTGACGGATGGGCCCGTTCTGTGCCCGCCCTTCAATACGCAGCGCCGGCGAAGGCGGTTTCCGAGCGCTCCGAGTCCTGACAGACACTCCGGGCTATCCTGATCTTCCCTTCCACGTCCAGGGACGACCCCCAGCCGAAGGATCCCGTCGACATGTGCCGGAACATCCACACGCTCTTCAATTTCGAGCCGCCCGCGACCGACGACGAGGTGCAGGCCGCGGCACTCCAGTACGTCCGCAAGATCAGCGGGTTCACCAGGCCGTCGCAGGCGAACGAGACGGCTTTCGCGCGGGCGGTCGCCGAGGTCACCGAGACCTCCAGGCGGCTGCTGGCGGAGCTCATAACGTCGGCGGCGCCGAAGCATCGCGCGGTCGAAGCCGAACGCGTCCGAGCTCGCACCGCCGCGCGTTACGCCGCCCGCTGAGAGAACGCTCGCAGCGCCCCGGGGACTTGCCCCCTGATCTGGGACAATGCGGCATCCGTCTCCTTTCGGTGCTCGCGGCTTTGGCCGTCGCGGCGACCGCCGCGGCCGGGCCGCAGCCCGTCCGCTTCGAGCGCTTCGTCCGGACCGATCTACGGCTATCCGGAGTCGCCTGGACCGGAAGCGAGTGGATCTATACCTCCGAGAACACAGGGCGATTCGAGGCGAGTGGGCCGGCTGGTCGACCCCGGCGCGTGCTCGTCAGGATCAAACAGGGCGGCGAGGAGGTGCGTTGCGCCGCGGCTCCCGGTGGCGGCGGCTTCCGACGCGGTGACGTCTACTGCCATCTGCCGGACGATCGTGTCGTGCGTCTCGGTCCACATTCGGTGCGCGTGGTCGCACAGCTGCCGCGCTACAGGAACGGGAACAGCGACGGGGCGATGACATTCGACCGCCCCGGCGGGCGGTTCGGCGGCGGGCTGGTCGCCGCGACGGGCGGCTCCAGCTCGAACGGCGGAGCCGTCTACGTCCTCCACGGAAACGGCTCCCTCGACCGCGTCGGCGAGTTCGCTGGTCCGGGAGGCCCCGACAACCTCGTCATCGCCCCGCGCCGCTTCGGAACCGCGTCGGGCTGGGCCGTCCTCGCGATCGACGAGGACAGCAAACGCGGGCGGCTGCTCGCGGTCGACGCCGACGGCCGCACGAAGGAGCTCATCGGAAGCCTGGGGAACGGTCTCAACCCGATCGCTGCGATCGCCCCGGCCTCGATCGCGCGCGGCGATGCGATCCCCGGCCTCTACCTCGCCGACACCTTCCGTCGCAGCGTCTATCTCGCTCGAGGGGGACAGCTGCGCTCGTCGACGGGGTCGATCGTCGTCGGAACGGAGAAGACGGCAAAGCTGTGGAGCATCCGGCCGAACGGATCCGGTTTCCAAGCCGTGCCGCTCCCCACGAACCTGCCGCCCGGAAAGTGGAACCTGGAGAGCGCCGCGTACGTACCGTGACGCGAGACCTGCAGCCGCCGGGAACTAGGGGCTTGTCCGGAAAGTGGCCACGGTGGATGACAGGCGGCACGGGTCTCGAGGCAAGGACGCAGGGAGCGTCGATATGCGGCATATCTGCGCGACCGAGGACGCCGCATCGAGGCGCGTGACGCCTGTCAGGCGCCCTGGTTCACTTTTCGGACAGGCCCCTGGAGGTCGGACGGCGACTCGAGGGGAGTTTCCTCCGACTCGATGGGCTCCGTCACGCCCGCCTCACCTCGCGCCGCCGCCAGCTTTCGCTCGTCCTTCTTCTCCTGCTTCAGCGCTCGGCGCTCCTTGACCGTGCGCTCGCGCGTCATCTTCGCCATCGTCGACCGCTTCTTCGAACTCGAGCTCATCGAGACCGTCCCTTCTCTCTCGCCGCCTTGCCGCTCAGGAGGGCGTCCGCATGGCGGGCAAGGCTCTGTCTGCTGCTTGCTCCTCTAAGCCTAGCGGCCGCCCTCCGGTTACCTCGGACTCCGGCCCCAGCTCCGACGCGGCAGGTCCCGATCCGGCTCCGCCAGAGCCGGTCGTCCGCGTAGGCGATGTCGCTTCTTGACACAGCTGAGGGAACCTGAGTCAATCGGGACAACCGTCGGCTCGCCGAAGCATCGGGTTGGCGTGCTCGCCGACGCGCGCCCCTCGACTCGCGGCTACGCGGGCGGCGCCAACAGCCATCGCGAAGGAAAGGCGAGACCGATGAGCCCCGATCAAGAGAGCTTCAAGACGCGCGCGTTCCGGGTCCAGGCGAAGAAGGTCAAGGGTCCCTACCCGGCGCAGAAGCACCGAGCGGAGGAGGAAGAGGAGCCGCGGCGCAGTCGGGTGCCGAAGGCTCGGCGGCCGATCCCGCTCGAGGAGCGATCGTCTCCGACGAAGCTCATGGACGCGAAGAAGGGTGCCGGCGAACCGCCTGGCGACCCCGTTCGTTTCTACGTCTACGAGCGCACCGGCAAGACCGGCCCCATGGACGAGAACAAGGGCTCGCTCGACGTCAGCGGCGCCGACAGCGAGAGCGGCGTCGTCCTGCTTTCCGGCAACTGGTTCTGCCACTACTCCACCGACGGTGGCGCGACCTTCACGTCTGCAGACCCGACGACCGTCTTCCCCGGCTGGGCCGCGCATTCCTTCTGCTGCGACCAGATCGTCGTCTACGTCCGGGAGATCGACCGCTTCGTCTGGTTCATGCAGCACGGCGCCGACTCGAAAGGCATCGGCGCGTTCCGGGTCGCCGTCGCGTCGCCGGCCGCGATCAAGAAGAAGTTCACGAGTGCCTGGACGTACTGGGACTTCACCGCGTCGACCTTCGGGCTCTCCGAAGACATGGACTACCCCGACCTGTCCTTCACGAACGAGTTCCTCCATGTCTCGACGGACGCGCCGACGACGAACGGCCGGCTCGTCGCCCGCTTCGCGCTGAGCGACCTCGCCAAGGGCGGGACGCTTCCGGGGCGGCACACCTTCCCATCGGATGCGACCAACGCCGTCGGCGCCCACCTCGTGCAGGGGTCGGCCGACGCCGGGATCTGGACGGGGCAGCCGAACAACTCGTCGTTCCAGGTCTATTCCTGGCCGGACTCGAGCACGACGTACGCGCGCTTCAAGGTCGGTGTCGCCGCCTGGCCGAACGGGACGCTCTCCTCGAAGGCTCCGAACGGGAACGACTGGCTCAGCTTCCTCTCCGGCCACGTCCCGCAGTACGAAGCCTGCGGCGCAGCCCGCCGGGGAGATGAGTTGTGGCTCGCCTGGACCGCCGCGAGCGGAACCGGGACGTCCGGCGGCTTCTCCTTTCCGAACGCACACGTGCGCGTGGCGATCATCGACCTCTCGACGCGGAAGCTCGTCAGCGAGTCGCAGGTCTGGAACAAGGCCTACGCGTTCGCCTACCCGTCGCTCGGCGTCAACGGCAGCCAGGGGGAGGTGGGCATCGCAGTCGCCGTCGGAGGCTCCAAGAATCACGCCCACACCTCGGTGGGCATCCTCGGCGACCTGGTCGTCTGGCACCTCGACGAGGGCGACTACACGCCCAAGCGTTGGGGTGACTACATCACCGTCCGGCAGCACGAGCGCAACCGATCGAAGTTCGCCGGCTTCGGCTACTTCATGACGAAGGACCCGATGGACACGAAGGCAGGCTATGCGAACCCGTTCTACGTCGTCTACGGACGGAAGTCACTCGGGCCCTAGTGCGGCCTCTCATAACGTTCGACCGGAAACGAAGGGCAGGTGGGGGCCGCACTACTCGGCCGCTTCGCGGCCGCCGGCCGCCGAGCGGCCGGAATAGTGCGGCGTCGGCGAACCGTCAGTTTCGAGCGAAACGTTGGGAGACGCCGCACTAGGTGAGGGCACGAACGTGGGTCGGGGGCGCGGCGGGCGCCCCCGACCCCGCCATCGCTAAGTGCCGAAGGGGAGCTCGATGAAGCGCGAGCTGGCGTCCACGAGCCCCGCGGGCAAGGCCCGACGCGGGTGCCCCCGCTTTTGGGGGGGCCCCTACGGGGGGGGGGGGGCGGGGGGGGCCCCCCCGACCCGGCCTTCGCTACTTGCAGAAGGTGAGCTCGATGAAGCTCGAGCTGGCGTCCACGAGCCCGTCGGTCAAGGCCCGACGCGTGTGCAGCCGGACTGCGTACGAGCAGCTCGGCCAGCTCCCGATGCTCTCGTGGTGGACGCCGAAGCCGCCGCGGGCGGTGATGTTGTCCGCGGGCGGATTGCTGATCGGCGGCAGCGCGGGAATCACGAGCGGCGGGCTCGCCGCCGTGATGATCTGGACGAACCACTGCGCCATGAACTCGTGGTCAGCCGTGTACTCGATATCGAGATCGGTGCTCAGAGGCGAGCACGGCGTCCCGCCGCCGGTATGGAACTGAACGAGGTTCAGCAGCTGCACCTCGGTCCAGTTGTTGATCCGGATCTTCGGCAGCGAGTTCGTGAAGTCTGCCGGGCCGGCCACGCCGACGCGTGTGGCCTCGAAGACGATCGCGAGGTCCCGGCCGTTCTTCTGGGCCGGCCCCGGCACCTCGACGCCGGCGAGTACTCCCGGCGCGGGGTCGCCGTCCGAGAAGGGATTCGTCGTGTCGAACCCGATCAGCGCGCCGTAGTAACCGTCGTCGCCGGCGTCGGGATCGACCTCGATCCAGCCGTCGGGGTCCGGCACGACGACGTGCGTGGGCGGGGCGTACCAGTCGGCTCCCGTGACAGGAGGCGTCGAAGGCGGTGTCGCGCCGGAGCCCTCGATCGCGATCGTCTGAGTCTGGAACGACGTCGTCGCCTTGGTCTTCCAGGGGATCGACGTCGTGTCCGCATCCGGCCACACGACTTGCCGGTAGCCGACGTTGACCCCGCAGAGCAGGTCGCCGACGAGAGGCTTCTGTGTCGCTGCCGGCAGCTCCTGGTAGAGGAACCGGTAACGCATCGGCACGCCAGGGAAGCTCGGCGAGAACTTCGGGCAGAACCCACGAAGCTGCAGACAGCCGTCGAAGGCGAACTTGGGACCGCCGTGGCCGAAGACAGCCTTGTTCGTGAGCCCGTCGCCGGGGTCGATGTCGGCGTAGATGTGGAAGTCGCCGACATGCGTGAACCAGGGATGGTTGTCGGGCCCGCAGACGCAGCGGCAGAAGACGCGGCAGCGGAAGAAGCAGAGCCAATGGCAGAGCTGGATGCAGAAGCGTTCGAGCTGTAGCTCCTTGACCGCCTGCGCGAACGCCTCCGGATCCTCCCGGCCGACCGCACCGCTGAGGCGCTCGAGAACGCTCCCCTCGGCGCGAAGCCGTCCGCTTGCCTGCGCGAACTCGAGCATCTCCTTGATCGAGGTGTCCACCTTCGCGAGGGGGAATGGCAGGCAGAAGCGGAGGCAGAGGAGCACGCAGCGCCAGCTGCAGAACCACTCGCAGATGACTGCACAACGACCTCCGAGGCCGAGCGGCACCAGAGCGCCGCGCACGAGATCGCAGTCACCGGTCTGGACGGCCTTCAGCACGGCGGCAAAGGCCTTTTCGTCGCCGCCGATTGCGCCGATCGTCTCGCCGGCGGCAGCAAGCTCCTCGACGAGGTTCTGACGTCGGATCGGGATCGGTGAACACACGACCCGGCAGATGAGCCGGCACCGAACGAGGCAGGCCCAGTGGCAGAGCAGGTGGCACCAGCGCTCGGCCTTGGCCTCGGAGATCAGGCGCTTGAAGGACTCCTGGTCGCGGTCCTCGACCGAGGTGGCCAGCAGCTCGACGAGCTCCTCGTCGGCCGTCACGCGGCGCACGACCTCGGCGAACTCGCGGATCTCGCCGATCGTCGGCGGCTTCTCCGGCGGCGGGCCGCAGAGCTCCAGGCAGATCAGGACGCACTCCTTGGTGCAGAGCCAGTCGCAGACCACGCGGCAGTACCGCCGGAGCTCCAGCCGTTCGAGGAGCGAGTTGAACGACTCTCCATCCTGTGCCCGGAACGCGTCCACTGCGGCCCGGAACGTCCCCTCGTCCTCGCTCAGGCGCCCGATCGCCTCCGACGCTTCCAGCAGGTCGCGGGCGACCTCGTTCTCCTCAGCCTTGTCGGGCATCGAACATTCCCCTTTCCGTGTCGGCCGCAGGGCTCGTCGGGATCCAGCCTGTCGGCGACCCGTCAGCGCCGTGTCACCGCCGCGTCACCTCCGCGTCACCTCGTCGTTGACACCGGCCGGGGAAATCTGAGATCGTGACGGCACCAGCAAGGGAGCCCCTGTGTCGAGGTCGACCACACCGTTGCTGCGGCAGAACGTTCTTGGGCCCCCCGGGCCCGGCTGCGGCCTGCGCCTCGAGCTCCTCGGCGGGTTCGAGCTCCGTCGAGCGCGCGTCCCGATCCGCCTGCCGCTGAACGCGCGGCGCCTCCTCGCCTTCCTGGCGCTCCAGGCGCGACCCCGCCTGCGTGCATACGTGGCCGGAACGCTCTGGCCCGACACCACCGAGGCGCGCGCCCACGCGTGCCTGCGGACGACGTTGTGGCGGCTCCGAACGGCGGACGAGCGGCTCGTCGAGGCAACCGGGGCGGATATGGGCCTGGGTAGGGGGGTGGCCGTCGACGCGCGTGAAGTCGGCACGTCGGCGCATCGGGTGCTCCGCGGGGAGACGGTGGGCGCTGCCGAGGCCGAGGCGCTCGCCACCGCAGGGGACCTGCTCCCCGACTGGTACGACGAGTGGATCCCCGTCGAGCGGGAGCACCTGCGTCAGCTCCGGCTGCACGCCCTCGACGTGCTCTGCACGAACCTGATCGCAGCCGGACGCCTTGCCGAGGCGACGGAGGTCGGCCTCGCGTCGGTCGCGGGCGACCCGCTCCGCGAGAGCGCGCACCGGCTGCTGATGACCGCGTACCTTCGCGAGGGCAATCCGGCGGACGCGATCCGCCAGTACCGCCTCTTCCGGGCGCAGCTCCGCAAGCAGCTCGACCTGGCGCCCTCACCCGCGATCGAGGAGCTCGTCCGTGCCGCCTGCGGTCACGAAGCGTCCGGAGAGCTCGGCCCCGCCTCCGCGCCGCGCGCACGCGACGGCATCCACTCGGTTCGGTGACACAGCCCGGGTGCTGGCGGAATCTCGGTGCCCATTCTGGGCGGGCCTGGCCGCAGGACGACTACTTGACTCGCGGCGCGGCGACCGGGCACTTCACGCCCGAGGCCTTCTTCAGAACCACGCACGTGTCGGTACTCAGCTTCGGCCCCGTCCTCGCACGCACGAGACCGAGGAACTCCCCCGCGACCTGCGCGAGGTAGGTGTGCCCGTCGGAGCTGACGTCGAGCTCGACGGTGAGTCCGGTCGCGAGATCGTCGCCGAGCCCCTTGCTCCGCGTGACGAGGTCGGCGAGGTGGGAGGTGTAGCGGCCGCGCGCACCAGTGTAGACCCGCTCAGCCGCGTCGATCCGCGCGATCGCGCTGAGCGCGCGAGTCGCCTTTTCCTTCGCGGACAGGCTGCCCTTGTGCGAGCGCGTCAGGAGCGGGACGAGGAAGAACACCACCGCCAGGATGAGAAGCAGCGGCGCGAAACGTCTCATCTGCGGCGACACGTCTCGACGTTAGTGGGTCAGCGCCCACTTGTCACGCGCGAACCGTCACGCGGCTGCCGAACCCGGACGGTTGACGAACCGTCCCAAGGGGAGGAGGTGAATCGCAACCGCGACGAGTCGAACCGGCACCCCCGCCCCCGCCGCCACGTAGAACGCGAACGACGGTGCCGCGCACGGGACGGGTGTCCAGCCGCCTGGGCGCGTAGGCCTCGGTGTCTTCGGGCCTACCGGCCCAGGGTCGATCGTCGTCGTCCCCTGCGCCTCCGGGCGCTGCCCTGGGTCGAGAACACGTTCGTTATTCGCTTCCGGACGGCGTAGCCCCGCTGCGGTAACGCGTGCGCGGCGTGGCGCGGCCGACTACGATGTGAGAGCGGGGTCGGCGCCCGGGTTGGACTACGGCAGTCCAGCCATACTGCGGCTGGGCGTTCCTGTGGAGTCGGCCCCGCAGCGGCTCGCGCGCGCGTCAGCGACCGAGGTAGGCCTTCTTCAAGTCCTCGTGCGCCAGCAGCGCCGGCGCGTCGTCGGCGAGCACGACCCGCCCCGTCTGGAGGACGTAGCCGCGGTCGGCGATCGAGAGCGAGACGTTCGCGTTCTGCTCGACGACGAGAATCGCGACCCCGGACTCGTGCACCTGCTTGATGATCTCGAAGTTCCGCTCCACGAGGATCGGGGCGAGCCCCATCGACGGCTCGTCCATCAGCATCAGCTTCGGCCGTGACATGAGCGCCCGCCCCATCGCCACCATCTGCTGCTCGCCGCCCGAGAGCGTTCCGGCGAGCTGGGCGCGGCGCTCGTGGAGGAGCGGGAAGAGCTCGAAGACCCGGTCGTAGTCGGCCTCGTCTCCGCCGCCGCGCAGGTAGGCGCCCATCTGGAGGTTCTCGAGCACCGTCATCGGCGCGAAGAGCCGGCGGTTCTCGGGAACGATCGCGATGCCGCGGGCGATCCTGTAGCTCGTCGGTCGCTGCGTCACGTCCTCACCGGCGAACCGGACGCTCCCCCGCCGGGGCCGGACGATGCCGAGGATCGTCTTCAGCGTCGTCGACTTGCCGGAGGCGTTGCCCCCGAGCAGGCAGACGAGCTCGCCCTCCTCGACGGCGAGGCTGACGCCCTGGAGGATGTGGATCGGGCCGTAGTAGGTGTCGACCGCGTCGAGCTCGAGCAGCGGGCTCATTTCGTCTCCGCCGCCCGCAGGCCCAGGTAGGCCTCGACCACGCGCGGGTCGGTCGCGACCTGCTCGAACGAGCCCTCCGCGATCTTCTCGCCGTGATCCAGGGCGACCACGCGATCGGAGATGCCCTCGACGACGTGCATGTCGTGCTCGATGACGAGGATCGTGAAGCCGCCTTCGTCGCGAAGGCGGCCGATCAGCTCGGCGATCTCGTGCGTCTCGGAGGGGTTCATGCCCGCGGCGGGCTCGTCGAGGAGCAGGATCTTCGGGTTGGTCGCCGTCGCCCGAGCGATCTCGAGCCGCCGCCGGTTCGCGTAGGAGAGGCTGTAGGCGGGCTGGTTCCAGCGATAGCCCATCAGGCGCTGGCCGAAGAAGGAGAGCCGCTCCTCGGCGAGGCGGTGGATCTCGCGCTCCTCCCGCCGCGCGTGCGGCGTACGGAGGATCGACTGGAAGACGTTCGCCCGCGTGTGGCTGTACGCGGCCGCCATCACGTTCTCCTTCACGGTCATGTTCAGGAAGAGGCGGAGCGTCTGGAAGGTCCGCGCAACCCCCCGCTTGCAGATCGCGTGCGGTCGCAGGCCGACGATGCTGCGTCCCTCGAGCAGGAGGTCGCCCGCGTCCGGGCGATAGACGCCGGTGACGAGGTTGAAGACAGTCGTCTTGCCTGCCCCGTTCGGCCCGATGACGCTCACGACCTGGCCCTTGCCGACCTCCAGGTCGAGCCCGTCGACGACGGTCAGGCCGCCGAAGCGCTTCGTCACCCCGCGGAGCGCGAGCACCGGCTCGGCCTTCACTGCCAGCCCCAAGGCGGTCGCTTGCGACGCCGACCTGGAGGCCCTGCCGGCTTCGCCGGCTTGACCGTCTCACCCCGCGTTGCGGGTGCAACGGCGGAGTTCCTTCCGCAGCGAGACGTCAAGCGATCTCCACGCGCGCGGTTCCCATCAGGCCCTGCGGGCGCGCGGCCATCAGCACGATCAGGAGCGCGCCGAGAACGAGGAAACGCGTCGCCGCCTGCTCCTCCGGCGTTGCGATCAGCCGGTTCTCCCACACGAACGCCGCCAGGTAGAGAGTCGGTACGAGCGCCACCGTACGCCACCAACCCTCGACGATCGTCAGCGCGAGGACGGCGAGGATCAGGGCCACGAACGCGTAGTTGCCGATCTCTGTCGTCGCTCGCGCGGGATGGATCACCCAGCTCTGGACCGCGCGACCGATCGCGTCGCCGCCTGCCGCTTGCCCCTTCGTCCCGCTCGGCCAGGCCGCCGCGACGATCGCGTGGAAGGCGTACCCGAAGCCGACGAGGCCCCCGAGGACCGCTAGTAGCTTCGGCCAGGGCCGGATCTTCGCCACGAGCGTGATCAGGACGACCGAGAGGAAGAGCCAGCGCGCCTGGTTCGCGTTCCGCAGGACCTCGAGTGAGACATTGACGGTGATCGCGCCGAGCACAGCCCCGGCCATGCTCCCCGCACCCCCGAGGATCAGCATCGCGTAGACGGTGATCAGGAGCGGGACGTCGTAGTTGTCCGGGAAGACCCCGCCGGAGAGTGAGGCCTGCAGGGTCCCCGTCAGGCCGGCCACTGCCGCCCCGAACGCGAAGGCGAGCAGCTTCAGGCGGTTCACCGGCATCCCCATCAGCTCGGCGGCCAGCGGATCCTCGCGCAACGCCTGCCAGGCGCGCCCGGTGCGTGACCGGATCGCGAGGTAGAGGATCGCGAGCACGAGCGCGGCGACGACGAGGGCAAGGTAGAAGTAGCCGCGCTCGTTGTCGATCCGCAACCCGAACAGACGGAAGGGGTCGAGCCCGGGGATGCCGTTCGGTCCGCCCGTGATGTTCGTCGAGGGCGTGAAGCCGAGGAAGCTGATGTGGTTCCCGTTCGTCGTGAAGACGACGAAGGCCTGGAGGAAGAACAGGGTCACGATCGCGAGGTAGTCCCCGCCGACCCGCCAAGAGCTCAGACCGAGCAGCAAGCCGAGGAGGGCTGTCGCGAGGACGATCACGGGGACGGAGGCCTCGGCCGGCCAGTGGATGCCGTAATGGTCCGAGGAGAGGATCGCGTAGGCATAGGCGCCGAAGCCGAAGAACGCGACGTAGCCGAGATCGAGCAGTCCGGCGAAGCCGACGACGACGTTCAGCCCGATCGCGAGCAGCGCGAAGACGAGCGTGTCGAACCCGATGCGCAGGACGTACTGGTCGCTCGTGAGCACGGGCACGAGCGCCGCGGCCGCGAGGAAGAGCGCGAGGCGGGCCGGGGTCGGCGCCCGGTCGAGCTGACGCCGGAGCGGCGCGAGCCGCCCCCAGCCGGCAGCCGTACGCCCTTCCGCCTGCGCCACCCACTCGTCCGTTCCGATCCGCTGGCTCTCAGATGCCGGTTGCTCCATCAGGAACTCGGCCAGGCGGCCGGCGGACAAGACGCAGTCGACATGCGCGCGGCGGCATCTCGGCAACTGTTCGGCCGTCGGCAGCGCGCTTCGAGCGAACCTCTAGCGGCCGCCAGGCCCCGTCGCGCAGCGACCCCGACACATAGGCAATTGATCGACGCTTTTCCGATCAATCGCCTACACCTTCTTGATGTCGGCGCGCCCGAGCAGTCCCGTCGGTCGCACGAGGAGGACGGCGATGAGAACCCCGAAGACGATCAGGTCGGAGAACGTCGACGAGAGGTAGACGGTCGAGAACGATTCCGCGAGGCCGATGAAGAGCCCGCCGAGCATCGCACCCGGGATGTTCCCGATCCCACCGACGACGGCCGCCGTGAAGCCCTTGAGGCCGGCGATGAAGCCCATGAAGTGGTAGACGCGCTGGAAGACGAGCCCGACCATGACGCCTGCGGCTCCCGCGAGCGCGGAGCCGATGAAGAAGGTCACGACGATCACCTTGTCGACGTCGATCCCCATCATCGCCGCCGCCTCCCGGTCGAAGGCCGTAGCCCGCATCGCGCGGCCGAGCTGCGTCCGGCCGACGAAGAGCGTCAGCGCCACCATGAGACCGAGGGTGGCGACGATCACGATGATCCGCAGCGGCGAGATCTTGAGCACGCCTGCATGGAGGGGCAGGAAGAGACTCCCACCGGAGAGCTCGAAGCTGTCGTAGGAGCGGAAGTTCGGCGAGAAGAGCAGGAGCGCGGCGTTTTGCAGGAAGAACGAGACGCCGAGCGCCGAGATCAGCGGCGCAATCCGGGGCGCGTTGCGGAGCGGCCGGTAGGCGAAGCGCTCGATCGCCACCCCCAGGAGTCCCGATCCGAGCATGGCCGCTCCGAACATCAGGACGATCAGAAGCGGAATCGGGATCACGGGGCTCACCGAGCCGCCGAAGACGTTCAGGACGCCGTAGCCGATGAACGCGCCGATCATGTAGACGTCGCCGTGCGCGAAGTTCAGGAGCTTCAGGATCCCGTAGACCATCGAGTACCCCAGCGCGATTAGCGCGTAGACGCTGCCGAGCGTCACACCGTTCACGAGTTGCTGGACGAAAAGGTCCACGCGGGGGTTTCTACGGCCGTTCGCGGCGGGGCGGCCCTGCTCGGGCCGCCCCTCGCGTTCCGGCCTCAGCCGACGAGCGTCCGCTTCGAGCCGGTGATCTGATACACGTAGAACTTGGCGCTGGGGTTGTCCCCGTGCCGGTTGAAGGAGAGCGGCAGACCGAGGATCGTCTTGCCGATCTTCACCTTGTACATGTCGGCGAGCACCTCGCTGCGGGTCGCCTTGTTGTCCTTGCACGCCGCCTTGTACGCCGACAGCATCGCCTGCGTCGCGACGTAGGTGGGAGGCCCGAAGGTGCCCCACTTGGAGCCGTAGCGCGACTCGTAGGACTTGATCAGCCCGGCGGTTCCGCGGGTTCCGCGGATGTCGCGGGCGAATGACGAGATGTAGCGGCCGCTGGCCTTGAAGTCACCGGAGTCGAGGCCGTCCGACCCGAAGATCTTCGCGTTCTTGCCCTGCTCCCGCATCTGCTCGTAGAAGAGCTGCCCGTTCGCCGCCACCTGCCAGGGCAGGAAGACGACCGTCGTCGAGTCGGAGATCTTCGAGACGAGCGAGGAGAAGTCGGTTGTCTTCTGGTTCACCGACTCGCGGTCGACCTTGACGCCCTTCGCCTTTAGGACCTTGCCGGCCTCGTCCGCGATTCCGGTCGAGTACGACTCCTGGTCGTCGACGATGAACACGCGCTTCGCATGCAGCTTCTTGATCATGAAGTTCGCGTCGCTGTCAGCCTGGGACTTGTCGCTCCCCACGACCCGGAAGAACGTCGGGTACTTGCCCGTCGTCAGGGTCGCGTTCGTCGCCGACATCGAGACGTACGCGAGCTTCGCGCGCTTGTAGATCGAGCCGACGGCCTGCACCTCCTGGCTGCCCGCGGGGCCAACGACGCCGAGGACCGAGCTGTCGGCCGCAAGCTTCGTGGCACCCGTCTGGGCGAGCGAGGGGTTGAGCTGCGTGTCGACCTGCTGGAGCGTGAAGCTCGTCTTGTTCGCCTTGTTGAAGCTGTCGAGCGAGAACTGCGCCCAGTGCAGCTGCTCGTCGCCGAGGAACGCGACCGAGCCTGTGATCGGGCCCATGAATCCAACCGGAAGTCCCGTGCACGCGATCGGCTTGGCCGCCGCCGCTGGCGAGGCCGAGACCGGCGATGCGGTCGCCGCCACGAGCGCAGCCGCTACGAGCATTGCGGTGAGCAGGAACAGCCCTGCCTTCTTCATCTACATCCTCCTTGTGGTTGTCTTACTCGCGGCTCTCGTAGGCACGAGACGCCGGATCTCCCGACGGATGGAACACCCCGAGCACCCGCATCGGGCCGGGGCCTGTGTTCTCCAAGCAATGCTGCTCGAACGGCGGCAGGTGCATGCACGACCCCGCCGAGATCGGTGTGTCGGTGCCGCCGACGTGGAGCATGCCCTCGCCCTCGACGACGTAGACGACCTCGTCGTAGGTGTGGCTGTGCTCGGGCGAGCGTCCCGGGGGGATCGTCCCGACGAACTGCGTCACGTCTGGGCAGCCGAGGTCCTGGTTGACCAGGTATCGAAACTCCCTGTCCTTGCCCGCCGGCAGCGAGGGGCGGTTCTCATAGCGGACGACGACGGCGTCTCCCGTCGGTGGAGCCTCCGCCGGAGCCGTCACGGAGAGCAGTACGAGCTCCTCGTCGTCGCGGTTCTCGATCGACCAGCGCTCGCCCGGCCGGACGTAGGCGCCGTTTCCGGGCTCGAGCTCGTGGCTACCGCCGGCGAGCCTGAGCGTGCCGCGGCCGGACACGACGTACAGAACCTCCTGGCGGCTGTCGAGCGAGCGATCGCTCGACCGCCCCGGTGCGAACCGGACGACGCGCTGCTCGAGCCGCTCGCAGCCCGTCGAGGCGCCGACCGCCACGCGCGTCTCCGCGGTGTCTCCCTCGTCACGGTGCCCGGGCACCGCCGACTCGTTCGTGACGTAACCCGGCACCCGAGGATTCTCTTCAGGCCGGAGCCTGGAAGTCAATCAGGCTCGGCCAGCTGCCTGGCGGCGGCGAGAACCTCCTCGGCGTGCCCACCCACCTCCACCGAGGGCCACACTCGCCGCACCTCCCCCTCAGCGTCGAGCAGGAGGGTGACGCGAGCCGCGAGCGTCCCGTGGTCGCCGTAGTCCTTGGAGAGGCCCAGGCGCTCCGTGAGCGCACCGCCTTGGTCGGCCACCAGCGGGAAGCGAAGGCCGCACTCCTGCGCGAATCGGTCGTGGCTGTCAGAGGTGTCGACGCTCACGCCGACGACTTCGACTCCCGCGGCCCGGAAGTCGTCGTAGAGGCCCTCGAAGCTCCGCGCCTCCCGCTCGCAGCCGGCGGTGAAGTCGGCCGCGTAGAAGTAGACGACGGTGGGGCCCTCGAGCGGCTTCGGCAGCGACTCGACCGGGAAGCGCTCTCCTTCTGCGATCACCGCTCCAGCCTACTTGCCCCGGGTGAGCGCGGTGGAGAGGTGAGGCGTTACCGAGGCGTCTCGCCCCCGAGGATGGTCGCCAGGAGGGAGAGGTCGATGTTGCCGCCCGAGACCACGCAGACGATCTTCCCGGTGCCGGCGCGGCCGGAGAGGGCGGCGGCCGGAGCAAGCGCTCCGGCGCCCTCGGCGACGACGCGAACCCGCTCGGCGAGCAGGCGGATCGCCGCCGCGACCTCGCCGAGGGAGACCGTGAACGATCGGTCGATTAGGCTCGAGACGAGCTCCCACATGCGGGGCAGGACGCGGGGGCTGCCGGAGCCGTCGACGAAGGAGGGCCGGTAGTCGAACTCGCAGGGCTCCCCGGCCGCGAGGGAGGCCGCGACCGGAGCGCCCGTATCGGGCTCGACGGGGCAGACTCCGACGGCGGGGGCGAGGGCGCGGATCGCGCTCGCGATGCCGGCGGTGAGCCCGCCGCCACCGTAGGGGACGAGGACGAGATCGACATCGGGCAGGTCCTCGAGGATCTCGAGGCCAATCGTGCCGTTGCCGGCCATCACGAGGTCGTCCTGGACGGGGTGGACGAAGAGTCCCTCGGCGCCGTCGTAGTGGCAGTCGACGATGATCTGCCACCAGCGCGCGGAGGGCACCTTCACGACGGTCCCACCGAGCCGCTCGATCGCGTCGAGCTTCGTCTGCGGCGCGTGCTCTGGAACGACGATGGTGGCGGGCACGCCGAGTTCCCGTGCGGCCCACGCGACTCCCTGCGCCATGTTGCCGGCGCTCGCGGTAACGACGCCGCGCGCGGTGGCCTCCGGGGACGCGCGCCGGATCGCGTTCGTCGCGCCGCGGATCTTGAAGGAACCGATCGGCTGGAGGCTCTCGAGCTTCAGGTAGATCTCGGCCGGCGCCTCCGGCGCGTCGAGTCGGACGAGCGGCGTGCGAACGGCGGCGCCGGCGATCGTCTGCTGCGCCCGGCGGATCTCCTCGATCGAGATCAAAACTCGACGTCGGCCCCGCGGCCCGCCTCGCGGGCGCGGCTGACGACGTACTCGGCGGCGAAGAGGTCCTCGACCGCGAGGCCGAGCGACTCGAAGACGGTGATCTCCTCCTCCGAGGAGCGGCCGGGCCTGACGCCGGTCAGCACCTCGCCGAGCTCGGCGCGGAGGTGATCCGCGCCGATCGCGCCCTCCTCGAGGGCGAGCAGGTAATCGCCAGCCTCGTTCTCGACCGACTCCCGGCGGTCGCCGAAGAACGCTGCGGCCGCGACCGTCGCCGCGTCGAGCTCGCGCGTGTGGGGAAAGCAGGCTCCGACGGCGTTGAGGTGGGCGCCGGGCCTCAGCCACTCGCGCCGCAGTACGGGTTCGGCGGAGCTGGTCGCCGTGACGATCACGTCCGCCCCGCGCACGGCCTCCTCGGCGGAGGAGGCAGCCTCGGCCCCGGCCTCGGCGGCAAGCTCCCGGGCGCGCTCCGGATTGCGGCTCGCGACGCGGATGCGCTCGAAGGGGCGGACGAGTGGCAGCGCCTCCAGATGCGCGCGCGCCTGGATTCCCGCGCCGAGGATCGCGAGCTCCCGGGCATCCTTGCGCGCGAGCACGCGCGTCGCGAGCGCCGAGCAGGCCGCCGTGCGGATGGCGGTGATCGCGGAGGCGTTCAGCATCGCGCGCACCTCCCCGGTCACGCCGTCGAAGAGCGTCACGGACCCCTGGTGAGCGTCGAGACCGCGCTGCGGATTGTCCGGGAAGACGCAGACCGTCTTCAGCGAGTAGAGGGGCCGTGCCCCCGCGCGGTGCGCCGGCATCAGCCCGAGGAAGTTGGACTCACCCGGAGGCCGGACGACCGGGCGCAGCGGCTGGTGGAGCTCGCCGCGGGCGAGCGCGACGAGCGCCGCCTCCATCGCCTCGATGCAGCCGGGGAAGTCGAGGAGCTCCTCGACCTCGCGCTGGTTCAGGACGAGCACGCGCGCCCTCCGCCCGCGGCGGCACCCGCCCGGCAGAGCCGGGGTCGCGCGTGAACTCTCGCCGCAGGGCGTCTCACGGGAAGAGCGAGCCTAGCGCCGCCCGCTCCCCCTCCGACAGCAAGACGGTAAGGGCCTGCATGACCGGGTCGAGGTGCTCGGGCCGGCGCGGCCCGACGACGATCGCGTCGAGGTGGGGGCTCGCGAGCAGCCAGGCGAGCGCCAGTGCCGCGGTGTCCACTCCTCGGAGTGCCGCCTCGTCCGCCAGGAGCTCCAGGCCGACGTAGACCCGCCCGTCCTCGAGGTGACGGTAGGGCTCGGGTCGCAGCGTCATCCGCGAGCCCGCGGGCGGCTGCTCTGCACGGCGGTATTTCCCGGTCAGCCAGCCGCCGGCGAGCGGGCTGAAAGCCTGGTAGGCGAGTCCCGAGGCCGCGCACAGGGGTAGGACCGCCGTCTCGTCGCTGCGCTCGAGCAACGAGTAGGAGTTCTGCACCGTCGTCGGCCGGCCCGCCTCCAGGAACAGCGCCAGCTCGTTCGCCTCGACGTTGGAGACCCCGTAGGCCTCCACCACACCCCGCTCGAGAAGCTCCTCGAAGACGGCCGCCGTGTCCGGGACCGGCGTCGCCGGATCGAATGCGTGGGCCAGGTACAGCTCGACGCGCTCGACGCCGAGACGCCCGAGGCTGCTCTCGATCTGGCGCAGGATCCGCGTCCGGGCGAGCCCGCTGTCGCCCCCCGCCTCCATCGGGTTGAACGTCTTCGTCGTCAGCCGCGGACGGTTCCCGGTCGCTGCGATCCACCGGCCGATCGTCGCCTCCGAGCGCCCGCCGCCGTAGGCGTCGGCGGTGTCGAAGCGGTGGATGCCCATCTGCCAGGCCGCGTCCATGATCGCGAACGCCTGCTCCTCGGTCTCGCCACGGCCGACGAGGTCGAGCGTCGAGCCGATGCCGCCGAAGTTGCCGCAGCCGAGGATCACGCGGTCGACCGGCATCAGGGCGAGCCTACTCCCGCCGGCCGCGTTAGCGTTGCGCCGTGGATCGCGTCTGCGTCATCGGCGGCGGTGTGATCGGGAGCCTCTACGCCGGGCACCTGGCGGGCGTCGCCGAGACGTCGCTGCTCGTGCGACGTGAGGAGCACGCTCTGGCGCTCGAGCGTGAGGGCCTGCGGGTGTCGGGCAAGAGCGACTTCGTCGCGCGCGTCGCCGCCACGGCCGACCCGGCCGAGCTCCCGGAGTTCGACCTGGGCATCCTGGCGACGAAGGCCACCGACCTCGACGCCGCCGCCTCGCGCCTGGCGGGCCTCGCGCCCGGCGCCACCCTGATGACAATCCAGAACGGCCTCGGCGCCGAGGAGATCGTCCGGCGCCACGGCGACTGGCCGCTCGTCTCCGCGGTCACCTTCATGAGCGGCGTCCGCCACGGCGACGCGCACGTCGAATACGAGCTGGACACGGAGACCTGGATGGGCCCCTACGACGGCGGCGTCTCGGAGGAGCGGGTCGAACAGGTGCGGGCGCTGCTCGAGAGCGGGGGCCTGCGCGCCCGTACGTTTCCCGACCTGAGGCCGGCCCAGTGGTCGAAGCTCGTGTTCAACGCGACGGTCAACACGGTGGCCGCGCTCACCGACCTCCCCCACGTCGGGCAGTTCGCGGCGCGCGATCAGCCGGTCGACCTCGGGCACCTCGTTCACGACCTGATGGAGGAGGGCAAGCGGGTCGCCGCCGCGGCCGGCGTCGAGCTCTACGAAGATCCCTGGGAGATGAACGTCCTCGCGGTGCGGCGCGGCGAGACCGAGGCCGCCTCGGGTCACTACGCGCACGTCCCCTCGATGCTCGAGGACGTTCGCTCGCACCGGCGCACGGAGGTCGACTTCATCACCGGCGCGCTCGTTCGGGAGGCGCAGCGGCTGGGCGTGGCCGTGCCGCTCCACAGCGCGATGTACCGGCTCGTGCGGGCGCGGGAGGCTGGCGGATGAGAGTCTGCGTGGTCGGCTGCGGCGCCGTCGGATCGCTCTTCGCCGCCCACCTCACGCAGGTCGAGGGGGTCGAGGTCTGGGCATACGACCTCGACCCCCGCCACGTCGAGGCGATCAACCGCAACGGCCTCCGAATCTCGGGAGCGGGCGAGCTCGAGGGCCGCGTGCGCGCGACGACGAACGCTGCAGAGCTCCCGGCCTGCGATTTCGGGATCGTCGCGACGAAGAGCATGCACACCGATGCCGCGATGGCCGCGTGCGCGAGTGCGTTCGCGGGCGGCGCCGTCTGCTCGGTCCAGAACGGCGCCGGCAACGAGGAGCTGGTCGCGAAGCACGTCGCCGAGGTGATCCGGGGCACGACGTTCCCCGCCGGCCACCTCGCCGCCCCGGGCCACGTCGTCTGGGACACGAAGGGCGATACCCACATCGGCCCCTTCGAGCCGCGGCCTGCCCCGATGGAGAAGGTGCGCGCGCTCGCGGAGGCGTGCACGCGGGGCGGGATGCCGACGGTCGCGCTCGAGGATGCGAGGGGCGCACAGTGGCGAAAGCTCATCTTCAACGCGGCCTCGAACGCGATCGCGGCGGTGACGGGGCTGACCCACGGGCGGGTCGCCGAACCGCCAACGCGGGAGCTGGCGTGGGCCATCATGGGGGAGGGGCGTTCGGTCGCCGACGCCCAGGGGATCGTCCTCGACCGGGACCCCGAGGAGCTCTTCGACTTCGCAGCGCGCAAGGAGGTCGCCTACGACCACAAGCCGAGCATGCTCCAGGACGTCGAGGCGCGCCGGGCGACCGAGATCGACTTCCTGAACGGGGCGATCGTCGCCTTCGGCGACCGGCACGGCGTCGAGGCACCGCTCAACCGCGGGTTGACGGCGATCGTCAAGGGGATCGAAAGGAGCTGGGGATGACGAGCAGGGGCGAGATCGAACGCCGCTACGCAGCGGTACGCGAAGCGGCCGCGGAGGCCGGAGTCGACGCCGTGATCGTCGCCGGCTCCGAGTACACGGGTTTCGAGGGCGCCGTCCGGTACCTCTCGGGATTCCGCATCCTCCACCGCTACGCCTACGCGGTCCTGCCGGTCGAAAGCGATCCCTCGATCGTCTTCCCCCGGGAGGCGCGTTGGGTCGGCGACCATTCGGAGACGTGGATCGAGGACGTCGTGTTCGCGGAGCATCCGGGCGAATGGCTACGCGACCGCGGCTTCCGCCGCGCCGGCGTCTATGGGCTGGACTACGTGATGACTGTCCGGGACTACCGTGCGCTGGCCGCCGGGACGACGGAGATCGTCGCCTTCGAGCGCGAGTTCGACCTGGCCCGCGCTGTCAAGAGCGACGAGGAGCTCGACTCCGTCCGCGAGAGCCTGGGCATCAACGAGGAAGGCTTCTGGGCGGTTCTCGAGGCCTACGAGCCAGGCGCGACCGAGGCGGAGCTGATGGCCGCGGCCGAGCGGGTCTTCACGGCCCGCGGCACCTACCGGACGACGATGGACATGGTTCTCACCGGCCCCGCCGGCGCCGCCGCGCCAGAGTTCAAGTTCCCTTCACACGACCGCCGAGTCGAACGCGACGACCTCCTCCTCTACGGTCTCGAGGTCGCCGGCCCGGGCGGCCACTGGGTCGAGTTCTCGCGTCCGATCTGTGGCGGGAGGCCGAGTGCCCAGACGCGTTCGGCGCTCGAGGCCTACGAGGAGTACGCCGCCGCAGCACGCGAGACGATGCGCGAGGGGGCGACCGCGCACGACGTGCACCGCGCGGTCTCGAAGCCATTTCTCGACCGCGGGTTCACTCTCGGGCACGTCACCGGCCACTCGATCGGGATGACGATGATCGAGTTCCCCCGGATCGGCGAGGGGAACGAGCTGCCGCTGCGCTCGAACATGGTCGTCTCGATGCACCCGCACGCGATCACGCCCGACGAGCGGAGCTGCCTCTACATGCAGGACACCTGGCTCGTCACCGCCGACGGCGGGGTGTGCCTTTCCGACGTGCCGCTGCGCGTCTTCGACGGCTCCGAGCCGCGACCCTCCTAGCCTGGGCGATCCGGCGCCCGTCCCCGGGGCCACCGCCGGGGCCTGTCCCCGGCCACGGCTCTCCCCGCCGCGGCCTGCCAAGTCTCGGCGCCCGGGCCTGTCCCCGGCCACGGCTCCCCTCGCCGCGGCCTGCCGAGACTCGGCCAGGGACTGCCCCGGCCAGGGCTCGCCCCGCCCTGGCTCGCCGAGACGCGGCAGCTCTATCCCCGGCCATGGCTCGCCCCGCGCCCTGGCCTGCCGAGACGCGGCCGGGGTCTGTCTCTAGACGTGGCCGCCGGAGCCATGGCCGAGGGCCTGTCCCTCGGACGTGGCCGTTGCGGACGGCGGCCGCCGCCGGGGCAGCCGCAGCTCACGCCCACCGGTGAGACCGGAGGGGCGCAGGATCAGCACGAGCGCCATGAACGCGCCGAGGACGACGAGGCTGGTTCCGGAGGGAAGCTTCAGCCTGAAGCCGATTTGGACACCGTTCTCCGCGTCGCCGAGGAAGGAGTTTAGGCCGCTGATCAGGAGCCCGCCGACCGTCGCGCCCAGCAGGCTGCCGCTGCCGCCGATCACGAGCATCGCGAGCGTCAGGAAGGTCAGCTCGAGGTAGACCTGATCGGTCGTGATCGAGCCGAGCAGGTGGACGAGCAGGCCGCCCGCGAAGCCGCAGAGCGCCCCCGAGAGCGTGAACGCGAGCAGCCTCTGCCGGTAGACGTCGATGCCCGAAGCGCGCGCGGCGCCCGCGTCCTCGCGGGTCGCCCGGAGCATCCGCCCAGCCGGGCTCCGCTGGTAGAGGAACGCGGCGCCCGTGACGATCACCGCCCCCCCGGCCGCCGTCCAGACGGTCGTCGTCTCCGGCACCAGCGAGAGCGTCAGCGGCCCGGGGCCGATCCTCGTCCAGTTGCGCAGGACGTTGTAGGTGATCCCGAGCACGGCGAAGGTCGCGATCCCGGCCGGCAGGCCGGAGAGGCGCATCAGCGGCAGCCCCACCGCGAACGCATACACCCCCCCGACCGCGGCGGCGAGGGCCAGCGAGGGCCAGCTGCCGATCGTCGCGTGCTTCAGGAACGGGAAGAGCCCCGGCAGGACGAACTGCTTGCTCTGCCCCTCGATCGTGAGGATCCCGGAGAGGAACGCGCCCACGGCGACGAAGCTCATGTGGCCGAAGGAGATGACGCCGGAGTTGCCGACGAAGACGTAGAGGGCGATCACGATCGCGGCGCTGACGAGGGCGTTCCTGAACTCGATCTCGCGCGCGGCCGAGGTGAGGCTGCCGGCGAGCGCGACGAGGACGAGCAGCGCCGCCGGCCCGAGGAACTCGAGCAGCGCCTCGAGCCTGCGGCGCGTCACATGCGCTCCACGGGCGGCCGCCGCCCCGCGAAGAGGCCGCCGGGCCGCAGCAGCAGCACGAGGATGACCGCCCCGAAGACGACCGACGGCAGGTAGACCCTGCTTCCCTGCAGCTCGTCGCTCAGGAACGAGTTCGCGAACCCGATCGCGAAACCGCCGAGCGTCGCCGTCCAGAGCCGGTCGAGCCCTCCGACGACCACGCCGACCAGCGCCAGGATCGTCACCGAGACGCCGTAGTTCGGCGTCACGAGCTGGTCCTCGACCGTCAGGAGCACACTGACGGCGGCGGCGAGGAACCCCGAGATCAGGAACGCGAACGCGATCACGCGGTTCGCGCGCACGCCGAGCAGCCGGGAGGTGCGGAAGTCGGCGGCCGCGGCGCGCATGTGCAGCCCGATTGTCGTCCGCTCGAGGACGAGCGCAGTCCCGAGCAGCAGGACGAGGCCGGTGCCGAGCGAGACGAAGGTGATCCAGCGGATGTGGAGCTTCCCGAGCGAGACCGCCGTCTGGAGGCCCGCGAGCGTCGAGACGGGGTTCCCGCGCGGCCCGAAGATCAGCAGGTAGATGCTCTGCAGCAGGAAGCTGACGGCGAAGGTAGCGACGAGCATCGTCGCGGCCGAGGCCGAGCGCAGCGGCCGGAACGCGAGTCGTTCCATCAGGAGCGAGAGCGCGATCACGACGGCGAAACAGGCGAGGATCGCGACCGGCGCGGGCTGGTTGCGCAGCCACCAGAGGGTGAAGCCGCCCGCAGTGATCAGCTCGCCGTAGGCGAAGTTGATCAGCCGCATGACGCCGAAGACGAGGCCGATCCCGACCGCGACGACGGCGTAGACGGCGCCGAATGCGACCGCGTCGATCAGAGCCTGCGCGGTGTTCACGACAGATAGGCGGCCGCCAGCCGCTCCGTGTCGTCGGCGTCGCCGGGCGCGAGCGAGAGCCGCAGCGCGCCATTCGCCAGCACGTGCGTCCGGTCGGCGGCTCGGATCGTCACCTCGGCGCGCTGCTCGACGAGGAGGATCGTGACCCCCTGTTCCCGGATCTCCTTCAGCACCGAGAAGACCGACTCGACTACCGTCGGCGCCAACCCGAGCGAGGGCTCGTCGAGGAGCAACACGTCCGGCCGCGCCAGCAGCGCACGCGCGATCGCGAGCTGCTGCTGCTGCCCGCCCGAGAGAGCGCCGGCGCTGCGGTGGAGCGACTCCCGAACCGCGGGAAAGAGCTCGTAGATGCGCTCGAAGTCGGCCCCGACGCCGTCGCGCCCCCGCCGGCCGGCGAGCCCGAGGCGCAGGTTCTCCTCGACGCTCAGCCCGCCGAAGACGTGGCGTCCCTCGGGCACGAGCGCCACCCCCGCTCGCGAGACGTCCTCCGGGCGTTTGTCGCGAAGCGAGCGCCCGAAGAGGCGGACGTCGCCTGCACTCGGCGGAACGACGCCCATGATCGCGAGCAGCGTCGTCGACTTGCCCGCGCCGTTCGGCCCGATCAGGCCGACGAACTCGCCACGCTCGATTTGCAGGTCGAGGCCCCGCACCGCCGGCACACCGCCGTAGCGAACCTCCAGGCTCTCCACCGCCAGCGCGGGCTCAGCCACCGGCGCCGCCCGCTAAAGCGACGCTGCCGCCGAGGTACGCGGCGGTGACGTGGAGGTTGCGACGGATCTCGTCAGGCGTCCCCTGCGCGAGGGTGCGCCCCTGGTCGAGAACCTGGATCCGGTCGCACACCTCCATGATCAGCGCCACGTTGTGGTCGATCAGCAGCACGCCGGCCTCGAACTCGTCCCGCACCGCGCGCACGACCGCCGCGAACTCCGGCACCTCCGCCTCGTGGAGGCCCGCCGCCGGCTCGTCCATCAGGACGAAGCGCGGGCGCGTCGCGAGCGCCCGGGCGACCCCGAGCTTTCGCTCCTCCCCGTGCGGGAGCACCCCGGCAGGCCTATCCGCTCGAGCCGAGAGGCCGAGCATCTCCAGCAGCTGCTCGGCACGCCTCCGGGCCTCTCGCGTGCCCGCTCCGGCGCCGAGCGCAGCCACCTCGACGTTCTCGCGCACGGTCAGCCCTCCGAACAGGTGCCCGTGCTGGAAGGTGCGGGCGAGACCAGCGCGACCCCGCCGCTGAGCCGGCCAGCCCGTGATCTCGCGACCCGCCAGCTCGACCGACCCGGCGGTCGGGAAGTCGAAGCCGGTGACGACGTTCACGAGCGTCGTCTTGCCGGCGCCGTTCGGCCCGATCAGCCCGACGACCTCGTGGCGATGCAGCTCGAGCGAGACGTCGTCGAGCGCGCGAACGCCCTCGAAGGAGCGGGAGACGGAGATGGCCCGGAGCGTCCCCCCGGGCCACCGCCTTCCGTCAGTCGATTCCGCGGCTGCTGCGATCAGCCGATGTTCGCAGGCGAGCTCGCCTTGTAGAGCTGGAGGAACTTCGGCACGTTGTTGTTGATCTCCATCACGCGGTAGCTCCGGCCGAACACGCTGTGGAGCTTCGTCGAGAAGCTGATCTTCCCGGAGACCGTCGGGACGTTCCTGAAGTGCTCCATGATGCCGGCGAGCTTGGCACCGTCGGTCGACCCGCCTGCCCTCTTGATCGCCGCCACGATCCCTTCGATCGCTGTCGCGCCCTGTACGAAACCGCCGGTCCCGGGCGGGCTGCCGGCCGCCTTCATCTTCGCGAGGAGGCTCCGCACGGCCGGGTCCGGGTCGCCGCCGAACGCTGACGCGTACGTCACGTAGTAGTAGTTCGTGACCTTCGGCTTCTTCGGGTTCCAGTACGTCCCGTCGCCGCCCCACGAGTTGAGGATCGGGGTCTGGTTCCCGAGGCTCCGGAGGCCCGAGACGAACTGCGGTAGCTCTCCGAAGGCGGTCACGAACGAGATCACGTCGGCCTTCTTCCCGTTGACACGGCTGATCACGTTCCCGATCGTCTTGTCGAAGGAGGTGAAGCTGTCCTTGTAGACGACCTTCCCACCAAGCTGCTTGTAGCGCTGCTCGAAGGCCTGCTGGACGTTCTTGAAGTACACGAGCAGGTTGTCGGTGACGATGATCGCCGTCTTCCAGTGCTTCACTTTGTAGGCGTACTCGGCCATCGCCGCGCCCTCGTCCTGCGCCGCATTGCCGAAGCTGAAAGCGAGCTTGCCGGCCGACCCGAAGCGCTTCGGACTCATCTGGTCGGTGCCGATGCAGGCGGAGACGGTCAGCTTCTTCGCCTTCAGCCCCTCCTGGACGGCGGGCGTCGCGTAGTCGACGTCGCAGGTGACCATCAGGACGTCTGCGCCCTGGCCGAGCAGGTCCGCCGCCGCCTGCTTCGTCTTCGCCGGGTCGAGCTTCGTGTTGATGAACTTGAGCTGGAGCTGCCGGCCGCCGACCCCTCCGGCCGCGTTGATCTTCTTGATCTCGATCTGCGCCGAGGCCAGGCCCGGCCCGTCGAACGGCGCCATCTGCTTCGTCAGGTCGAGCGCCCAGCCGATGACGATCGGCTTGCCCGCCGCGCTTCCGCCTCGAGCCGCGGTCCCGGTGAGCGCCGCCAGCGCCGCCGCGAGCCCGAGGACGAGACCGAACGCAAGCCACCATCTTGCTCGTCTCATGCGAGAGAACCTCCTGTAGTCGACCGGCTACCCGGTGTAGGGAGACATTGACCGAACCTCCCCGAGACTTCAATACGGAGCCGCCGCGACGGCGGATTAAGGTGCCGGTGATGCCGACCTACGACGCGGTGTGCATCGGCAGCGGAATCAACTCGCTCGCCGCCGCGGCGCTGCTCGCGAAGGAGGGCTGGAGCGTCTGCGTCCTCGAGCGGAACGACTGGCTCGGAGGTGCCATCCGAACCGCCGAGATCACCGAGCCGGGCTACGTCCACGAGGTGTTCGCGTCGTGGCATCCACTCTTCACCGGCTCCGGTGCCTACGCGGCCCTGAAGGACGACCTCGAGGCGCACGGGCTCGAGTATCTGAACACCGATCTGCCCACGGCGACCCTCTACCCCGACGGCGAGAGTGCTTTCCTCACGACCTCCCACGAACAGAACGTCGCTTCGCTCGGCGCCGGGTGGGAGCGAACGGTCGAGGAGTTCATGCCGAACGCGGACCTCGCGTTCGCGCTCCTCGGCACGGAGCTGTGGTCGCGTGACGGCGCTGCGCTCGGCCTCAGGGCGCTGCGCCGCCTCGGCCGCCGCGGGTTCGTCGAGTTCGCCGGGCGAACGCTCGTCTCGTGCCGCGACTGGGTGACCGAGACATTCGAAGACGAGCGCGCTTGGGGCCTGCTCGCCCCCTGGGTACTGCACACGGGCCTCGGGCCTGAGGCCGCTTCCTCCGGGTTCATGGCCCAGGTGATCGCAGTTGCGCTCGAGCTCGGAGGGATGCCGGTGCCGCGGGGCGGAGGCATTCGGCTCGTGCAGGCGCTCGCGGCGATCGTTCGCTCCGCCGGCGGCACGCTCGAGACCGGGCGCGAGGTCGAGCGGATCGCCGTCCGCGACGGTCGGGCGACGGGCGTTCGAACTGCGGACGGGGAGACGTACGACGCGCGCCGAGCGATTCTCGCGTGCGTCGACCCCGCGCAACTCTACGGGCAGCTGCTGGACGCCGTACCCGGCCCGGCGGCGGAGGCGTCCCGGTTCCGCTACGGCCGCGCGGGGATGCAGATCCACCTGGCGCTCTCGGAGCCGCCGCGCTGGGCGGGCGACGAGCGGCTCGCCCGCACTGCGATCATCCACCTGACGCCGGGGCTCGACGGAGTCTCGCGCGCCGTCAACGAGGCGGAACGGGGCCTGCTGCCGGCAGAGGCGACGATCGTCGTGGGCCAGCCGCTCGCCGTCGACCCCTCGCGCGCGCCCGAGGGGAAGTCGATCGTGTGGATCCAATTGCAGGAGCTTCCGTCCCGGGCGCGCGGCGATGCCGCGGGTGGACTCGACGTCGGCGACGGCACGTGGACGGAGGAGTTGCGCGAGCGCTACGCCGACCGGATCGTCGCCCGGCTCGCGCGCCAGCTGGAAAATGCGGAGACGGCGCTCCTGAAGCGCGTCGTCCTCTCGCCCGCCGACATTGAGGCCGCGAATCCGAACATGGTCGGCGGCGACATCTACGCCGGCTCGTGCGCACTCGATCAGAACCTGATCTGGCGGCCGCGGCCGGGGCTGCCGGGCCACCGGACGACGGTCGCAGGGCTCTGGCACATCGGCGCGTCGACTCATCCGGGTCCCGGCCTCGGCGCCGGCTCGGGCTTCCTGGTGGCACAGGAGCTGCTGCGCCCCTCGCTGCCGCGGCGCGCGCTGGCACGCTTGCGCACGTGACCGTCAGCCGCGAGACCTTCTTCGAGATCATGGCGTCGTTCCCCTCGGGAGTCGCGATCGTGACGACACTCGACGACGAGTGCCGGCCGAGGGGCCTGACGACGACCGCGGTCGCCTCGGTTTCGGCGCACCCCCCGCTCCTCCTCGTGTGCGTCGATCTCGCCAGCCGGACGCTCCCCGCCCTACGAGCCCGCCGGCGCTTCGTCGTCAACTTCATGCGCGAAGGGCGCAGTGAACTCTGCCTGCGCTTCGCCTCGAAGGCCGCCGAGAAATTCGAGGGCGTCGCCTGGAGCCCCACCGACTCAGGACTGCCGCTCCTGAGAGGCGACGCCCTGGCGTGGGCCGAATGCGAGACCGTCGAGGAGCTCGAGACGGGGGATCACGTCATCCTGCTCGCGACCGTCGCCGCCGGCGGCGGCCCGGCCGACGAGGGGACGCCGCTTCTCTACTACCGCCGGTCGTGGGGCGTCTGGGCGCCGGTAGTGGAGGACGAGCGCGAGGCCGTCCCCTCCCAGGAGGTCAGCGCGCGAGATCTGCGCTGGCAGGGCGTCGAGCTGTAGGCGCTCCTTACGTCGACGGGGAAGGCTGCTGCTTCGCGGCGAGCTCGGCCTTGATCCGCTCGATGTGGCCATGCAGCTCGCGCATCCGCGTCTGCCGCGCCGCTCGCCACGCCCGGAACTCCTCAGGAGTCCACTTCTTCGGTTTCATCACCGTCCCCCTCGTAGCCTCTCAGGATGGCCAAGGATCTGCTGCGTGTCCGAACCGATGTCGGCGAGCGCGCCCATCACCGCCAGCACCTCGCCGCGATAGATGCCCTGTTCCTCGTCCACCCGGCCAGGTTGCCTGGGATCGACCCGAGGCGCAAGGTGCCGTTCAGGCCTACGCCGAAACCGCCTCGGCCTTCCGTGACGCCTGCTTGAAGTGCGGGATCACGCGGTGGGCGAACAGTTCCTGGTTCTTGATCGCCTGCCAGTGCTCGGCGCCGCCCGGATTGACCGTGATCGAGATCTCGGTGAGGCCCTCGCAGCGCTCGCGCACTGCCTCGATCCGCTCGATCACCTCCGCCGGGGTGCCGACCCAGACGAGGTCGCCCTCGATCATCTCCTCGTAGGGCGTCTCGGCGAGCTTCTCGAGGATGCCGGCGGCGTAGAAGCCGTAACCAGCCGCATTCAGCTCCTCGGCGGCAGGCTGGTCGTGCTCGACGAGCGGCGAGGCGTTGCCGGCGAGGAATCCCTTCATGCCCTCCTCGGCCTCGCGGCGGGCCGTGTCGCGATCCTCGTCGAGGTAGGCGGCGTGAATCCAGACGATGTCAGGCTCGTTGCCATGCTCGCGGCAGGTGGCCCGGTAGAGGTCGAGCTGCTCGCGCAGCGCCTCGTAGGGCAGTAGCGGCGGCACGACCATTCCCCAGCCGCGCTCGCCGGCCAGGACGTAGGTCGAGTCGCTCGTGCCGCCGAGGAAGACCCGGAAGCGGCGGCCACCGGCAGGGCGAGGCACGATGCCGGAGTCCCACACGTTCCAGAACTCGCCCTCGTGGGAGAAGCGCTCCTCCGTGAAGAGCGCCTTCCAGAGGATCTCCATTGCCTCGTCGTAACGCCCCCGCGTCTCGCGCAGGGCGACGCCGGCGCGGGCCGGCACCCACCCGTGGCCCCGGCCGAAGCCGAACTCGTACCGGCCGCCGGTGAGAATGTCCGCGGCCGCGATTCTCGAGGCGAGCACCATCGGGTTGTGGTAGGGCAGGACGTGGACGAGCGTGCGGAAGTTGATGCTCTTCGTGCGCTGAGCGGCCGCCGCGAAGAAGGCCATCGGGTCGGGCGAGGCCGAGAACTTGGGGAAGAAGAAGTGCTCGACGATCGCGTAAGCGTCGTAGCCGAGACGGTCGGCGTTGACGACCTGCTCCATCGTCTCCGCGTAGAGCTGCTCCACGGACTTGCCGGGCCAGCTCTGCATCTCCGAGTAGATCGAGAACTTCATCGTCTCTCCTCCGGTCGTTCTGCGCCGATCATCCCACGGAACTCCTCGTCGGAGACGAGCCCCCGCTTCCTGGTTCCGAGCGCCTTGACCTCGGCGAGCAGCACGGCGCGCCGTTCGTCCGGAACCTCGAGGCCGAGCTCCTCGAGCTTGATCCGGATCGAGTCGAGACCGCTCTTCTTGCCGAGCACGATCCTCCGTTCCGCGGCGACGAGCTGTGAGGAGAAAGGCTCGATGGAGGAAGGTTCGTGGAACTGGCTGGCGACGGCCCCGCTCTCGCGGACGAACAGATTCTCGCCGACGACCGCCTTCCACGGCTCGAGGTCGTACGAGGAGAGCTTGCGGACGAGCGTGGACAGCTCCCGAGCCCGATCGAGCCGGAGCCCCGTCCCGACGCCGTAGAGCGCGCGCAACGCCAGCGCGATCTCGACGAGGTCGGCGTTCCCGGCCCGCTCGCCCATGCCGTTGACCGTGCCGTGGACGAAGGCGGCGCCCGCCCGAACGGCTGCGACGGCGGCGGCGGTGGCGAGGCCGAAGTCGTCGTGGCCGTGGAAGTGGACGGGGACGCCCGGGCCGACCCACTCGACCGTGCGCCCGACGAGCTCTGCCACCGCCTCCGGCGCGGCGACGCCGAGCGTGTCGACGACGACCACCTCGCGCGCCCCGGCCTCGACCGCCTCCTTGTAGACCCGCTCGTAGAACCACGGGTCGGCCCGCGTGGAGTCGACCCCGAAGAAGGCGGCGCGGATGCCGTGGCTCGCGGCGAATCGCATCGCCGAGCGGATGCGCTCGAGCATCTTCTCCCGCGTGACACCGAGCGCCGAGAGCTTCAGATCCGAGATGGGAGACTCGATCACGGAGGCCCCGACTCCCAGCTCCACGAGCGCCTCGAGGTCGGCGGGGACAGCGCGTGAGAAGCCCCAGACCTCCGCTGTCAAGCCCGCCTCGGCGACGAGCCGAACGGCGTCCCAGTCATCCTGGGAGACGCGCGGGAATCCCGCCTCGATCCGATCGACGCCCGCTCCGTCGAGGGCGCGTGCGATCTGCAGCTTGTCGTGCGGCGAGAGAACGACTCCGACCGTCTGCTCGCCGTCGCGCAGGGTCGTGTCGTAGAGGCCGACAGTGCCGCCGAGGGCATGCCGGTCGTTGATCCCCCCGGTCCAGATCCCGTCGCCGCTCACCGGAAGTCGTCCGGGAACGAGCAGAGCTTCTCCGGGCCTGCGGCCGTGATCAGGTAGTTGTCCTCGAGGCGGAGCCCTCCTCCGCCCTCCCAGTAGATGCCCGGCTCGATCGCGAGCACCATGCCGGCCTCGATCGTGCCGGCGCCGGCCTGATGGGCGTAGGGCGGCTCGTGGGCGCGCGCGCCGACGCCGTGGGCGATCGGGTGGGAGGGCTGACCGGGGTAGCCCGCGCGCTCGATGCCGTCGCGGACGAGCCGGTCGAGCTCCGGAAGGCTCGCGCCAGGGCGGCAGTGGTCGACGGCGGCCGAGTAGATCTCGAGGAGCTGGTCGAGGAGCCGGTCGTAGCGCGGGTCGAGCTCCCCCGGGCAGAGGTTCTTCGTGAGGTCGCACCAGTAGCCGTCGGCGCAGACCCAGATCTCGAGAAGGGTCGGCTCGTGCTCCTGGATCGGCCGGTCGCCGGTCGAGGTGAACGTCCGGATGCCGGGGCCCGACCAGACGAGCGAGAAGCCGTGCGCGAGCTCGACGTCGCCCTCGTAGCCGGTGCCGTGCGCGTGCACGAACCCGTTCCACATCGCCCCGACCTCGCTCTCCTTCATCCCGGGGCGGAGGTGCTGCTTGCAGTGCTCCATCGCGCCGGCGGCGATCGCGTTCGTGAGGCGCATCCGCTCGACCTCCTGGTCGGTCTTGATCGCCCGCGCGGCGGCGAGGCAGGGGGTCGCGTCGCCCGCGCCGGGAAAGGCATCGAACCAGGCGCGCGTGAAGGTCGTCGGCTCGCCGACCATGCGGTCGGCCGCCTGCGTCCCCAGCGAGAGCTCGAGCCCGACGCGCTCGTAGTCCCGCGCCGCCTCGAGCGCGAGCTCGAGCGTGCGGGCGGTGGGCGGGCGCGGATCGCTCTCGTCGTAGCCTTTCAGGTAACGGACATCCTGTGTCCACGCGGTGCGCGCGGCATCGTCTGCAGAAGCCTCGAGGCAGACGAGGATCGGCTCACCCTCCCGCGGGAAGACGGCCGCGTCGTAACCCTTCATCCCCCAGAAGTTCGTCAGGTAGAGAACGTTGTCGGGGGCCCGCGCGACGATCGCGTCGAGGTCGTGCTCGGCCATGAGCTTGCGAACGCGATCGAGCTTCGCGTCGTCCCGCGGCCAGGTCATGTGGCACTTTCGGTGCGGAATCGGTGCAGAGGCGTGCGGGCTTCGCCGGTATCGTCGGTGGCTCGAGGGAGGCGGGTGAGATCCCCACCCAGGGTGGGGGGTGTGGCTGTTCGGGCCCGACCCGTCACCACCGGACACGAGGAGGAGCCGGCTCGCCGTGCGCCTCCTCCCACGCGACGACGGGGTTTCGCAGGACGCCGATTCGCTCGATCTCGCACTCCATCACGTCGCCGGGCTTCAGGTAGAGGGACGCTGGATCGTCCGAGAAGCCCGCGACGCCTGAAACGGTCCCAGTCGACACGACGTCACCGGCGCTGTACCCGAGCGGCGAGTAGTGGGAGAGGATCTCCGGGATCGTCACCGACATGTTCCCCGAGTGCGAGGTCTGCCTGCTCTCGCCGTTGACGCGCAACTCCATCTGCAGGTCGTGCGGGTCCGGGATCTCGTCCGGGGTCACGATCCACGGCCCGAGTGGGCAGAACGTGTCGATCGCCTTGCAGAAGGAGAAGACCCCCGAGTCCATCTCGCGACGCTGGATGTCCCGGGCGGTGATGTCGTTGAAGATCACGTAGCCGCCGACGTAGTCCAGCGCCTCCTCGGGGCCGAACCACTTGCCCGGCTTCGAGATCACGACCGCCAGCTCAAGCTCGTAGTCGAGCTCCTCGGTGAGATGCTCGGGGTACACGACTGGCTCGTCGGGCCCGACGATCGCGTCGACGTTCTGGAAGAAGACGATCCAGGGCGAGATCTTGTGCGACCAGGCCACGTTGCGCGACTCCTCCTCGTGCTCCCGGAAGTTGCCGGCGGTGTGGAAGAACTTCTTCGGCACGATCGGCGCGCGCAGGCGCACGTCGTCGATCGCGACGCGCTCGCCGGTCTCCTCCGCGCCGCCGCGCTCGAAGTACTCGCGCATCGTCGGGACGTCGAGCGCGACGATCTCCTCGCGTTCGACGCGGCCCACCCGTCCCTCGTCGAAGGTGACGAGCCTCATGCGCAAGCTCCGAACGGGTGCAGTTCCACTCTCTGGACACCCGTCATGAAGGATGCGTCCGATCGCATGAACGTCTTCGCCTCCCCTCCGTCGACAGCAGGCGGGAAGCCGACGTAGGCGAATCCCTTCATCCGGCCACCCCGCAGATCGTCGCGGCCGCCCGCGCGTAGACCTCCGCCGTCTTCACGAGCCCGTCGATCTCGAGATTCTCTCCGAGCTCGGCATCCGGCAGCCCGCTCGAGGTTCCGTAGTTGAGAGTCGGGATTCCGTACCGCGCCAGGACGGAGGCGTCCGAGAACCAGCGCGTGACATCCCGCTCCGGCGCCGACCTGAAGACCTCCTCGTGCGCCGCCGCGACGGCCGAGACGAGCGGATGCCCCTCGGCGATCTCCGCACCGGGCGCCGTCACGTAGATCTCCGCCTCGACACCATCGAGGCCTCGCGCGAACTCGAGTGCCTTCCGGCGAGCATCGACCATTGGCACGTCGGGCGGCACGCGCAGGTCTAGGAAGAGGTCGGTCCGGTGCGGCGTCCGCGAGACCCGCCAGCCGAAGCCGCCGTCGATCGCCCCGATCCCGGCGACGCCGCGGACGTCGCCGTAGGACATCTCCTCCTCCCAGCGAGGGAGCCACTCCAGCACCGAATCGAGGACGCTCCGCATCCGCACGATCGAATTCTCCCCGAGCCGGCCGGCGGAGAAGGCGGTGTGGATGAACGGGCCGCGCGTCGAGAGCCGAAGCCAGAGCGTCCCGAAGTGAGCGAGCACGAGCTTCCCCTCGGTCGGCTCGCCGAGGATGCACATGTCCGCCGCGCCTCCGTGGGCGACGAGGTAGCGCGAGCCGGCGGCGTAGCCGCGGTACTCGGCGCCCTGCGCCTCGCCCCACTGCGCCTTCTCGATCTCGCCGGCGACTGCGGCCACGAGCACGTCTCCCCGGAGCCGCACCCCCGCGTCGGCGAGCGAGCGAAGCGCCTCGACGTAACACGCCAGAGCACCTTTCATGTTCGAGATCCCGAGCCCGTAGATCCGTCCGTCGCGCTCGAAGCCGAGTGGCTGGAAGCCGGGAATTCCCGCGAGCCACAGCTCCCGGCCGGAGTACGAGGTGTCCATGTGCCCGTTGAACATGAGTGTCGGACCGCCTCCCGACCCCGCCCACGTGCCCAGGACGTTCGCGCGGCCTTCCTCGACCTGCTGCCACTGCACCGCGAGGCCCATGTCCTCGAGCGTGTGGCGGACGAACTCCGCCATCGCCTGCTCGTCTCCGGTGAAGCTCGAGATCGAGACGGCCTCGATCGCGAAGTGCACGAGCCGCTCGCGGTCGATCCGGAGGTTCACGAGCGGAAGTGCGGCAGCACCCGCTGGCCGAACAACTCGATCTGACGGTGCCGGTTCGCGCCCCAGAGCTCGAGCATGACGTGCGTGCAGCCGGCGTCCCGGTACTCCTCGATCGCCTCGATGCAGTCGGCCGCGAGCCCGGCGATCGGCTTGCACTTGTCGAGGATCTCGTCCGTGACCCTGGCCTTCGCGGCCAGGCGCCCACCCTGCTCCATCGCCTCAGCGATCGGCCGGATCTCCTCCTGGTCGAGCCCGGCGAGGTCGAGCAACGTGTCCGCCGCGCCGCCGATGTTCTGCACCTTGTTCGCCAGGTACATGCCCGCGATCTCGCGCGCGCCGTCCCGACCCGCGTCGCGCTCCTCGCCGATCGAGGCGACGATCGTGCAGCCGATGTCGATGTCGCGCGCGACGTTCTCACGGGTGTAGCGGACGAACGCCGGGGTCGTGATCGAGGGAGTCAGGCAGCCGTCGCCGATCTCGCCGGCAAGCGCCTGCATCTTCGGCGCCGTCGCCGCGACATAGACCGGCGGTACGTCGCGCGGCGTCTCCGCCTCGGCCCGCAGGGCAGGCACGTCGGCGCTCCACGCCTCCCCTTCGTAGCGGAACTCCTCACCGGAGAGCACGCCTCGCACGATCGCGACGGCGTCCCGCATCGGCCCGAGCGTCCGCCTGGTCTGCAGCCCGGCGTTGTTCAGGAAGATCTTGGACGTCCCGAATCCGAGAATGAACCGCCCTCGGCCCGCCGCCTCCTGGACGACCCGCGCGTCCATCGCGACCTGCACAGGGTGCCGCGTGAACGGCGAGATGATCCCCCAGCCGATCGTGAGCCGACTCGTCTCGCGCGCGATCAGCGCCGAGACCACGGTCGAGGAGCGCGCTTCCATCCCGTGCTTGCGCCACCAGGGGTAGGCCTCGGCGAGCCAGACGGTGTCCATCCCCGCCCGCTCCATCGCTCGAGCGCTCGCGAGCATCTCCTCGAGCGGCTCCATCGTGAGCTGCATGACCCCGATCCGGAACGGCGGACTCACCGCCCCGATCCTCTCACAGAGCGCTCAGTGGATCGCCCACTCAGCAGCCGGTCGCGAGGGCGAGTGCCTCGCACACCTGCGTCATGCGTTGCGCGGACAGGTGGCAGATCCGCTCGACGAAGAAGCCCTTCGGAATCAGCGTCAGGTTGTCGAGGCTCAGGACGGATTCGGTCGGCATGCCGTCTTCCCGACCGATCGCGACTTCCGTGGGTATCCCGCGCGCAGTGCGCGATGCCGGGACGGCATGAACCGAATGAAGGACGGAAACCGCTGGTTGGCGCGTCAGGACGAGGTGTGGGCGCCGGCCGACGTTCGGGCGCTCGACCCACCAGATCTCGCCGCGGTTCACCAGGGCTCGGCGCGAATCGATTCGAGGGCGGAAGCCTCGGCCCAGGCATCGAGCTCCCCGGGCGGAATCCTCGTGTACCCCTCGACGATGGCGCGGTCGATCGCAGCCTCGCGATCGGAAGCCAGGTCGCGCTCGATTGCCCTGCGGATCAGATCGGAGCGCGACCGCCCCGTCTTCGCCGCCCGCTGATCGAGCAGAGCAAGCAGTTCATCGGAAAGCTGAACGAGAGTCTGCCGCCGTGCCATCCTCTGCCATATCCTAGCATATGGTCAAGGGCAGCCATGGCCGGGCACGGCTCAAGCCGCCCGCCCGCGCAGAGAATGAACCGGGGGAACTGTCCTCACTCCTCGGTCGACTGGGTCGGGCCTGCAGGGTCCCCCGAGTACGACTCCTCGTGCCAGGGGTTCAGCCCGTCCTGCGCCCCGCCCGTGCCCTCGTGCGCCCCCGGCTCGGCCTCGTCGCCGGGCTCCGCCGGCGGCCCGACGTCCTTCAGCTCGGGATCGGTCTCGGGCCGCGCATCGAGGCTCGGTGGCGGGGCGGCGGCCGTCCCCCCGCCGGATCCACTCGGCTGCGGCGGCGTGGCCGCCCCCCGCGCCTCCGCCAACCCCGAAGCCTCCAGAACCTGCCCCTCGAGAGCCGCGAGCACGTTCTGCACCTGCTGGTTCACGATCGGCTGGAGGACGCGCTGGCCCATGCTGCCGACCGGCCCCGCGATCCGCACGTCGGCCTCCCAGCGCATCGACGTCCCGGCGCCGTCCTCGCTCTCGCTCAGATGGAACTGGGTCGCCATCTGCATCAGCGCGCCGACCCCGGTGCCCTTTGCGGAAAGGCTCGCGAACTCCGGCTCGCGCTCCTCCGTCTTCTCGAACTTGATGCTCATCGCGAGGCCGCCCAGGCCGAGCGGGATCTTGACGCTCGCCTTCCAGCGGCGCTCGTCCTCGACCTCGAATCCCTGCACGCCCGGCATGGTCTTCGCGAGGCGTGCAGGGTCGTTGAGCACCTCCCACACCGTCGCTCTCGGGGCGGCGAACTCACGCGTTCCGGACACCTTCACCGCGCATCCTCCACCCGGACGCCGGAGCGGCTCGCCGCCGGGTCGCGCAGCAGCTCCCAGACCCGCTGATACGGGTTCCAGCTGTCGGTGACGATGGGGCCGCCCGCCGGGCGGAGGGCGTCTTGGATCGCGGCGCAGACGGCGTGGATGCCGGCGCCGCCGCCCTCGCCCATTCCCTTAGCGCCGAGCGGGGTGAAGGGGGATGCCGACTCGATGTAGCCGTTCCGCATCGGCGGCATGTCGAGCGCGTGCGGGACGTGATAGTCGTAGAAGTTCGGCGTCAGGAGGTTGCCGTCCTCGTCGTAGACGAAGGCCTCGTGCAGGGCCGCGCCGAGCGCCTGGGCCGTCGCCCCGTGCACCTGCCCCTCGACGATCTGCGGGTGGATCCGATTGCCGCAGTCGTCCACGGCGGCGTAGTCCACCACCTCGAGCACCCCGGTCTCGCGATCGATCTCGAGGACGCAAGCGTGAACCTGCGTCGCGTAGGTGAGCGTCAGATTGCCGTAGGCGCGCTCGAGGTCCGGCACCTGGAAGGGCGGCCTGTACACGTAGCGGCAGTTCAGGGTCACATCGTCGAGCTCGGGCGGCAGGCCGGCGTTGTTCGCGTTGATGATCGCGCCGCACGCCATGAAGGGCAGGGCCGCCTCGGGGTTCTCCCTCACGCGCGCATGCCCGTCGGCGAGCTCGATCGCGTCGGGATCGCCAGCGCCGAGAATGACTGCCGCGAGCCGTTTCACCTGCGAGGCGAGCATGTCGGTCGCGCCCTTGACGGCGCCGAGCCCGGTGACCGCGAACTGGCTCGCGTACGTCCCCGAGAACCCCGCGTGCGAGTTCCAGTACGAGTCGTGTCCGGGCCGCACGTGCACGTCGTCGGGCGTGACGCCGAGGATGTCCGCCACCACCTGCGCCGCCGTCGTCTCGTGCCCCTGGCCCTGCGGCACGGTGCCGAGGGTGACGACGAGTTCGCCGAAGATGTCGAGCTTGACGGTCGCGACCTCGTTGTTGCCCGAGAACTGGAGGCTCGGGTTCATGATCATCGACTGGCCGAAGTTGTTCGTGCCGGAGTCGAGCGTCGAGCCGATGCCGAACCCGAGGAGCTTCCCGCGCGCGGCGGCCTCCTCGCGGCGGCGCTCGATCGATCCGTGGTCGATCAGCTCGAGCGCCTTGTCGAGGCAGAGCGCGTAGTCGCCGGAGTCGTAGATGCAGCCGTTCGGCGTCTCGTAGGGCATCTCCTCGGTGCGCACGTAGTTTCGCTTTCGCACCTCGATCGGATCGAGTCCGAGCTCGCTCGCGACGATGTCGACGATCCGCTCGGTGAGCCACAGATGCTGCATGCGCGAGTAGCCGCGGTTCGGCGAAACGGGCGCCTTGTTCGTCACGACCTGCGTGAAGTCGACGCGGATGTTTCGCCAGCGGTAGCACCCGGGCGCTACCTGGGCCCAGATGATCGCGCCGAGCGGCTCGTAGCGCGGGAAGGCGCCGCAGTCGTCGAGCGCCCGAACGCCGAAGCCGAGCATCGTGCCGTCGTTCTTGACCGGAACGACCACGTCGAGGAACGTCCGCTCGTTGCCGTGCGCGTTCGCCGTGTGCTGATCAGAGCGCCACTCCGTCCACTGCACCGGCCTCCCCAGCTTGCGCGCCAGCAGGCAGCACGCGACGTAGTAGGGATGCAGGCAGATCTTGTTTCCGAAGCCGCCGCCGATGTCGTGGGTGACGAACCGCAGCTTGTCGAGGCCGACGCGCATCGCCGGGCCCATCCAGATCGCGGTGACCCCCGGCATCTGGAGGTTGCAGTTGATCGTCCAGGACCCGGTCGCCCGCTCGTACTCCACGAGGCAGCCGCTGCACTCGAGCGGCGTCGAGGAGAACCGGTGGAAGTGCAGCCGCTCGATCCGCACGACCCGGTCCGCCTCGGCGAGCGCGCCATCCAAGTCACCCCAGTCGAACTTCCCCGTCCAGACGACGTTCGATCCCGCGTCCTCGTGGAGGACGGGTGCGTCCGGCGCGAGCGCCTGCTCGGCGTCGACGAGCGCTTGCAGCGGCTCGTACTCCACCTCGACGAGATCAGCGGCATCCCGAGCGATCTCCCGTGTGGCCGCGCACACCGCGGCCACCGGCTCTCCGACGAAGCGTACGGTTCCGACGGCGAGCGCGTAGTCCTTGATCTCCGAGCCTGGGGGGACCGAGAGCTCGAAGAAGGGGTCTGTGAGCGCCGCGACCTCCTCGCCGATCAGCGTGCCGTAGACACCCTCGAGGCTCGCCGCCCGCGAGACGTCGATGGCAGCGATCGCCGCGTGCGCGTACGGCGAGCGGACGAAGTGGACGTACCCCATCCCGTGCCGGCGCAGGTCGTCGAAGAAGACACCCTGTCCCTGGACGAGCCGACGGTCCTCCTTCCGCGGGATGCTCTGCCCTGAGTAGCGCTCGCGCGGGGGCGCCTCGACGGGCGGAGCCTCGGTCGCGGTCTCCGTCGTGCTCGAGCGCGGGTGAACCTGTGCCCCCGCCGCGAGCGCCGCGCTGCGAACCGTCATTGCGACCGTCCTCCACGCGCGGCGGTCTTGACGGCCTCCACGATGTTCACGTACCCCGTGCACCGGCAGATGTTGCCCTGCAGGGCTCGCCGGATCTCGGTTTCCGTCGGCTCCGGGTTGGAGTCGAGCAGGTGCTTTGCGCTCATCAGCATTCCCGGCGTGCAGTAGCCGCACTGGAGAGCGTGATGGGCGCTGAAGGCCTGCTGGAGCGGATGCAGCTCGTCCTCGCTCGCAAGGCTCTCGACGGTCTCGATCCTCGTCCCGTCGGCCTGCACGGCGAGCAGCATGCAGCTCTTGATCGCGAGCCCGTCGCAGATCACGGTGCAGGCGCCGCAGTTGCCGGTGTCGCAGCCGATGTGGGTGCCGGTGAGCTCCAGGTCGTCGCGGAGGAAGTGGACGAGGAGACGGCGCGCCTCGACCTCGCGCTCGTAGGTGATGCCGTTGACGACGACGGAGACGTTTCCTCGGGCGGCCGGAGCCGTCATACGCCGGTCCTCGTGCTCGCCGCGGAGACCGCTCGAACCGCCAGCACCTCAGCGAGGTGGCGGCGGTAGTCGGCGGACGCGTGGACGTCGCCGGGGGGGTCGAGGCCGGCCCTCCGCACCGCCTCGCGCACCGTCTCGGCCTCCGCCGAGGGCAGCTGCACGACCACCGGCGCCGCGGCGACGCAGCCGATTGCCACGTGCGCGTCGCCGTTGACGCTGGCGGCTGCGTTGACGATGCAGGTGCCCTCCTTGCCGATCGTCACGGAGGCGAAGCCGTCGCCGCCCGCTGCGACAGGCAGGGTGATCCGCGTGAGCAGCTCGCCCGGCCCCGCGGCGGTGAAATAGACGCCGAGGAAGAATTCGCTCGCCGGCACGACCCGCTCGCCTCTGCTTCCGGCGATCGTCATCGAGGCCCCGAGCGCGACGAGGAGCGGCGGCAGATGGTTCGTCGGGTCGCTCGAGCAGACGTTGCCGCCGATCGTGCCCCGATTTCGCACCTGCACGTCCGCGATCTGAGAGCAAACCTCGGCCAGCAGGGGACGGGCAGCCGCGACGTCGGACGAGATCGTCAGCTCGGTGTACGTCGTCATAGCGCCGATGTCGAGACCACCCTCCGCGCTGCGAGAGATCCCCTTCAGCTCCCCGAGCCCCGCCAGGTCGACGAGCACGTCGGGGGCCGCGGCGCGCACCTTCATGACGTTGATCAGCGTCTGCCCACCGGCAAGCGGCCGCGCGTTCTCGTGGCCGGAGAGGAGCGCGATCGCGGCCTCGACGCTCGAGGGGCGTGCGTATTCGACCCGGTTCAGGAGCACGCCGGCTCTTATATCCGAGCGACTTGCGGCGCGCAAAGGTTGGCAGCCACCGGGGTATGCTCCGTTCGTGGCAGCCGCCGAGGAGGAGTTCGCCCCGATTCTGCCAGGGCCTGCCTCGAGCGACTACGAGCGCTACCTGCGCACCGACGAGTTGCTTGCGCTCCAGAAGTCCCCGGAGGAGATGGCGCATCGCGACGAGCTCCTCTTCCAGACCGTCCATCAGTCCTCGGAGCTGTGGCTGAAGCTGGCCTCCTTCGAGGTCGAGGAGGCAGCGGTCGAGCTGCGGGCAGCGACGATCGCGCCGGCGCTCCGCCTTCTGCGCCGCGCCTCGCTCGCCGTCCGGCTCGCCACGGAGCAGCTCGACATGCTCGAGCAGATGTCGCCTTGGGAGTACCAGGACGTCCGCCGAGCCCTCGGGCACGGCAGCGGCTTCGACTCGCCCGGCTGGCGGCGGCTGCGAGCGGCTGTGCCGCCCCTTGGCCCCGAGCTGCACGCGCTGCTCCGTGCCGCGGGCCTCGACCTTGTCGGCCTCTACGTCGACGGCCGCGAGCACGAGGAGCTCTACCAGCTCGCCGAGCACCTCCTGGAGCTCGACGAGCGGATCACGCTCTGGCGCATCCGGCATTTCAAGGTGGTCGAGCGGATCATCGGCGGGGAGGTAGTCGGCACCCAGGGGACGCCCGTCGAGCTGCTCGGGGGGCTGATCCACCGCAACTTCTTCGCAGAGCTCTGGCGCGTGCGCAACAAGCTCACGGAGCTCGCTGGAACCTAGGTTCGAAGCGCCGCGACCTCCGCGAAGAAGCGGTCGACCTCCTCGGCCGTGTTGTAGTGGGCGAGCCCCACGCGTAGCGACTCGGGCGGTAGGCGCTCCGTGAGGCCGACGCAGTACCAGTTGCCTGCGGCCCATACACCGACGCCGCGCTCGCCGAGGCGCCTGGCGACCTCGCTCGCGCTCGTCCCGTCGACGTTGACGAGGAAGGTCGGCACCCGGCCCTCCATCGTCGGCAGCCCGTACAGCGTCATCGCCTCGGGCATGCGAGCGAGGAAGCGCTCTCCGAGCGCTCGCTCGTAGCCGCGGATCGTCTCGATCCCGCCGATCGACTCGAGGTAGGCGATCGTCGCGCTGAAGGCCGCAAGCAGCTCGAAGGGCGGCGTCCCCGTCTCGAAGCGCCGTGAGACGGGCTCGGAGGCTGAGGGACGGGCCTTGTAGGGGCGCCAGCGCTCCGCAACCTCCCGGCGCACGAACGCAACGCCGAGATGTGGGCCGCAGAACTTGTAGGGCGAGCAGATGAGGACGTCGCAGCCGATCGAAGAGACGTCGATGCGCTCGTGCGCGGCGTAGTGGACCGCGTCGATCCAGCTGAGTGCGCCGGCGCTCCGAGCGAGGGCGCAGATCGCCTCCGCGTCGGCGATCGAGCCGAGCGCGTTCGAGGCCCAGACGAAGGCGACGACCCGCGTCCGGTCGCTCAACTTCCGCCCGAGGTCGTCGAGGTCGACCGTGAAGTCGTCGTGGGTGTCGACGACCACGACCTTCAGGCCCCGGTCGGACGCGAGCTCGACCCAAGGCGCGACACCGCCGTCGTGGTCGAGCCGCGTGACGAGGATCTCGTCTCCCTCGCGGAAGTCGCGCGCCGCCACGCGGCTGAGCGCGAAGTCGAGCGAGGTCATGTTCATCCCGAAGACGACCTCCTCCGGCGTGCAGCCGAGGAACCGCGCCCCGTCGGCCTTGGCCCGCTCGAGGATCCCGTCGACCGCCCGGCCGGTGGCGTACGGTGCACCGAGGTTCGCGCTCGCGTCGCGCACGGTGTCCGCCATCGCCTGCCCCACCTCGTCCGGGACCTGCGTTCCCCCCGGTGCGTCGAGGAACACGAAGTCGCGCTGGAGCGAGGAGAAGCGCCGGCGGACGGCCGTAACGTCGAACGCTGCGCTCGCCACCGGCGGAACCTATCTCACGGCAGGCGCGGCGACCACAGCGCGGAAAGGACGCCGGCGCCCACCAGCAGCCCCGCGGCGACGATCAGGAACGCGTACGTCACCTCGGTCCGTCCCGCCGTGCGCCCCAGGTGGGAGCCGAGGCGCTCGTACGCCGTCTCGAGCGCCTTCGCGGAGCGGGCGGCGACGAACTGCCCGCCCGTCGCCCGGGCGATGGCCTTCATCGTCTCTGGATCGGGAGGCACCGCGATCGCCCGGCCGAGCACGCCGAACGGGGGTCCGAAGGAGAGCTTCCCGCCCGCGGTTCCGAGCGAGACGGTGTAGACGCGGATGCCGGCCGCCTTCGCGCGGGCGGCACCCTGCAGCGGCTGGAGGAACCCGGTCGTCTGCGAGCCGTCGGAGAGGAAGAGGATCGAGGCAGAGGGGACGCGGGCGCGGCTCTTCGGGTCGAGCGCGATCGTCGCGCCCGCGTCCACGGGCTGCCGGGCGAGCTGGACTGCAGCCGCGAGCGCGTCGCCGATCGCCGTTCCGCCCATCGCGTCGCTGTCGATCGCGTCGACCGACCGCCGCACGAACTCGTGGTCGGTCGTGGGGGCGGCGCCGATCTCCGAGTCGGTCGCGAAGATCATGAAGCCAACCCGCAGCTGCTTCGGCACCCGGTCGAGGAAGGTTCTGAGCGCCGCCTGCGCGGCCGCGAGCCGCGTCGGCTGGACATCGCGCGCCTGCATCGAGCCCGAGACGTCGAGGACGAGGATGACGGTCGCACTGTCCTTGGCCACGAGCGTCTTTGCGTGCGGCCGGGCGAGCCCCACGCAGAGCGCGGCGAGCGCGAGGGCGAAGACCGCGGGCGGCACGTAGCGGCGCCAGGAGCGGCCGCCGGCGACGGCCGCGAGCACCTCGAGATTCGTGAACCTGACCGCGTACCGCATCCGCCGCCGCTCGGCCAGGCGGTAGACGCCGGCCGCAGCCGGCAGGGCGAGGAGGCTCAGGAGCAGCAGCGGGCGGTCGAAGCTCATCGCCCCTCCGCGCACACGAGCCCGACCTGGACGACCGCCGGCACTCTGGCGAGGGCGAAGCCGGCCCGGATCGAAACGACGAGGCCCTCGCCGCGGATCGTCTGCGCGTCGGTCAGGCTCGCCAGCATGCTCCGGCTCGGCGGTAGCCGGGTCGGGAATCCGAGCGCGTGCGAGGCCCCGACGAGCCGCTCGCCGGGGGCGCAGGATCTCGAGACACGCTGGCTGCCCTGCCTGATCGGTACGGTCGCGACCCTCCGGATGGTGGGCCGTCCGGGGCTGAAGACGGACGCGGACGCGGGGACGCGGCCGCCGCCGCCGGAGGACGGGGCGCATCCGACGCGAGGCCTGAAGGTCGCGGCCCGCAGGGAGAAGCCGACGTAGGTGGCCACGAAGACGACGGCGCGCGACGTCGAGATGCCGGGGTTGACGGGGCTCCCCGTGCGCGCGAGGAAGGCGATGTCGATGGCGCGATCGCTCAGCTCGGCGTCGAGGCCGGCTGCGAGGTAGCCACGAGGGCAGGTGACTTGGTACTCCACCCGCGGCGGCAGCGAGTGGCGGCTGGAGCGAACCACCACCCAGGGTCCCGTCACGGGAACGCACACCTTGAGGCCCCGGCACTCGCCCGTGGCGCGCGCCGGCGAGGCCGCGGCCGCGAATCCTGCCGCGACGGCGGCCACGAGCACGACCGTGCGCCTCACGGGACCCTCCTGAACCAGAAGGCGGAGAGCGCGCCGCCGGCGAGGAGCAGCATCGCGGAGCCGCCGGCGAAGACGTCGGTGATCTCTCGCGGCTGCCGGTGGTGGCCGAGGCGGGATCCGAGGTGCTCGTAGATCTGGCGGAGCCGCGCGTCCCCGCGGGCCGTGAAGAAGCTGCCTCCCGTCGCCGCCGCGAGGGCTCTCAGGGCCGCCGGGTTCGGCGGCACGCGCGTGATCTCGCGATATCCGCCGACGAGCTTCCGCTCGACGACGCCGCCGGGAGTCCCGACGAGGATCGCGTACACCGGGACGTGCAGCGTGCGCGCCTCCTGCGCCGCCGTCGCGACTGTCGTCCGGCCGCCTTGCTGGGCGCCGTCGGAGATGAGGAGCACGGCCGTGGGCGGAATCGTGCCGTCGCTCCCGCGCTCGCGCCTGCCCAGGCGGACGGAGAGCTCGACGGCGTCCCCGAGAGCTGTCCCCTGCCCGGGCGAGAGCGCGGCGAGCCCCTCCCTGACGCGCGCGCGATCCGTCGTCGGCGGAACGAGCGCGGTCGCGCGACTCGCGAAGGAGACGACGCCGACGCGGAACTTGCTCGGCACCTTGGCGAGGAACGCGCCGGCGGCGATCCGCGCGGCGCGGAGGCGCGACGGCCTCACGTCGGTCGCCGTCATCGAGCGTGAGACGTCCAGCGCCAGGATCACGGTTGCGTCCTCCCGCGCCACGGTCACCGTCGCATGAGGGCGCGCGACGCCGACGATCATTGCGGCGAGCGCGACGAGGAGCACGGCGAGCGGCAGGTGCCGCCGCCAGCCGGGAGACCGGTCGACGAGGTTCGGCAGGAGGGACGGGTTCGAGAAGCGCGCCGCGACGGCGGCCCTCCGCCTGTCGAAGAACACGTAGAGCGCGACGAGGAGGGGCAGTGCCGCCAGGGCGACCAGAGCCGCCGGCCACTCGAAGCTCACGGGCGCCTCCGGCGGAGGAAGATCGCGAGCTCGCGCAGCCAGTCGTCCGCGGTCGTCACCCGGACGTGCCGCACACCGACGGAGCCGAGCGTTCGGGCCACGCCGGCGCGTTCGGCCGCCGCCGCAGCCGCGAAGCGCGAGCGCAGCCGGGCATCACGCGTGTCGATGCGCAGCTGCCTCCGCGTCTCCGGGTCGACGAGCCAGAGCGAACCGGCATTCGGAAGCTCCTGCTCCCGAGGGTCGCCGACCTCGACGGCGATCACCTCGTGCGCAGAGGCAAGCTCGAGCAGCGGGCGGCGCCAGTCGAGCGGTCCGCGAAAGTCCGAGACCAGGACGATGAGCGCGCGCTGCCTCGCGAGCGTCCGCACGCGCGCGATCGCGGCGCCGAGGGAGGTTGCGCCGGCCGGAGAATCGTCAGTCTCGACGCGGAGCGCACCGAGCAGCCCGATCAGCCCGACGCGACCCTGGCGCGGCGGCAGGGCTCGCGGGCGAGCGTCGCCGAAGGTCGAAACGCCGAGGCGGTTGCCCCGGCGGGTGGCGAGATGCCCGATCGCCAGGGCGACGCCCTCGGCGACGTCCGCCTTGCGACGATCGGCCGTTCCGAACCCCATCGACGCCGACGTGTCGAGCGCGAGCCAGGTCACGAGCGCGCGCTCGGCCAGGTGGACGCGGACGTGCGGCACCGTCGTGCGCGCCGTGACGTTCCAGTCCATCCGCCGGACGTCGTCGCCCGGGACGTAGGGCCGGACCTGGGCGAGCTCCGTCCCGTCGCCGCGCAGCGTGGAGCGAAAGTCGCCCGCCAGGATCCCCTCGATCCGACGCCCGATGGTGACGTCGAGCGCGCGCAGGAGCGCCGGCGGCATCGGGCCAGGGCCGGGCCTGGCGTCCGCGGCAGCGACCGCCTGAGCGCGCAGGCGGATCACGCGGCCGTCGAGCGGGCGAGATCCGTCTCGGGAAGTGGGACGGCGGCGAGAACCGAGTCGAGGATGCTGTCGGGGCTCACCTCCTCCGCCAGCGCCTGGTAGGCGAGCACGAGGCGATGGCGAAGCGCGTCCTTGGCAAGCGCGTGGAGATCCTCGGCGAGCACGTAGTCCCTGCCCCGCAGGAGCGCGAGCGCCCGGCCCGCCTGGACGAGGCTGATCGGCCCCCGCGGGCTTGCTCCGAAGGACAGGTAGCTCGCGAGCTCGGGCAGGCCGTGTCCGGCGGGATCGCGCGTCGCCGACGCGAGCGTGACGGCATAGCCGACGAGGGCCGGGTCGACGTAGACGTCGAACACCGCTTGTTGGAGCGCTCTCAGCTCCTCGAGCGAGAGCGTCGTGCGCAGCTCCGGCGGCGAGACGAGCTGACGCTGGACGATCGTCAGCTCCTCGTCACGCGCCGGGTAGTCGACGAGGATCTTGAGCATGAAACGGTCGATCTGCGCTTCGGGCAGCGGATAGGTTCCCTCCGACTCGATCGGGTTCTGGGTCGCGAGGACGAGGAAGGGGTGAGGGACGGGATGAGTCTCGTGCCCGATCGTCACCTGGCGCTCCTGCATCACCTCGAGCAGCGCCGACTGCACCTTCGCGGGAGCGCGATTGATCTCGTCAGCGAGCAGGAAGTTGCAGAACACCGGCCCGAGCTCCGTGTCGAACGCGCCTGTCGCGGTGCGGTAGACACGGGTCCCGACGAGATCCGAAGGAACGAGGTCGGGGGTGAACTGGATGCGGGAGAACGTTCCGCCGACCACCCCGGCCGCCGTCTTGATCGTGAGGGTCTTCGCGAGGCCCGGAACGCCCTCGATCAGCAGGTGTCCCTGCGCGAGCAGGCAGACGACGACCCGCTCCAGCATCCCGTCCTGACCGGCGATCACCCGCCTGATCTCGAAGAGCGCCTGCTCCAGCCGCTCCCTGGCCTGCGCGGGCGACGGGGCGGAAGGGTCTTGCTGCTCGGTCATCTCGCGGTCCTCCTCGTGGATCCCAACCGGTATAGCAGTCGCGGAGCTAAGACTCTGGCGCGAAGCTGGGAGTTAGAGGACAGAAGCGCGCTCAGGCTTGGGGCCTCAGCTCGCCTTCCAGTCCCGAAAGGCGGCGAGGAATGCCTCTTCGACCTCGGGAGCCAGGTCCTCCTCGCGCAGCCGGCCGACCGTGGCGACGGTTCGCCGCATCTGGTCGAGGTAGCTCCGACACCACGGACACGCGGAGAGGTGCTTCTCGAAGCGCTCGCAGTCGACCGCCCCGAGAGCACCCTCGAGGTAGTCCGTCACTAGCTCCACGAGCTCGGCGCAGGTGAGGGCGTTGGAGAGCTGCATTCTTCAGTCGCCTTCCAGATACTCCTCGAGGGCACTCCTCACCTTCGAGCGCGCACGATGAAGGAGGACCCTCTGATTGGTCTCGCTGATCTCGAGGGCGTTACAGACCTCCTCCGAACGAAACCCCTCGACGTCGCGCATCGTGATCACGGTCGCTTGCATGCGCGGGAGTTTCGCGATCGCCTGCTCGATCGCCTCGCGTGCCTCGTTTCCGAGCAGGCGGCTCTCCGGCACCTCGTCCCAGGGCGCGGGCGGCGAGGCCCAGCGCCCGGCCCCGCGAGCGTCCCACGCGAACCGATCGAGGGAGACCGCGAGGTCGTCGCCTCCCGCCTCGTCGGCGGCGAGCGCTGAAAAGGGGATGGTGCGCGCCTCGCGCTCTCCTCGGGTCTTGGCGGTATTCGTCAGGATCCTGAAGATCCAGGTCTTGAGCGACGAGCGTCCCTCGAAGCGCTGGACTCCCCGCAGCACCCCGAGCCACGCGTCCTGGACGGCCTCCTCGGCGGCGGCGCGGCTGCGGACGTGGAGCTGCGCCACCCGCAGCATCGCCGGCCCGTACTCGCGCATGAGGGCAGCAAAGGTCGCCTCGTCGCCGGCGCGCAGCGCCGCGAGCACCCGTGCGTCGTCACCCGCAGAGCCGGAGGAAGCAGCGGCATCCAGGGCGGACATGTGGGGAACGTATCGCGTGCCGGGGCCTCGACTCTCGATGGTCGCGAAGCCCGCGACCGCCAGCTTGTACTGCGTGCGGCGCCACGGCCCGAGCGGGCAAGTAACACTGTGTTACTTGGAGCTGCTCGGACTGGCGTCACGGCTTCGGGAGATCGATGCCGGCGAGGGCGTCGAGCAGAGCCGCCGGGGGTCTCGAACGCAGGGCCACAGCGGTTGTCGCGCGGGCCACTGCCCGCCGTCGGCGCTGCTGACGCGTCCGATGGGCGAGGCGCCGAACCTGCTCGTAACTCGGCTGTGCGAGCCCCAGGCGCCCGGCCTCGCGGCCGACACGGCGGCAGATCTCCGCGTACGGCATCGACCCATCGTCCGCCCGCGCCACCACTCGGACGAGCCGCTCGGAGACGCGAGGGGCGCACCTGACCACTCCTCGAGTGTGCGGCTTGCCGAGAGCCCGCCGTGCGCCGACTTCGCACCGGTTTCTCCCCAAGTAACACCGTGTTACTTGGCCTCGCCGGACGCGGGTGGTGGCGTGAGCGCCGGGCCGCAGGCGCGGCCCATCTAGCCCCGGCCGAGCTCCTCCAGCAGCGTGTCGAGCTTCTCTTCGAGGCGCGCGACCCTTTGCTCGAGCTCCGCGAGGCCGGTCGGAGCAGAGGGCGATGCCGAGCGCGCCGGTGCGCTCGCCGGAGCGTCCTCCGGGCCGCCGAGCAGCTGGCTGTAGCGCTCCTCCTTCTGCCCCGGACGACGGTCGAGCCTGGCGACGAAACCCCGCTCGATCAGCCCCGCCAGCTTCTGCTCGAGGTCCGAGAGGGACCCGAATGCCCGGAGGCGCTCCGTTCGCTGCTTGAGCTCACCCGGGGTCTGGGGGCCGCGCAGCATGAGGACCGCGAGCAAGGAGAGCTCGGCATCATCCAGATGCAGCGCCTCCCCGAGCAGGTGCCGGTACTTCGCGGCGCGGCTGCCGGGGCCGCTCGCAAGCCGGGCCCAGCCACGCCGCGAGAGCTCCTCGAGCGCGTCACGGATCGTCGCCTCGTCGTAGTCGACGACGGGGTCGCGGTTGGTCGACTGGTTGCAGGCGAGCCTCAGGGAGTTCAGCGACAGCGGGTAGACCTCGGGAGTCGTTCGCTGCTTCTCGATCAGGCAGCCGAGAACCCGGAGCGCGGGCGCATCAGCCTCGGGCGGCACCCGGTGTGCCCTCCAGAGACCTCAGAGCCGCTCGTACGCCGCGGCCGTTGCAGCGGCGAACACGAGGTGGTGAAAGGCGTCGATCCCCACGTCCTCCTTACCCAACGAGGAGACCGGCGGGGCGACGTCGAGCAGCGGCAGCATCACGAGGGCGGTGCCCCACACGGCGGCGAAGTGTCCCAGCGTGGCTGCGAGCGGCGGCACACCCGCCTCGCGCAGGACTCCACGAATGACGCCCCACCCAGTGCCGTAGCCCCAGTGGACGAGGGTCGAGAAGCGCGTCTTCGATTCCTCGCTCTGGAAGGCCCCGATCCCGAGTGCCTTCTTCGCCGCGTCCGCCGGGGCGGTACTCGGGTTGCGTTCTCGAAGCTTCGCCTCCAGCGTGCTCGACACCGTCATGGCGGCGGTGCCGAGAGCGCCTGCGACGAGACCCTTCCCGACCGCACGCGTCACCGAGTCGAGAGGCATCGAGGCAGCGTACCCGCCGCTGTCGCTCTTGGAAGCGCCTCTGTCGTACAGACCAGGTCGACGTGACTGGTGCCGCGTGGCGGTTCCGCTCGTCTCCCTTGACGCTGCTGCGGCCGGCGCGGACGTGTAACGTCCTGAGCCAGAGGAGGACTGAAGCGCATGCGGAGATTCGCGATTCTCAGCTCGGTCGTGGCGGCTCTCGGCCTCGCGTCGGCGGCCACGCCGGCGCGGCCGCCGGCAAGCGTCACAGTCCGAGGCTCCGCCTACGGGCACATCCTCTTCGACGGACGGGGCTACGTCCTTTACGCCTTCACCCGCGATCGCCGTGGGCGGAGCGCCTGCTACGGCGACTGCGCGACGGCATGGCCCCCCTACCTCGTCGGCGCGCGGCCCCAGGCCAAGTCCGGTGCGCGTGGGTCGCTGCTCGGAACGACGAGGCGCAGCGACGGGAAGCTCCAGGCCACCTACGCAGGCCGGCCGCTCTACTACTACGTGGGGGACCGCAGTGCCGGCCAGATCCTCTGTCAGAACGTCTCGGAGTACGGCGGCCTGTGGCTCGTCGTCGCCCCGGACGGCCACGTCGTCCGCTAAAGGCGTCCGAGGCGCCTAACGCGTCACGGGAAAGCGATACGACCTCCTCGTCCCGTCGACGAGGACGACCTGCAGCCGGTAGCGCCGCACCGCTCTCGCACTCAGGCGGCTGCGATCGACGAACATGTTGGCCCCGCTTGGCAGGAGGGTTCGGTTGAGTCGGACACCCCGCCCGGCCGGTCCTCGGTAGACGTTGAAGCCGAGGAGCCGCGGATCCCCCGCAGCTTGCCACCCGAGGCGAATGCCGCCGGGCCGTGCGCGAGCCGTGAGGCTGTGGGCGAGCACCGCGGTCGGCGTCAGCGAGATCCGGTAGACCGCTCCGGTGCTGCCGCCCCGGACGAGGTAGTAGAGGCTCCCGTCGTCGCTCACGTGCAGGTCGACCGGGTTCGAGAGCCCGCTTGCGAAGGGAATCGCGGTCGGAGCCGCGCTCGAGAGGTCGAGCCTGTGGATCCACCCGCCGCACAGGTCCGCGAAGAAGTAGTCCCCGACGTAGGCGGCCCCGAACTGGGGCGTCATGGGGTTGTAGAAGGCGCCGCCGGTGATCGCGCACGAGCCTGACTCCGTGTCGCAGCCGGTGACGGTCTGGCCGTGGGTGTAGCAGTAGAGGGGATCGATGAAGGGCGACGTGTTCCTCGGGCAGTCGGGTGCCCACCCGTAGTTCCTGCCCGCGCCACCCTCGTCTATCTCCTCGCAGGTCGTGTTGCCGACGTCGTTGACGAACATGCGCCCGCCGGCGCCGGGCTGAAACGCGAAGGTGAACGGGTTCCGCAAGCCGAGCGCCCAGATCGCCCTGTTCTGCCCGGTCGCGGTGTTGAAGAACGGGTTGTCCGTCGGGATCGACCCGTCCGAGCTGATCCGGAGAAGCTTCCCGAGCCGGTTCCCGAGCGTCTGGGAGTTCGCAGGATTCGCGTTCTCGCCCACGGCGACGTAGAGCTTCCCGTCGGGGCCGAAGTGGATCGCGCCGCCGTTGTGGTTCGTCGCTGCCGAGAGGTTGTCGAGGTCGAGAATCGGGAGCTCGCTTCCGGCGACGGCGAGGTTCCCCGACGCCGTGAAGCGGCTGACGCGGTTGTGCGGCGGCGAGCCCGGAACCGTGTAGTAGAGGTAAACGAAGTGGTTCGCGGCGAAGTTCGGGTCGAAGGCGACGCCGAGCAGTCCCCGCTCCCCCGCCGAGTCGGCCGACAGCGAGACGAACGGCGCGGCGAGCAGCGAGCCGTTCTCGATCACGCGCAGGGAACCTCCCTGCTGGGTGACGAAGATGCGGCCGTCCGGTGCGAAGGCCATTGCCGTCGGCGAGCTGACCGTGCCCGCGACGAGCGTTTCGGTGAAGCCGGCCGGCACGGTTGCGCGCGCGGCGCCGGCGAGGATCGCGGTGAGCGAGACGGCGAGGACGAAGACTCGACGGAGCAAGCTGACCCCCTAGCCTTTCGATTCAACGTTATCGGCCGGCGCGCGCACCGGCGTCAGGCGAGGATGTCCTCCGGTATCTCGTCGGAGCTCCGAGCGAAGCGGTCGAGCGGCAGACGGGCGCTCATCGTGTACGGCTTCCCGTCGATCCTCAGGGCGGCCGTCTCGATCGCGTAGGCGTCGAGCCATTCCGCCACCTCCGTCAGCACGTGCCTCAACTCGGGCGCCTTGAAGGCGGCGCGCACCGTGCATCCGTCGTCCGAGCCGTGTGCGCTCGAGGGGTTCGAGGGTCGCAGCCGCTGGGTCAGACTCTCGGCCGCGAGCGGCCCCGGCGCCTGGATCTCCAACTCGATCACTGCCTCCAGGCTCGCAGGCGACGCTCCGCAGCGGGTGAGGAGACCGCGCGGAAACCATGTTGCTTTGCTCAAAGAGGGCCGTCGAAGACGGGCAAACCGCGCGTTAGGGGTCTGTCCGGAAAGTGGCCACGGTGGATGACACGCGGCACGTGTTTCGAGGCAAGGACGCAGGGAGCGCAGATATGCAGGGCATATCTGCGCGACCGAGGACGCCGCATCGAGGCGCGTGACGCCTGTCAGGCGCCTCGTTCACTTTTTGGACAGGCCCTTTTAGGCCCGGGGGTCGTCCTGCTCGGCCTCCCGGGCCGCCTCCCCGAACTTCTCGACGACGATGAAGCTGCCGCGCTCGTCCACGACTCGCTCGACGTCGAGCAGCTGATGCCCCGGCAGGACGACGAACCGCACCGGGTTCGCGAAAATGCGCTCGTACTCGTGCGGCGCGATCTCGATCTTCGCCACGCACTCCGCGTTTCCGCACTCGCAATGGAAGGGCAGGGGCGCGTGCACCGCGTGGAGCTCCGCACCTTCCTCGATGCGGGCGTTGACGCCGCGGAAGATCGCCTCGTTCCGGCCCGTGCGTTCCGCAAAGTCCATGCCGGCCATCCTCGCAGAGGTGACCTTCCCTGTCGCCCGGTGCGCGCGGGACGGCTTCCGCCGGGCCGCGGCCAATCTCGCCAGGCGACGCCGGCGCACGGACGAGCTCGAGCGGCCCACTACGATCGGGCCGATGAACCTGACGACGCAGGTGCTCGCGAGCGGGCTTGCGGCGGGTGCTGTCTACGGCGTCGTCGCAATCGGGCACTCGATCATCTACCGGCTCACCGGGATCGTCCACTTCGCCTTCGGCGACCTTGTTGGGCTGAGCATCTTCGCAACGCTCCTCTTCGCCGCAGGAACCGCTCCGATCACGCAGACGAGCGTCTCCTGGACCAGGTTCGCCCCCGCGCTCCTTGGTGGGCTCTCCGTCTGCATCGTCGCCGGCGTCGCCACCTACGTCGTCGCGGTCGAGCCGTACCTCGCGCGCGGCTCCACGGTGGGCTGGGTCGCTGCCACGGCTGCGATCGCGTTCGCGATCCGGGCCGCGCTCGGCGCCTTCTTCACGCGACCGAGCTACGTCTTCCCCGACCCGATCCCGTTCCGGAACCTCGGTAGCGGAGGCTTCGTCCACGTCCTCGGCGCGTCCTTCCAGGTGCGGACGCTGTTCGTCGTCGCGGTCGGGGCCGCCCTCGCGCTGCTCGCGCAATGGGCGCTCGAGCGAACCCGCTTCGGGCGAGGCCTCCAGGCGATCGCCTCCGACGTCGAGAGTGCGCGGATCGTGGGGGTACCGGTCGAGTGGCTCACGGCAGCCGCCTTCGGGCTTGCGGGGGCGGTCGCCGCCCTGGCCGCGGTCGCGGCGGCGCCGGGTGCTCCATTCGACGTCCGCGGCGGCACGCTGCTCGGCGTTAAGGGCCTTGTCGCGGCGCTCGCGGTCGGATTCGGCTCCCCCTGGCGCGCCTTCGTCGCCGGCATCGGTCTCGGGATCCTGGAAGCGGCGATCGGCGGGTTCAGCATCGGCGGAGCAACTCTCGGGCCCTCGTACCGCGAGGTGATTCCGCTCGCGCTCGCGCTGCTCCTGCTCGCGGTGCGCCCGATGCGCAGCGCGCTGCGCGCCGCCGAATGAGTCAAGCCGCGGCGGCACCGGCTTCGCGCACGTGGATCGCCCTACGCGAGGCTGCCGCTGCGGGTCGAGGAGCCTGGAACCGGAGGGTTTCGATCGGCTGCGCCATCGCGGTCGCGGCGCTCGCCTTCCCGCTCGTGGCGCCCTCGTCGGTGCGCTTCGACACGCTGGCGGCCGACGCGTACCTCGCTCTCGCCGCCGTCGGCCTCGGGCTCTGCGCCGGCCTCGCGGGCATCCCGTCGCTCGGTCAGGGAGCGTTCATGGGGGTGGGCGCGTTCACGAGCGCGCTCCTGCGGGTCCGCGCGGGCTGGCCCCTCGAGCCGGCGCTGCTCGTCGGCACGGCGACAGCCGCCGCCGCGGGGCTCGTTACCGGCGTGGGCGTCGTCCGTCTGCGCGGAGTCTTCGCCGCCGTCAGCACCTGGATCTTCGCCTGGCTCGTCGCCGTCTTCCTGGCGGCGTTCCCGGTCGTGTCGGGCGGCGCACAGGGCCTCGTCTTCACCGACGAGGGAAGGCTCCTCGGGATCCGGCTCGGGCCGACGGCGCACTACGAGCTGGGGGTCGGGCTCACCGCGCTCGCGGTCGCGGCGTACGTCGCGCTCGCGCGAGGGAGGCCCGGTGTCGCCCTCGCGGCCCTGCGCCAGCGCCCCCCGGCGGCCTCGGCACTCGGAGTGCCCGCGCGCAGGCTGAGACTCGGTGCCTTCACTGCCGCCGCGGCGATCGCGGGTCTCGCGGGCGCGCTCGGCGTGCAGCTGGCGGGCGTCGCCGATCCCACCGCGTACGACCCGTTCCTCTCGTTCAAGCTCCTGACGGCGGTGCTCGTGGGCGGCGCGGCGACTGCGGTGGGCCCCGTCGTCGGCGTCGTTGCAATCGAGCTCACTTTCCTGGCCGCGAACGAGTTCGGGTCGATCGTCGGCTACGCACGTGAGCGATTCAACCCGGTCTTCGACGCCCTCTTCCTCCTCGTCGTCGTGGCGACCGGCACGCGGGGACTCTGGCCGTTCATCCAGGAGAAGGTGAGCGTGCTGCGTCCGCCGAGGCGCGCGCGCGCTCCGGCCCCGGAGCCGCGTGCCGCCGTGCCGGTGCCGCGGCGGCCGGCGACGCTAACCGGAGAGACCCTGAGGAAGAGCTTCGGCGCAGTCGTGGCGCTGGAGGCCTTCTCGATCGAGATCGGCAGCGGCAGGATCGAGGCGTTGATCGGGCCGAATGGATCAGGAAAGACCACGGCGCTGAGGCTGCTCGCCGGGGCTCTCGCGCCGGACGAGGGGCGCATCACGTGGGGAGGCCGCGACGTTTCTGCGCTGCCGGAGGAGGAGCGCGCACGCATCGGCGTCGTGCGGACTCTGCAGGCGACCGAGGTCTTCCCGGAGCTGACGGTGCTCGAGAACGCGCTCGTCGGTGCCGGGCTTCGCCGCAGCTTCGGCGGCGCCGCGCGAACCGTCGCCGCGACCCCGAAGGCGCGCGCCGAGGCCGCCGCGACGGAGGCGGCCGCCCTCGAGGCGCTGTGTGAGTTCGGGCTCGAGCCCGTCGCCGGGCAACTCGCCTCCGAGCTGCCCGGGATCGACCAGCGGCTCCTGATGCTGGCATCCGCGCTCGCCTGCGCACCCTCGACGATGCTGATCGACGAGCCGGCAGCCGGAGCGGGCCGCGAGGAGCTCGAACGGGTCGTCGCCGCCATCGAGAAGCTCAGGGCGCGCGGCCTCGCCATCCTCGTCGTCGAGCACAACCTGCGGCTCGTCCGAGCGGTTGCCGACCGGGTGACGGTGCTCGACGCGGGGGCGACGATCGCGTCGGGATCAGTCCAGGAGATCTCGGTGAACCCTCAGGTGCGCCAGGCATACCTCGGGCGGCAGAGCCTCTAGCTATAGCTACTTCCCCGGAAACACGCCGAACGAGGGACGCGACGGTGTAGAGGGGAAGTAGCTTTCTTTCGGGGCTCCGCCCTTGACTTTTTCGGATCCTCGCAAGTGCAGACGCTCTCCGGATCGGTGAAATCCAGGCGCAGCCCATGTCCAAGCTCCTTGCCCCGCCGGTGACAGCTCACCTTCTCCACCGCGTTGATCCGGGGCAAGGAGCCTACAATCCGGAGGCGGATGCGCCGTCTCGCCCTCTCGCTCGCGGCGCTGCTGCTCGCGCTTCCGCTTGCCGCGTGCGGCGGCGGGAAGGGCAAGAGCTCGACGAAGACGCTGACGGTCGTCGTCAACGCGCCCTTCTCGCAGACTCCCTACGTCGGCGACAGCATCGCCCATGGCGTCGAGCTAGCCGTCGCCGACGCGAACGGGCGCGGCGGAGTCACCCTGAACGGTGTCACCTACAGGCTGCGGGTGGAGAAGCTCGACAATCGTCTGTCCCCCGCGCAGGCGGTGCGCAACGTCCGCCGTGCGGTGCGCGAGCACGCGGTCTCGATCGTCGACGAGGGCACCGGCGTCGACGCGAGCTGGCGCATCGCCAGGGCCGCGGGAATCCCGCTGTGCATCGTGTACCAGGGGGGAGTCGGCCTCGTCGACCCCGTCGGGCGCCCGAACGTCTTCAGGATCGCCCCGACCGATCACGGGATCGCCTTCAGGTTCGCCGAATACCTGATCCCGAAAGGTCTGAAGATCGCGCTGCTCCACGACGACTCCGGCTACGGGATCGAAGGCGCAAAGGCGCTGGACGACGCCTTCTCGTACAACCCGCGCTCCGTCGCGAAGCGGCTGACGTTGCCCTCGAGCGCGTCGGACCTCGCTCCGCAGATCGTCCAAGCACGCAGAGCGGAGGCGACTGCCCTCCTCGTGTGGGCCTCGGCGCCCACGCTCGCGAAGACGATAATCGCCGCGCGCAGCTCCGGCTGGCGCGTCCCGATCTACGCGGCCCCCTCCGCCGAGGATCCGCTGGTGCGCCAGGAGCTCTCCGACAATCCGGACTGGCTCAACGGGTTGACCTTCGGCTCGGGCCGCATGACCGCGGAGGCCGGGCCGGGGCCTTTCCTGAACTTCGTCCAGCGCTACGAGAACGAGTTCGGGCCCGATCTCGTCGGCGTCAAGGATCCGCGCGGGCGGCCGATCGCCCAGCCGCCGGACTACGCGATGTACCCGTTCGACTACATGAACCTGCTCGTGCAGGCGCTGTACGCGCCGAGCTCGGGGAAGCAGCTCAACCTCGTCGCGGGCCTCGACCAGGTGACCGTCCACGGGGTCAACGGCGACGAGCGCGGCTTCAACGAGAAGAATCACGAGGGCGTCGTCGACGACGACGTGTACTTCGCGAGCTTTCACGGGATGACCTTCGCGCCGGTGAAGGACGACCCGCTGTCGGCCACGCTGCCCGTGATCGAGCAGCGCAGGTAGGGCATGCCAACGCGGCTCGCCGTCGCCGTCGCCGCGCTCGCCCTGGCCGCCACGGCCTCCGCCGCGACCCCGCCCCGATACGTCGTCGCGCTCCCTTCGCCGACCTCGCCTCTCTCGGCCCTGCCGCCGCTCCAGGGCGGTCGTTTGCCGATCCGCGTCTACCGAGGGCAGCTGACGAGCGACGAGCGCGTGCTCGTCGGGGTCGACCAGAGAGGCACTCCGAGGAGGCTCGAGGTCGAGCAGCGGCTCCTCGCGCACGGGCTCGGCGACTACTACCTCGTCGTTCCCGCTCCCGTCACCGACGTCGAACCGACGGCGGACTCCGAGTCCCGGCCCGGCCTCCAGCAGTCGGCGATCATCTGGCAGGGCTTCTCGCCGCGCCGGCGCCTGCTCGGGGCGCATGCGGTTCTCGACCTGCGAAGGAGTGCCTCCGCCCTGCCGCTGCGCCTGCACGTCTCGACCCGCGTCGACGGCCGACCCGTCACCGGCGGAGGCCGCCTCGACGGAAGGCTCGACTTCAGCCTCGTCGCCACCGACGCGACGGGCGCAACGTTCCGCGGGACGATCGGCGCTACCAACCCGCTGGAGGTCGCGCGGGCCCTCGACCAGATCCGCGCCGCGCAACTCGCGGGGCGCCCGACCCCAGCTGCGACGGTCGGCATCCGCAGCCACGTTCGTCAGATCGCTCTCCGCGTGCGCGCGCAGTTCATGGTCAGCGGACGCATCGACTTCGTCGGCCCGCTGCTGAGAGGCCTGAAGGTCGAGGGGGCGACGGTGGTCAACGGCCGCCGGGGCACGAGCCTGCGCTTTCGCGCTCTTCTCGGAATCGAGCGGCCGACGCTCCGCATCACTGCCGCGGGCGCTGCCGCCGGCGTCGCGGCGCCGAAAATCGACCTGCGGGCGACGCCGCTCACCCCGGCGCAGATCCTGCAGCCGCCGGGCGCCTCCTCCTGGGCCGCAGCCGTCCACGCTCGACGCGCATTGCGCGACGGCGAGGCGCTCCTGGCGCGGGCCTTCGGCCTCCTAGCAGGGGCCGGTAGGACGCATCAGTACGCGACGCTGATCCTGAGCCCCGACCCGCAGAACAGGGCGACTGCCTCCTACCGATTCACGACCGTCCGCGGCATGAGGCCGTCCGTGCGCCCGCCAAGCCGGGGCGGCTCCGGGATCGGGACACTCGGCGGCATCGCGATCGGGCTGGCTGCGGCCCTGGGCCTCGCCGGGCTCGCCGTCCTCTGGGCCCACTCCTGATCTCCGGCGTTTCCCCGCGTCGCGAGGCGGGGTAGGACCGTGACGGTCCAATCACACGGGAGGGGCTTCATGCGAAGAACGGCCGCACTATCCAGCGCAGCCGTCGTGGTCGCGCTCGCGGTCTCGGTCTCGACCGTCGGAGCCGGTCCGGCGCTCGCTTCCCCGGCGGGGACGGCATCGGTCGGTCTGACGAGCTTCAAGGCCGCGGCGGCAAAGGGCCTGGTCACGGTGACCTGGAAGACGGCGAACGAAACCGAGATCCTCGGGTTCAACGTCTATCGCACCGATCCGAAGGGCGCGTCGAAGAAGGTAACCCGAGCCCTGATCACTGCGAAGAAGACGGGACAGCCTGCCGGAACGTCCTACAAATTCCTCGACCGGAAGGCGAAGAAGGGACTGCGCTACAGCTACAGGCTGCAGGTGCTGAGCCCCCAAGGCGGAAAGGTGTTCTTCGGCCACGCGAAGATCCTCGCCCGCTGACCGCGCCACTGGCCGCGCCACCAGGCGAACGGGGCCGGCGCGCCCGCCGCGCGCCGGCCCGGGGTGGAGAAGCCTGCTCTACGAGAGGCTGACGAGCATCTGAACGAGGCGGCGGTTCGAGACGCCGGTGAGGACGAAGTCCCCAGCCTTGCGCGCCCGGACGAACATCACGACCGCGGCCCTGCGAGGGAGCGCCGACGTGGCACGCATCGTCACCGTCGCCCAGCCGTCGGTGCCCGACACGGTCTCGGCCGGCTGCGACGTCCAGCCGTAGGGCAGCGGCGTGACGAAGACGAGCGCGCCGCGGACGACGTAGTTCCGCGTGTCCGTGATGCGGAAGCGCGCGGTGATCAGGTCGTCCCGCGAGCGGAGCGGATTCGGCGAGAACTCGATCCTCCCGATCACGAGGCGCTGCGGCACGGAGACGCTCGTCACCGGGATCGACGTCTCACCGCTCGGCAGCTTGATCGCGCCGGGCGGACCGCTCGGCGGAGGCGGCGGGGGCGCCTGGTTCTTGAACACGACCGCGCTCGCCCGCGAGTACGCGGTCGTCCTTCCCGCCTGGTTCGTGGCGGTGACCCGTAGCCGAACGGTGTTGTTGACATCGGCGGAGGTCAGCACGTACGCCTGGCCCTGCGCCCCGGAGATGCTCGCGCAGAAGTTGCCCTTCGAGTCGCAACGCTGCCACTGGTAGTCGAAGGAGATCGGCTGGGTGCCGTTCCACTCGCCCCGGTTGCCGGTGAGCGTCTGCCCCTCCTGGGCCCTCCCGCCGATCGTAGGCGCAGAGGTGTTCGACGGTGCGTTCGCCGCCGCTTGCTGGATCACGATCGTCGCGGCCGAGGTGGCGGCGCTCGAGCCCTGCGAGTTCGACGCCGTCACAGTCAGGCGGATGCGGTGACCGAGGTCGGACATCGTCGGCGTGTAGGTGGGGTTGATCGCGCCGCTGATCTTCCCGCAGTTCGCGCCGGAGGAGTCGCATCGCCTCCACTGCGCCGAGAACTGCATCGGCTGCGACCCCTTCCAGGTTCCGGGCGTGCCGCTCAGGGTGCTGCCCTCGCGCGCCACGCCCTTGATCGTCGGCCGCGAGGTGTTCACCGGAGCGGCACGGGTAGCGCCCGAAGCCGAGTCGCCGAGGCCCGCCAGCGCTCCCGCGCCCGCGACGACGGCGAGCGCGGCGCTGAGGACGCCCGCGGCTCCGAGGATGCCCCGCCGATTCGAGGACTTGCTCATGTTCCCCCCTTGATGGCTTTCACGACCTTCGACATCCATGGCTTTCCCCCTCTTGAGACCGCGCTCCGCAGCCGGAGTTGAGCCAGGCCGAATCCTCTTACAGAGAAGTTACGCGCAGCTTTCCCTGGGGCCGTGGCGGCGCTTGATCGGCCGTCAGCCGGCGACCTCCTCCACAGGCAGGCCGCTGGCGACGACGCGACGGCCTCCCGCCTCGTAGACGAGGTCGACGCTGTCGTTCTGCCGATACGTGCCGGCGACGCCGAGGAACATGGAAAGCCAGCGCCAGAAGCCGAGCCGCCCCTCGCGGGCGAGGGAGCGATTGAAGAGGAGCGCGCCGCGCTCGCGGACATAGTCGGTCCCGGCCTGCTGCAGAACGCCGTTCACATAGACCTCGAGGCGCACCCCGGCACCCGCCGGCAGGTTCACCCGCGACCGTGCAGCCACCTTCATAGAATGCCGGACGGTGCGCCGGAAGCCCTTCGTCGCGACGATCCTCCTGGTGCTCGTCTGTGCCCTGGCCCTCGCCGGCGCCGCGCTCGCCGGAACGGGAGGGTTCGCCCCGCCGACGCCCCGGTCGCCGAACGCGCAGCGGACGAACGACGCCTACTACCTGATCCTCGCCTTCACCGGCGCGATCTTCCTCCTCGTCGAGACGGCGCTCGTCGTCTTCGTCATCCGCTTCCGCAGCCGGGGCCGGCCGCGCACCGTGGAGGGCCCGCAGATTCGCGGCCACACGCGCCTCGAGATCATCTGGACCGCGATCCCGGTGGTGATCCTCGCGGCGATCACGGGCTTCGTCTTCTACAAGCTTCCCGGCATCAAGAACGTCCCTGCGGCAAATGCCGCGGGCGGCCGGATCGAGATCGGTGTCGAGGCCCACCAGTTCTACTGGCAGTTCCGCTATCCGGACGGATCGACCTCGGTCGACGAGCTGACCGTGCCCGTCGATCGGAACGTGCATCTGACGCTCACCTCGCCGGACGTCGCCCACAGCTGGTGGGTGCCCTCGCTCGGCGGCAAGATCGATGTCATTCCCGGGCGGACGAACCACACCTGGTTCCGCGCGCAGCAAAACGGCGTCTACCGCATCCGCTGCGCGGAGCTGTGCGGCATCCAGCACGCGGTGATGCTCGGCTTCGTGAGAGTGGTGCCGCAGTCCGACTACGCGAGCTTCCTGGGAGCCCGGCACGCGAAGACGGCGGATCTGGCGCGCGAGACCTACCAGGGCGTCTGCGCCAAGTGCCACGGCTTCAAGGGCGAGGGCGGGATCGGGCCCAAGCTCGCGGGCAGCGCCGGCCTGAACGACCGCACCGCGCTTGCCAAGACCATCCGCAACGGGATCGGGATGATGCCCCCCGTGGGGAGGACGTGGGATTCCCGTCAGCTGAACGCCGTGATCACGTACCTGCAGAAGCACGTCGCGAGCTCGGCGGGGGGAGCGGCCGGTGGCGGTTAAAGGCCTGTCCGGAGAGTGGCCGCGGTGGATGACACGCGGCACGGGTCGCGAGGCAAGGAAGCAGGGAGCGCCGATATCCAGGCATACCGGCGCGACCGAGGACGCGGCCTCGCGGCGCGTGACGCCTGTCAGGCGCCCCGGTTCACTCTCCGGGCAGGCCCTCGACGGCGAGGCGTATCCCGCGCAGCCGCAGTGGACCCGCGGCCGCGTCGCAGGCTGGCTGACGACGGTCGACCACAAGCGGATCGGCATCCTCTACATCCTCACGAGCCTCGGGTTCTTCGCCGCCGGCGGGATCATCGCACTGCTCATGCGCTCGCAGCTGGCGACGCCGAACGAGCATTTTCTGACGAAGGACAGCTACAACGGCGCGCTGACGATCCACGGCACGACGATGGTGTTCCTCGTCGTGGTGCCGATCCTCGCCGGCTTCGGCAACTTCCTCGTTCCGCTGATGATCGGCGCGCGCGACATGGCCTTCCCGCGGCTCAACGCACTCTCGTACTGGCTCTTCCTCTTCGGCGGGGTGATCCTCTACGCGAGCTTCTTCGCCAAGCACGGGCCCGCGCGCTGCGGCTGGACGTGCTATGCGCCCCTCTCCGAGATCGCCTACTCGCCCGGGCACGGCGTCGATCTCTGGATCCTCTCGCTGCACCTCCTGACGCTCGCCTCGCTCGCGGGCGCGATCAACTTCCTGGTGACGATCCACAACTTGCGGGCGCGCGGGATGGGCTGGATGCGCCTGCCGCTGTTCGTCTGGACGATCGAGATCTACGCGCTCCTGCTCGTCCTGGTCCTGCCAGCGCTGTCGGCCGGGCTGACCCTGCTGCTGCTCGACCGTCAGACAGGCACCCATTTCTTCGTTCCGCAACACGGAGGCAGCGCGGTCCTGTGGCAGCACGTCTTCTGGTTCTTCGGCCACCCCGAGGTCTACATCATGGTGCTGCCTGCGATGGGAATCGTCTCGGAGATCATCCCGGTCTTCGCGCGCAAGCCGATCTTCGGCTACAAGGCCGTCGCCTTCTCCACCGTCGCGATCGCGTTCCTCTCGATGCTCGTCTGGGCACACCACATGTTCGCGGTCGGCCTCCCCTGGGGCCTCAACGCCTTCTTCATGGTCTCCTCGATGGCGATCGCGGTCCCGACGGGCGTGAAGATCTTCAACTGGCTCGCGACCACGTGGCGCGGGAACCTCATCTTCGACCCGCCGATGCTCTTCGCGCTCGGCTTCATCGCCCTCTTCACGATGGGCGGGCTCTCCGGGATCTTTCTGGCCGCCTTCCCGGTCGACTGGCAGGTCACTGACACCTACTACGTCGTCGCCCACCTCCACTACGTGCTGTTCGGCGGCTCGATGTTCGCAATCTTCGCCGGGCTCTACTACTGGTGGCCGAAGATGTTCGGCCGTCTCCTCGACGGGCGGCTCGGGAAGGCGCACTTTTGGCTCATGTTCGTCGGCTTCAACATGACGTTCCTGCCGCAGCACATGCTCGGCCTGATGGGGATGGAGCGCCGGATCTACACCTACCGCGAGCACGGGTTGTGGGAGTGGTACAACCTCGTCTCCTCAATCGGCTCGGGCATCATGGCGGTCGGGATGCTCGTCTTCCTCGCGAACGTCGTCGTCACCTCCCGCCGGGGCGTCCGCGCCGGGAACGATCCCTGGCTCGCGGACACGCTCGAGTGGTACACGACCTCGCCTCCGCCGGCCGGCAACTTCGACAGCCTGCCGTACATCACGAGCGCTCGGCCGCTGCGGGACCTGCGCCGCCGCCTCCAGGACGCCAATGCGCTCTAGCGGCCTCTCCGGCAAGTGGCCGGGATGGATCAGGCCTGCCGGCCGGTTCGCCTTCGTTTCGGCGCGGGCTACTGGGCGTCACGCTTCCGTTACTGCCTCTGAGGTCCGTCTGGGGCCCTTCCGGGGAGTCCCAGAGGCAGCGCCGCCCGGCCCGTGGCTCCGCCTGACCGCCCTCGCCGCAGCTGCGGCGGCCTTGCTCGCCGTCGTCTCGGGTGCGCTTGCGCTCGGTACGGCGCACCGGCTGCTCGCGGCGCTCGCGCTGCCGCCGCTCTGCGCGCTGGTTGCGGCCGCCTGGGCCGCACACAGGCGGCTGCTCGCTCCGGCGCTCGCGTCGCTCTTCCTGTTCGTCGTCGCTGCGGTCGTCACGGGTCGCGTGTCGCACATCGCGCTGGCGGCGCTCGCGCTCGCCTCGACGCTCGTCACCGCGGCGCTGGCGCTCGCGAGCAGGACGCGGGCCCACGACTCCTGGCGGGACTACGTGACCTTGACGAAGCCGCGGATCATGACGCTGCTGCTGCTGACCGGCGCGGGGGGGATGTTCGTCGGGGCGAAGGGTTATCCCGGCACGGGTTCTCTCGCGGCCATGCTCGCCGGCCTCGCCCTCGCCTGCGGCGGCGCGAGCGCCCTGAACCACATGCTCGACCGCGACATCGACCTGCTGATGGGGAAGCGAACGGAGAAGCGGCCCGTTGCGGCCGGTCGGGTGGCGCCGGCGCACGCGCTCGAGTTCGGGCTCGCGCTCTCGGCCTTCTCGTTCGTGCTGCTGGCGAGCCTCGTCAACGTGCTGACCGCCGCTCTGGCCCTCGTCGGCAACCTCTTCTACGTGCTCGTGTACACGCGCTGGCTCAAGCGCTCGACTCCGCAGAACATCGTCATCGGCGGCGCCGCGGGCGCCGTGCCGCCGCTCGTCGGGTGGGCAGCCGCGACGGGCAATCTCACGCTGCCGGCGCTCTTCCTCTTCGCGATCGTCTTCTTCTGGACGCCGCCCCACTTCTGGGCGCTCGCCCTTCTGATCCGCGAGAACTACGCGGCCGCGAAGGTGCCGATGCTGCCGGTTGTGCGTGGTACGCGGGAGACGACGCGGCAGATCGTCGTCTACACGCTCGTCCTCATCGCCGTGACCGCAGTGCCTTTCGCCTGGGGAACCCTCGGCTTCGGCTACCTGGCCGCCGCGCTCGCTCTCGGCGGCGCCTTCCTCTGGCTGGCACTGCGCTTGCGACGCGACGCGACGCCCGCGCGCGCGGGGGCGCTCTTCCACTTCTCGCTCCTCTACCTCGCGCTCCTCTTCGTCGCGATGGCGGTTGACCCGCTCCTGTGATGGTGGTCTGCCAGGCGCCCTGGTTCGTCTTCCGGAGAGGTTCCTAGATGGACGAGACCGTCCTCGCACGCAAGAACGCCGTCTGGGCGCTCGCGCTCCTCGGCCTCTTCGTGCTCCTCTTCGCGGGAACCGTGCTGGTCGCGCTGATCTACCTCGCGCTCGACTAAGGGGCCGCGCATAAATAATCGAGGTGTCTGTGAAGGGTCCTTGGGTGGCGCGGCGAATATGGGCTGGTGGTCGACGAGGAGGCGATCGGGTCGAAGTTCCAGCTGCTGGCGGGTCAGCTCGATGAGCGCGGTCTG
>JBBRYP010000011.1:0-79853 GCA_038237515.1 Gaiellales bacterium
CTAGTGCGGCCTCTCATAACGTTCGACCGGAAACGAAGGGCAGGTGGAGGCCGCACTACTCGGCCGCTTCGCGGCCGCCGGCCGCAGAGCGGCCGGAATAGTGCGGCGTCGGCGAACCGTCAGTTTCGAGCGAAACGTTGGGAGACGCCACACTAGCGCGGGCGAGGCCAAGGGCCGAGTCGCGGGTTCGGCGGAACGCCCCTCGATGCCGGACGGGGGTCCCATCCCTAACCCCCACCCACCCGCGGGGCGACCAAGATAGCGACTGGATCCGCTCGCGCGGGTCACGACTCTGCACCAGTTCAGGAACGGATCGCGGGCCCGGTGAGGAAGGCCCGCCGCCCCTCGCAGCGAACGCGGAGCGTCCCACCGGGGAAGCGAACGGTGGCCTCCGGCAGGCCCAGGGCAGCCGTGACCGCGACGGCGCTCGTGCCCGAGGAGAGCGTCTCTCCGACGCCTCGCTCCCACACTCTCGCTTCGACTTCGGGCGGTTCGGCCAGCCGCGCTACCTGGACGTTCGTGCGGTTCGGGAAGCGCGGGTGCGTCTCGAGGAGCGGGCCGATCAGCGGCAGGTCGGCGGGATCGCCCCGCACGACCGCGTGAGGATTGCCAACCGAGACGGGGATCACGTCGAGGCCGGCGATCCGCTCCTGCCCGTAGACCTCAACCTCCCCGAGGTCGGTCTCGACCTCGTCTCCTCCGAGCATCGTCGCGACCACCTCGCGCGCCCCAACCCGGATGCGCACCCGCGCCGCGCCGGTTCGGTCGGCGAGCCAGCGGGCGGCGATCCGCGTCCCGTTTCCGGAGAGCTCCGCGGTCGAGCCGTCCGGGTTCCAGATGACGACGTCGGCCTTTCCCGCAGCCCAGGCTCTGACCTCGACGATCCCGTCGGCATCACCCACGGACTCCAGCACGCCGGCCGCGGTCAGGCCGACGTCATCGGTCAGCAGGTAGACGTTCCCGTGCGCGTGCCAGCGCGAGAATCTCATCGGCCACCTCGTAAGCAGATCGCTCCGCCTTGACCGTAACGAGCCCGGGGATTCGCCGCATCCACTTCCGCTGGTAGGCGGCATAGCGCCGCGTTCGAACGCTAATGGCCTCGATCGCCGCCTCGCGTGGCAGGGTCGCTGCCTCGACAAGACCGAGGGTTCTCCGCGCGGTCGCCGACACCGGTTCCCGCAACGCCGCCCGCGCCTCCTCCTGCACCCCCGCCTCGAACATCGCTCGCGTCCGGAGGGCGATCCGACGCTCCAGCTCCTCCTTTGCGACGCGGAGCCCGACGACGAGCGTCGGGTGGCGGGTTTCGGAAGCCCAGAGGCGATCGCGCTCCGGCGCCAGCGAGCCGCCGAGCTCGAGGAGCTCGAGGGCGCGCACGATCCTACGCCGATCGTTTGGGTGCACAGCCTCTGCGGCTTCGGGATCGCGGAGGGCGAGCAGCCGGTGAGCCTCGATGCTGCCAAGGCGGTCGTAGAGCGCCTCCGTGCTCAGGCGGAGCGGTCGATCCGGCGGGGGCGGCAGCTCGAGGTCCGCCAGAGCGGCGCGCAGGTAGAGGCCGGTGCCGCCGGCGACCACCGGCACCTGCCCGGCCGCGAGCAGCTCGTCGATTGCCGCGTGCGCGAGCGTCTGGTACTCCCCGACGGAGCCGGAGTGCGAAAGGGGCCAGACTCCGACGAGCCGCGCCGGACGGGGCGGCTGGTTCGTCAGGATCGGCAGGCCGCGATATGCCTGCATCGCGTCGCACGAGACGACTTCGCCGGGCAGTCGGTCCGCCAGCGCCTGCGAGACCGCCGTCTTGCCGCTCGCGGTCGGCCCGAAGACGGCAACGACCATCGAGTCAAGGGCCTGTGTAGCGCTCAGATTCTCGTGCCCCGGCAGACGTCCGATCCGACTGGCCGATTTTGGCGATCACATTCCGGATTTGCCGATCACTGGGTTCGACGCTTCGAGCCGCATCATGGGGCCGGCTCAACGTCCTTTCCGTAACGATGCTAGGCAGTCACGAGAGCTGCCTGCCTCCCGCGGAGCGAGGTCGAGGTCGCTCCCTCGACCGCCACACGTGCGAGCTCGCCGGCCCGGGCCGTTCCGGTGAAGTTGACCATCGTGTTCCGGCGTGTCCGCCCCCGCAGGAGGCTCGGATCGTTCCGGCTTCGCCCCTCGACGAGCACCTCCTCGATCCGGCCGATCCGATCTTCGTTGCGCACGCGCGCGACCTGCTGGACCGTCTCGATCAGCCGCTCGATGCGCTCCCTCTTGGCCTCCTCCGGCACCTGCTCGGACAATTCCGCTGCTTCCGTCCCCCGACGCGGCGAGAAGACGAAGGTGAAAGCAGCGTCGAATCCCACCTCCTGGACGACCTCGAGCGTCTCCTCGAAGTCGCGGTCGGTCTCGCCGGGAAAGCCGACGATCAGGTCGCTCGTCAGTGCCAGGTCGTCGATTGCCGCCCTCATCTTCGCGGCCAGATGCAGGTAGCGCTCCCGGCTGTAGGTGCGGCGCATCGCCTTCAGGATGCGCGTCGAACCGGACTGGAGCGGCAGGTGAGCGTGCTCACACACGGATGCGCACTCGGCCATCGCCGCGATCACCGGAGCGCGGAAGTCCTTCGGGTGCGGGCTCGTGAAGCGGATCCGCTCGATTCCCTCCACCGCGTCGCAGGCGCGCAGGAGATCGGCGAAGTCGACCCGCGCGTCGGGCGGCAGGTCGCGGCCGTACGAGTTGACGTTCTGACCGAGGAGCGTGATCTCACGCACCCCGTCAGCTGCCAGCGCAGTCACCTCGGCGACGATCTCTCCCGGTCTGCGGCTCTGCTCCCGACCCCGGACCGCGGGAACGATGCAGTACGCACAGCGGGAATTGCACCCCATCGAGATCTGCACCCAGGCCTGGAAGGCGCGCTCTCGCCGCGCCGGCAGATCGCCTGCGAACGACTGCCACTGCGCGAAGCGACCGCGCGGAGCCTCGCCGCCGGCGCCGAGCCACTCCGCGAGGTGCGGGATCGAGCCCGGCCCGAAGGCGACGTCGACGTGGGGATAGAGCTCGAAGATCCGCTCCCGCTGCGCTTCCGCATAGCACCCACCCACGGCGATCACCTTGTCGGGCCGCCGCGCCTTCAGGGCGGCGGCCTGCGCCAGATGGGCAGCGAGCCGCTGGTCCGGCTTCTCACGGATCGTGCAGGTGTTGAAGACGACGATGTCCGCCTCGTCCTGCGCCATTGCCTCACCGAGCCCGATCGACTCGAGCAAGCCCTTGATCCGCTCGGAATCGTGCGCGTTCATTTGGCAGCCGAAGGTCGTGACGTGGTAGCGCTTCAAGGCAAGGGCATGGTAGCCCGATGCGCCCGAGGCTTTTCGATGACCCGCAAGGGCCGAGGCCCGGGCTTGCAGGGAGCGGGCGAAGCCCGCGAGTCTGCGCGATCAGGAGGACGGAGGGGCCCGCTGACGCGAACTGAGCGGCCGGATGCGAACTCAGCGGCCGGACGCCCGCTCAGTTCGCAAACTCGACGGCCCGGCTCTCGCGGATCACCGTCACCTTGATCTGACCCGGATACTCGAGCTGCCCTTCGATCTCGCGTGCGATCTCGTACGAGAGGAGCACCGCGGCGTCGTCGTCGATCTCGGACGGCTTCACGATCACGCGAATCTCACGGCCCGCCTGGATGGCGTAGACCTTCTCGACGCCCGGCCGCCTCGCAGCGAGCTCCTCGAGTGCCGCCAGGCGCTTGACGTAGTGCTCGAGGCTCTCCCCACGTGCACCCGGGCGCGAGGCGGAGACGGCATCTGCTGCGATCACGAGCACGGCCTCCACGGTCTGGGGCTGCACCTCGTAGTGGTGAGCCTCGATCGCGTGCAGGATCGCCGCCGACTCGCCGTTGCGGCGCGCGAGCTGCACCGACAGTTGCGTGTGCGAACCCTCGAGCTCGTGCGTCATCGCCTTGCCCGTGTCGTGCAGGAGCGCGGCGCGCTTGGCTGTCTTGACGCTCGCTCCCAGCTCCGCGGCCATCAGACCGGCCAGCTGAACGACCTCGAGGGTGTGCTTGAGCACGTTCTGCCCGTAGCTCGTGCGATACCGCAGGCGGCCGAGCACCTTCACGATTTCCTCGGGCACCTCCCCGCAGTTGGCCTCGAAGACGGCCTGCTCGCCCGCCTGTCGAATGTGCTCCTCGAGCTCCGACTTCGACTGGTAGTACGCCTCCTCGATCCGGACGGGATTGATCCTGCCGTCCTCCACGAGCTTCGCCAGGGTCATCTTCGCAACCTCGCGGCGAATGCCGTCGAAGGACGACAGGACGACGGCCTGCGGCGTGTCGTCGATGATGAAGTCGACGCCCGTCAGGTGCTCGAGCGTCCGGATGTTCCTGCCTTCGCGACCGATGATCCGACCCTTCATGTCCTCGGCTGGAAGCTCGACCATCGAGACGGTCGTCTCAGCCGTATGGCTCGCCGCGACGCGCTGGAGAGCGTCTGCGACCAGGCTTCGCGCACGCCGTTTCGCCTCGACCTGCGCCTCCTCCTCCATCTGCCTCACGCGCCGCGCGAGCTCGTGGCGGACGAGCTCCTCGGAGCGCTGCAGGACCTCGGCCTTTGCCTGACTCATCGTCAAGCCCGAGATGCGTTCGACCTCGGCGAGCGCGCGAAGCTTTGCCTGCTTCAGCTCCTCCTGGAGGCCCTTCGAATGAACCTCCCGGTCGTTGACCCCCTGCTCGCGTCTCGTGAGCTCTTCGAGCTTGCGCTCGGCCTCGCCCTCCCTCGAGCGGGCTCGCTCCGCGACCGCGACCGTCTCGACCCGCTGCTCCTTGATGTCCGCCTCGATCTCGGCGCGCAGCCTCACCGCTTCCTCTCGAGCCTCGATCTGGGCCTCGCGCTTGAGCGCATCCGCCTCCTGTCGCGCCTCGGCGAGAAGCAGCTGGCGCCGGCGCCGCGCGGCGGCAAGTCGAGACCCGCGGAGGCCGACGACGGCCAGGAAGACCGCGCCGCCCCCAACGGCGACGCCGATTGCGATTCCGATGGCGATGAGCATTCCGCTCCCCTGGTGGCCTGAAATTCCACGGCGGCGCCGTGGGCCCACCCGACACCGGCGGCATGTATGGGCACCCGCGAATCGGTTACAAGCGGAGCCAAAAGGCTCCGGAAAGCGGCTCGACTACGCGCTCTTCGGGGTCTTCGGGGATCCTTTGCTTGCTGGTCTCATCGTTCTGGCTGGTCGGGGTCGGGATCGATGACCGATTCGGAAATGCTCAGGATGCAGGCAAATGTCGGATGAAGCTCCTGCATCGTACCCGCCCTCACCCGTCCCGTGCAACGAGTCCCGCGAGCACCTCCTCCACCACCTCCGCCTCGAAACCCTTTCGAGCCAGGTAACGGGCCGTTGCCTCGCCACCGCCGCGATTCTCGACGAGACGGGCAGCACGCTTCGCCTCCGGATCGAGGCCGGCGAGCGCCATCGTCGCCACCTCTTTCGTGAAACCGGCTTCCATGAGCTTCCAGCTGATGAGGGCGTCACCGCTACCCCGCTCGGCGAGGACGCGGGCACGGCGAGCCGCTGTTCCTAGATCGTCGACGAGCCCCGCCCCCTCGATGGCAGCCAGCGTCGTCCGCCGGGCTTCGGGTGACGCACCGCCGCGAACAAGGTGCCTTTCCAGCTGCGCCCTCGACATGCTTCGCCGCTCGAGAGCCCGACCCGCGAGCGCAAGCGCCTCGTGCCGACGGAGCTCCCGGCGGAGCCTTCGTGCTCTCGGTCGGTCGAGCGCCACGCCGACGTCGCATCCGACCGTCAGCACCACCTCGGCCGGCAGTACGCGCCACGGCCGGCCTTCGAGGTCGATCCCGACCCTGCCGCCGCCGGCCTGCCAAAGTCTCGTGATGCGCGGCACACGCTCCACCTGAATCAGATGCTTGCCCCGATCTCCTCCTCTACCTTGGCCTTCCCGTTCGCCGTCGCCGGCGAGGGCGACTCCGCGGCAGCCGGCAGGAGCCGCGCCGAAACCACCTGGTCGGCGCCGGCGAGCGCCTGAAGGCGCGTGAGGATCTGCTGGGTGACGTCGGGGTGCTCGCGCAGGAAGGCGGTTGCGTTCTGGCGACCTTGGCCGAGCCGCTCGTCGTCGAAGCTGAAATACGAGCCCGACTTCTGGATCGCCTTCCGCTCGAGCGCCGCGTCGAGCACTGTCCCCTCCCACGAGATGCCGTGGCCGTAGAGGATGTCGAACTCGGCCTGCTTGAAGGGCGGGGCGACCTTGTTCTTCACGACCTTCACGCGGACGCGGTTCCCGAACGCCTCGACACCGTCCTTCAACGTCTCGATCCGGCGGATGTCGAGCCGCACCGACGCGTAGAACTTCAGCGCGCGCCCTCCTGGGGTCGTTTCCGGATTCCCGAACATGACGCCGATCTTTTCGCGGAGCTGGTTCGTGAAGACGCAGATCGTGTCCGTGCGGTTGAGCGTTCCCGTCAGCTTCCGGAGCGCCTGGCTCATGAGCCGTGCCTGCAGGCCGACGTGGCTGTCGCCCATCTCGCCCTCGATCTCGGCCTTCGGCGTCAGAGCCGCTACTGAATCGACGGCGACCACGTCGACGGCGCCGCTGCGGATGAGCAGCTCCGTGATCTCGAGCGCCTGCTCCCCGGTGTCGGGCTGGGAGACGAGGAGCTCGTCGATGTTGACTCCGATGCGACGCGCGTACTGGGGGTCCATCGCGTGCTCGGCGTCGATGAACGCGCAGATGCCGCCGCGCCGCTGCGCCTCGGCGATCACGTGGTAGACGAGGGTCGTCTTCCCGGAGGATTCGGGGCCGAAGATCTCGACGACCCGGCCCCGCGGCAGCCCGCCGATCCCGAGCGCCATGTCGAGCGAGAGCGAGCCTGTCGACACCGCACCCACCGAGACCTGGGCCTGATCGCTCATCCGCATGACCGAGCCCTTGCCGAACTGCCGCTCGATCTGTCCGAGGGCGACGTCGAGAGCTTGCTCACGATCCACTGTGACTACCTCCTGAGCGCAACGGTTTCGAGGATCTCGTACTGCGCCCCGGAAGGCCGCAGCACCGAACGATAGACAGCGGCATCGGACGGACTGAACAGCGGGAGCTCGGGAAGCGCCGGACAGAGCCGCGGTCGCTCGCGGAAGCGGAGCACGGTGACGTGCGGGAGCCACGGCCGTCGCTCTCGACGGTAGACCCCGAGCCGCTCGAGCCGAACGTGGAGGTCGTTCGCCACCACACGCGCCGCGCCGGACGGATCGACGAGGACGAGCATCCCCACGCTGCGGGTCTCGCGATACCCGTCGATCTCGATGTCGCGCACCGACGCCGCGCGAGCCGACGCCTGCAGGGCGGCGGCGACGGGTGCGAGCCGGTCGAGCGGCTGAGGCCCGAGGAACACGAGCGTGACGTGCAGGTTCTCCCGCGGAACGGCGCGGACCCCACCGGGAAGCTGCAGCCCGCGCTGCCACTGGACGAGGAGGTCGAGCACGTCCTCGGGCAGCCGCAGCGCGCAGAAGAGGCGGATCCGCTCATCGCCGTCCACGGTAGCGGCGACCGTGTGACCTAGCTGAGACGACTCTGCGACAGAAGACGCCGCGCGAGGTGCAGCGCTCCCGTCGCCGCGCGCGCTCGAATAGACGCCCGATCCCCTGGCAGATTCGATTCGACGCCGAGCTCTCCCTCGGGTCCCGAGGCATGGAGGTACACGAGCCCGACCGGCTTCTCGTCCGTGCCGCCGGCGGGGCCCGCAATTCCGGTTACTGCGATCGAGACGTCCGTGCCGAGCCGTTCTCGCACGCCGCGCGCCATCGCCTCGGCCGTCTCCGCGGACACGGCGCCGTGCCGGGCGAGAAGCGAGGGCGGGACATCCAGCACAGCCTCCTTCGCGCCATCGGCATAGGCGATGACACCGCCAAGGAAGACATCGCTCGATCCTGCGATGGCGGTCAGCCGGGACGCCACTAGCCCCCCGGTGCACGACTCCGCCGTCGCGAGCGTCAGACCGCGCGAGCGGCAGAGCTCCAGCACGAGCTCCTCGACGCGACGCTCGTCCTCCGAGAAGAGGTGCGAGGCGAGCGGCGCGCGGATCGCGCGGGCCAAATCCTCCGCTCGGCCCTCGGCGCCTGCGTCGACGACGAGGTCCACGTGGATCTCGAACTCCCGCGCGCAGATCGTCACCTCGACGCCGTCGCCGTCGCCTCCCGCCCCGGCGAGCGCCCGGGCGACTGCCGACTCGCTCGCGCCGAAGAAGCGTAGCCGCCGGCGTCCCGGCGGCCGCGCCCGTTCGAGCACTCGTTTGACGGGCGGCGCCTCGAGTGCCCGCACCCAGAGGCGCCTCAGCTCGGCAGGGGGCCCCGGCAGCGCGACCGCGACGCAGTCGCCGAGGTCGAGCACGATCCCCGGCGCTGTCCCGGCGAGCCCCAGCGAGAGGGCCGCCTCCGGTAGCGAAGCCTGCTTGCGCACCCCGTGCTCGAAATCCGCGTAGGGCCGCCGCAGCCGCTCGGCGACCATCCTCGACACCGCTCCGATCTCCTCCACGAGGCCCTCGTGGAGGACGAGCGGCCGGCCGGCCACTCGTGCGAGGAGTTCCACCGTGCGGTCGTCGTGGGTCGGCCCGAGCCCTCCCGAGATCAGGCAGAGGTCGGCGCTCAACCCCTCGCGCAACGCCGTCTCGAGCTCCCGCTCGCCGTCGCCGACGATCGTGATCCTCGCGGGCTCGAGGCCGAGCGAGAGCGCCTCGGTGGCGAGGAACGGCCCGTTGAGGTCGGTTCGATCGCCGCGGACGAGCTCGCTTCCGGTGACGACGACGGCGGCGCGTGGCCGCGCGGTCAACGCGCGGGCTGGGCGGGAGTGATGCTGTCGGCCGTCACGAAGACGACCACGGGTGCCGGCGTATCCATCGAGATCGGGCTGCCGTTGAGCTTGATCGCCAGGTTCTCGGGCGATCCGGCATTCACCCACAGCTGGCGCGCGACGAACCGCTGGACCTGGCCGCGCTCGAGCGTTCCCTGGTAGAGGAGCTTGCCTCCCGCAGACGACACATGCACCTCGAGCCAGCAGTTGCCGCGGGCAGCTCGCACGAGGAGATTCGCCGTGGCGACGCGCGGTTTGCGCGCTTTGTGCCGCCTCGGCGTCGCGACGGCAACCGGCTGCCGTGCCTTTGGGCGCTGCTTCGCCGCGGTCGGTCCGGCGGCGGGCGGCGTAGACGCCGAGCTGAACTTCCAGGCCGCGATCACTAGGGCGGTCATGACGAGAATCGCAGTCAGAGTGAAGAGCACGACGTTCGTCTGGAGTCGTCTGTCGACGCGCTCCCTGCTCCCGCTCGAGGAGCTCCGCCGCGGCCTCATGGGCAGGAAGCTCTCGCCCGTGACGAAGCGAGAGGTGTACTCGTCCACGTAGAGCTGCCCGTCGAGGGCGAGAAAGTCCGCATAGGCCCGTAGGAACCCGCGGACATACGTCTCGGCCGGCAGGGCGTCGAAGTCCTCCTCCTCCAAGGCGCGGAGGTACCTCGTCCGGATCTTCGTCGCCTGCTCGACCTGCCGGAAGTCGAGTCGGCGGCGCAGACGCGCCTCGCGAAGGGTGCTGCCGATCTCGAACACGGAGAGCCCGATTGTAGGGCGTGCAACGGCCGTGGTGGTACTCGGCTCTTTCCGCAACGAGCATGATTCCTGGTGGGTGGGGTTCCCCTAGGCCCTTAGCCCGCGAAATACTGAAGCAGCCGGTAGAACCCCAGTGCGAGGGCACCGGTGAGGGCCGCGAGGATGCCGAGCACGGCCAGGCCCCGGCCGAGGCGCGCCGCGTGGCGCCCGCGGCTGCGGCCGAGCGTCCGTTGCAACCGCCGGCGCGCGCGGCGTGCGAGCAGGATGGAGACCAGGCCGAGCAGGCAGCCGGCGCCGATCGCCGCGATCCCCGCCGGGATCAGGTCGATCCGAGGGCTGTAGCGCGCGGCGCCTATGCCGGCCGGTATGGCGAGCGTCGCCGCCAGGCCGAGCACGAACGACGCCGCGGCGGCCGGGTTGGCCGGGCGCGGGCCGCTATTGCTTCTTGTAGGGACGTCCAATCGCTGCGGGCGGGATCGAGCGGCCGATCACGCCCGCGACCGCGATCAGGGTGAGCACGTAGGGGAGCGCGTTGAACAGGGTTCCCGCGGACTGCGAATAGTCCTGGAGTCGCTGCGCCAGGGCGCTCGAGAAGCCGAAGAGCAGCGCCGCTCCGAAAGCGCCGAAGGGCCGCCACCTACCGAAGATCAGCGCCGCAAGCGCGATGAAGCCGCGGCCCTCCGTCATGTTCTGGTTGAAGGAGTGCACGAAGCCGATGGAGAGGTAGGCGCCCCCGAGAGCAGCCAGCATCCCGGAGAGGACGACGGCACCGTACCGGACTCTGTACACGGAGATGCCGACGGTGTCCGCCGCTCGCGGATGCTCGCCGACGGATCTGATCCGCAGGCCGGCCGGCGTCCGGAACATGAGGACGTAGGAGAGGATGAGCACGGCGAAGCTGAGCCAGATCATCAGGTTCAGATTCCCGAACGCCGATCCGACGAAGTACACGTGCTGGAGTCCCGGCAGCTTGATGTTCGGGATTGCCGAGATGCTCGAGGGGGTCCCGTTGTCCCCGTAGGTCTGGATGAAGAGATAGCCGGTCAGGCCCAGAGCCAGGAAGTTGATCGCCGTCCCGCCGACGATCTGGTCGGCTCGAAGGTGGATCGCGAAGAACGCGTGCACCAGGGCGAACAGTCCACCCGCGAGCGCCGCGATCACGAGACCGAGGATCCAGGACCCGGTCTTGTCGGCTCCGAGGATCCCGAAGAAGGCCCCAGCCAGCATCATCCCCTCGAGGGCGATGTTCACGACGCCGCTTCGTTCCGAGAACATCCCTCCCATCGCCGCGAAGACGAGCGGGGTCGCGTAGCGAAAGGAGGTCGCGACGAGCGCCGACCAGACGAAGACGCTCTCCAGGTGCGTCGTCCCGGAGAGGGTCGCGAGATAGGCCAGGAGGCCGCCGATGACGCCGCTCGCGATCGCGCCCCAACCGACTCGCCTCTCGCCGCGGCTGATCGCGAACCCCCCGCAGGCGAGGGCGGGCACGGCGACGACGATCGGCCAGACGACCGTCCGCGCCTCCACGGGCGGGAAGGCGATCCAGGCGGCAAGAGCGCCGAGGACGATCCCCAGCTGTCCGATCCGGCGCGGTGTGAGCGCGGCGGCCAGGAGCTGGGAGCGCTCACCCATCCGTGGCGCGGTGCCTTCGATCACGCAGCCTGCCTCGGCCGCTGGGGGAGTCTCAGCTTCTTGCGGGCCTGCCATACATAGAGGACGAGCAGGTCGGCTCCGATGAAGAGCACCACCAGTCCCTGGATGATCAGCGTCAGGTTGCTCGCGAGCTTCGGATCGAAGCTCGACGTCAGGTTCCGCGTCGACGTTCCGGTGTAGAGCGCGCCGAAGACCACCGCGCCGAGGAAGGTCCCGATCGCGGTGTTCCGTCCGAGCAGGGCGACGGCGATGCCGATGAAACCGATCGTCGAGGCGTCGATCGTCGCCGTCGCGAGCTGGAACTCCCACCCGAGCATGTCGACCGCGCCGGCGAGGCCGGCGAAGGTGCCCGAGATCGCCATCGCGAGCAGGTAGCTCCGCCGGACGCTGATCCCGCCGTAGCGGGCCGCTTCCGGGTTGAAGCCCACGGCGCGGACCTCGTAGCCGAGCGTCGTCCGGTTCAGCGTCACCCAGTAGACGACGAGGCAGCCGATCGCGATGAAGAAGCCGATGTGCAGCCCCTGGAGCACCGGGTCGCCCCAGAAGACGGGCAGCTTCGCCTTCTCGACGATCGCGCTGGAGACGGGGTTGAACGCATCGGAGCTCGAGGAGCTGTGGAGCGGCCCCCCGAGGCCGAACAGCCACTTCCCGCCCCAGATCGCGATCCAGTTCAGCATGATCGTCGAGATCACCTCGTGGGCGCCGACGGTCGCCTTCAGGAACCCGGCGATCCCGGCCCAGGCGGCGCCGGCGAGGGCTGCCAGCACGATCGCCAGCAGGATGTGTGCGGGCCCTGCGAGCCCCGCCCAGCTCGAGCCGACGACGACCGCGACGTACTGGCCGACGAAGTACTGACCCTGGCCGCCGATGTTGAAGAGCCCGCAGCGGAACGCGAACGCGACCGCGAGGCCTGTGAGCGTCAGGGCGGTCGTGATGATCAGCGTCTGCTGGAGGTTGAGGGCCGCCTCGCTACGATTGCCCACACCGGGGATGAGCCACTGCAGGCCGGTGCCCCGGAAGATGTCGCGGTAGGTCGTGAGGGGGTTGTGACCGGTCGCGGCGACGATGATCCCGCCCATCAGAAAGGCGATCAGCGCCGTGATCAGGGGGGTGACGATGCCGCCCGCGCGCTGGTAGAGCGCGAGCCGCCGGGCGACGCTCGGGATGGAGCCTTCGGGCCCGGGCGGAGCCGGGGCCTTCGCGGCCTCCATCAGTGGGTCGCCCGCCAGCGTTGGTGGACTTTCTGGGTCGGGAGCAGCAAGCAAGGGAAGGACGCAGGGAGCCCCTGTATGCAGGCATATAGGGGCGACCGAGGACGCCCCCTGACGCCGCTGATCGCGGGCCAGAAACCGGCGAACGTTGGGGGGCGATCCACTACGCGGCCTCCGCCTCGTGCCGGCCGCCGGTCATCGCGAGTCCGAGCTCCTCCTCGGTCGCGCTCGGCGGGAACTCGCCCGCGATCCTGCCCTCGTAGATGACGAGGATCCGGTCGGAGAGCGACAGGATCTCCTCGAGCTCGAGCGAGACGAGCAGGATCGCCCGCCCCGCGTCGCGCTCGGCGACGAGCCGGCGATGGACGAACTCGATCGCACCCACGTCCAGGCCGCGCGTGGGCTGAGCTGCGAGGAGGACGGGCGGGTTTCGGGCGACCTCCCGGGCGATGATCACCTTCTGCTGGTTCCCGCCCGAGAGCGATCCGGCCCTGGTCTGCGGCCCGCCGCCCCGCACGTCGAACTCCCGGAGCAGCGTGCGCGCACGCGCGACGAGCCGGTGCGGGAAGAGCCAGCCGAAGCGCGAGTCAGGCTCCTTGCGGTAGTCGTGCAGGGCGAGGTTCTCTGCGAGGCTGAAGTCGAGGACGAGCCCCCGGCGCTGGCGATCCTCTGGAATGTGACCGACGTGTGCGTCGTCGAGCATCGCGCGGGGGCTCGCGCGCGTGAACTCCTCGCCGGCGACGGTGATCCGACCCTCCGTCGGCCGGCGCAGGCCGGTGATCGCCTCGACGAGCTCGGTCTGACCATTGTTGTCGACACCCGCGATGCCGACGATCTCCCCCGCGTGGACCTCGAGCGAGAGCCCGCGAACCTTCTCGAGCCCCCGGTCGTCGAGCACGTGGAGGTTCTCGACGCCGAGCAGCACCTCCCCCGGGCTCCCCGGCTGCTTGTCGACCCGGAGCAGCACTTCGCGGCCGACCATCAGCCGCGCCAGCCCCTCCTCCGTCGCACCCTCCCGGGGAACCGTGTCGACCATCTTGCCGCGGCGAAGGACGCTGATCCGATCTGCGATCTCGAGCACCTCGTTCAGCTTGTGGCTGATGAAGATGATCGACGTTCCCTCGCGCTGGAGCGTCCGGATGATCTCGAAGAGCTCGGAGGACTCCTGCGGGGTCAGCACCGCGGTCGGCTCGTCCAGGATCAGGATGTCCGCGTTGCGGTAGAGGGCCTTCAGGATCTCGACTCGCTGCTGCTGGCCGACCGTCAGATCCTGGATGCGAACGTCGGGATCGAGCTCCAGGCCGAACGTGCGGGAGAGGTCTCGGACGCGCCGCGCGGCCGCCCGGTGATCGAGGAAGACGCCGCCCTGGGTGGGCTCGACCGCGAGAACGATGTTCTCGGCCACCGTCATCACCGGGATCAGCATGAAGTGCTGGTGCACCATCCCGATCCCGGCCGGGATCGCCTCGCGCGGCGATCGGAACGTCATCTGCCTGCCGTTGACGAGGATCTGACCCTCGTCGGGCTTGTACAGGCCGTAGAGGATGTTCATCAGAGTCGACTTGCCGGCGCCGTTCTCGCCGAGGAGCGCGTGCACCTCGCGGCGTCGCAGGTCGAAGTCGATGTGGTCGTTCGCGCGAACCCCCGGAAACTGCTTGCTGATCCCATGCAGCTCGAGCACCGGCGTCTCGTCCATCTGCTGCGATTCTAGGCTGCTCGTGCGACGGGAGGGAGCGGGTCGGCGACCCGCCCCCTCGCTCTGTTCTCCGTAGATCCGGCTACTTCACGGGCGGCTTCAGCTTGCCCGAGAGGATCGCCGCCTCGGTCTTCTTCTCGGCCTTCTTGATGGACGCGGAGACCTTGCCGCTGATCGCAGCGAGCCCGACGCCGCCGTCCTTCAGCGCGAAGAGATGATCCCGGCCGCCCTTGAACCTGCCCTTCACGGCGTCCTGGATCGTGTCGTACACGCCCACGTCGACCTTCTTCTGGGCGCTCGTCAGGACGTTGTTGGGAGCGGTGGACTTCTGATCGACGTCCACACCGATCCCCCACTTGTTCTGCTCCTTCGCAGCGTCCAGCACGCCGAGGCCACAGCCGCCCGCGACCTGGAACTCGACCGACGAGCCGGCGTCGAAGTGCTTGATCGCGAGCTCCTTGCACTTGTCCTGGGCGACGAAGTCCTGGGAGAAATCCTTCAGGACAGTGATGCCCGGAACCGCCTTCTTGGCGCAGTAGGTGTAGCCCGCGCCGTAGCGGACGACGGCCGGCACCGGAATGCCGCCGACCCAGCCGATCGTCGCGTCGGCACCGACGCGCGACGGCGCGATGTTCGCGGCCGCGACTCGTGCGGCGAGATCACCGGCGAGGCAGCCGACTTCGTTCTCCTTGAAGACGATGCCTTGAAAGTTCTTGGGCTTGTGCTTCAGGTCGCCGAGCGGCTGGTCGACACCGGCGAACTTCACCTTCGGGTACTTCGTAGCAATCGTGTCGATCGCCGTCTCCTGCAGGAAGCCGACGCCGATGATCAGGTCGTACTTCTGCCGGATCAGCGAGGTGAAGTTCGGGATGTAGTCGGCCTGGCTACTCGAAGTGAGCGCCTTGCCATGGATCCCGAGCTTCGCCATCGCGCGCCTGAGGCCCGCGTAGGCCGACTGGTTGAAGCCGCGGTCGTTCAGCCCGCCGATGTCGGTGACGAGACCGACCTTGAGCTTCGCGGCGGGTGCCGCCGACTTGCTGGCGTGGCTCGCGCCGGCGTATCCCGCCGTCACGACCATCAGGCCGATCGCCGCGAGCCCCGCCGTGAGCCACGGCAGCCATCGCTTGATTCGCACTGTTTCTCCCCTTCCGATTGGTGACCCATGGGTTAGACGTGCGACTCTAATCCCTAGTTAGCCGCGCGCCGACGGCTTTTACGAGCCGACGCGCTCCAGGTCGGATTCTGTCACGAGCACGCGGCGTGGTTTCGAGCCCTCGTAGCCGGAGATGATCCCGCGCCGCTCCAGCATGTCGATCAGGCGCCCGGCGCGCGTGTACCCGACGCGCAGACGGCGCTGCAGGAGGGAGGTGGAGGCGGTCTGCGCCTGCACGACGATGTCGATTGCGCGGTCGAGCAGCGGGTCCTCGTCGGGGTCGAAGTCCCCCCCGTCGCCGCCGTCGTCCTCTGCGAAGACCTCCGGCGCCTCGAGGAGAGTCTTGTCGAGCTCCTGCTCGCGCTGGGCACGGCATTGCTCGACGACGAGCGCGATCTCCTCCTCGGTCACGTACGCGCCCTGCAGCCGCTGCAGGCGCGAGGTTCCGAGCGGCTTGAAGAGCATGTCGCCCTGCCCCAGCAGGCTCTCCGCCCCCGTCTGGTCGAGGATGACGCGGCTGTCGGTCTGCGAGGAGACGGCGAAGGCGATCCGGGAGGGAACGTTGGCCTTGATCATCCCGGTGATCACGTCGACTGAGGGACGCTGGGTCGCGAGGACGAGGTGGATGCCCACGGCCCGGGACTTCTGCGCCAGGCGGATGACGGCGTCCTCCACCTCCTGCGGCGAGATCATCATCAGGTCGGCGAGCTCGTCGATCACGACGAGCAGGTAGGGGAGCACCTCATCGCCGCGCTGGCGCAGGGCCCGGTTCATCTCCGGCAGCGAACGCGCGCGGACGAGGCTCATCCGCTCGTAGCGGCGCTCCATCTCGGCGACCACGTTCGCGAGCACCGCGGCCGCGCCCTTGGGGCTCGAGACGACCGGCGTCAGGAGATGCGGGATCGACTCGTAGAACCCGAGCTCGATCCGCTTGGGGTCGATCAGGATCATCCGGCAGTCGTCCGGGGTCGAGCGCAGCAGGATCGAGGTCAGGATCGTGTTGATGCAGCCGGACTTCCCGGATCCCGTCGTCCCCGCGATCAGCAGGTGCGGCATGCGCGCGAGATCGGTCCAGACGGCGTTGCCGGAGATGTCCTTGCCGAGCCAGACCGACAACGGGCTGGCAGTCGCAGGGAGGTCGTCGTAGACGTCGCCGAGGGTGACGATGTTCGGCGAGAGGTTCGGGAGCTCCACGCCGACCGCCTGCTTCCCCGGGATCGGCGCGAGAATGCGGATCTCGGTCGTCGCGAGCGCGTACGAGAGGTCGTCCTTCAAGGCGGCGATCTTCGAGACCTTCGTCCCCGGCGCTAGCTGGAGCTCGAAACGAGTCACGCGAGGGCCCGAGATCTCGCCGATCACGGTCGCCTGCACCCCGAAGTGGGCGAGCGTCTGGACGAGCGACTCGGCGATCCGCCGGCTCGCATCCTTGGAGGGGCCTGCAGTGACTGTCGAGCGGTGCAGGATCGCGCGATCCGGAAGCCGGTAGTCGCCCGGCTGCTCGCCGAGGTCGAAGAGCGGCAGGGGGTTGGCCTCCGGTTCGGCTTCGTCCTCCTGCTCCTGCGGCTCGGACTGGAGGAGGAGCGGCGCCGGACCGGACGCGCCGGTCTCGCCCACCACGTCCGGGAAGGCCGCCACCGCGTCGACCGGCCGCCCGGGCCCCGTCGGCGCAAGTAACACAGTGTTACTTGGTTCGCGATCGCCGGCCGTTGCAGCGACCGGTCGCGGCACGACGCGGTAGGCGGCGCCTCCGGCGCGCCGGAGAGCATGGCCCGACCGGCGCACGAGGGCTCCTGCCGAGGCGCCGCTCAGCAGGAGCGCACCGACGACGAGGCCGAGGAGGCCGAGCATCGTCGCGCCTCCCGTGCCGAGGAGCTTCGCGAGTCCCCCGCCGAGGATCCGGCCGAAGACCCCGCCGTGCCCGGCGCCGAGGGTGACGAAGAGGCCGATCGCTCCGATGGCGATCCCCAGCCGGAAGGGGCGCACGTCGACGAGCGCGCTCCGCCCGACCATCAGCCCACCGACCGCCAGGAGGAGGAGCGGCAGGACGTAGGCGGCCCCGCCGACGACGGCCTCCAGCCCGCGTGTGACCGGCCCGCCGACGAAGCCGCCGCCCCATCCGAGATAGAGCAGCGAGGCGAGGAAGCAGCCGAGCGCGAGCAGGCCGAGGCCGACGAGCTCCGGATGCTGATGGCTGCGAGCAGGCGGCTTGCGCGTGCGCTTCTTGACACGCGAAGGCGTTTTCGGGCGCAGCTTTCGCGCCGGCTTCTTGCGAGCCATGCCGGCGATTTCTCCCTCCGGGAGGTGCTTCCTGCTCTGCACCCTGCCTCTGAGGCAGCTCTGGGGAAGGCCTGGGGAAGGTCTGGGGAGGGTTGCGGGAGCCTCTGGGGAAGATATGAGGACCTTCTGGGGTACCTCAGAGGAAGTCGCACTCGGCGCGCCCGGCGCGCCGCCGGCTTCCGAAGAGCCTTATCCGAGGCTCTCGAGGCGCTCGAGTAGCAGCTCCACGAACCCCTCGGCGTCGATGTCCACTGCCACGTGCGCGTTCGGTTCCCAGCCGGCGCGCCGCCAGAGGTCGACGTACGTCCTCCCCCGCGAGAGCTCGCCGCCGCAGTCGACGACGACTCCCCGGTCGACCGTCTCCAGCAGGTCGGGCCGGACCACCTGGGCCACCGCGACGGCATCGTGGATCGGCGAGCCGTCGAAACCGTAGGTCTCGCGGTGGAAGCGGTCGTAGAAGCCCAGGAGCTCCGAGACCATGTGCGCCACGCGGCCGCCGGCGCGCAGGCGCTCCGAGTGGGCCGACGTGACGAGCGCCTTGTGGGTGACGTCGAGGCCGACCATCGTCACGTGAAGGCCGCTCGTGAACATGCGATGCGCCGCCTCCGGGTCCGCCCAGATGTTGAACTCCGCCGCCGGCGTGACGTTCCCCTCGGCGATCGCGCCGCCCATGAGCACGACTCGCTCGAGCTGCGCGGCGGCGTCCGGATAGCGCGCGAGCAGCAGCGCCACGTTCGTCAGCGGGCCGGTGGGCACGAGCGTGATCGGTTGGGCGGCCCCGAGGATCGTCTCCGCCAGGAACTCGACGGCATGACGGTCGTCGGGCCTGCCGGTCGGCGGCGGCAGATCCGGCCCGTCGAGCCCCGTCTCGCCGTGGACGTAGGCCGCGACGTACTGGTCGCGAACGAGCGGCCGCGGTGCTCCGGCGGCGACCGGGACGTCCCCGCGCCCGGCGAACTCGAGTACCCGGAGAGCGTTCGCCGTCGTCTTGTCGAGCGTCTGGTTGCCGGAGACGGTGGTTACACCGACGAGCTCGAGCTCGGGGGACGCCAGCGCCAGCAGCAGCGCGATTGCGTCGTCGTGCCCAGGGTCGCAGTCGAGCAGGATCGGGATCGGGCTCATCGGCTCAGTATCTCGTCTACCTCGTCGGCCGTGGGCAGCGACGGTTGTGCACCGCGTCGCGAGGCCGCAAGCGCCCCGGCCGCACAGGCTCGCTCGAGAGCCTCCTGCTTGTGTCGACCCTCGAGGAGCGACACGAGCAGGCAGGCGGTGAACGCGTCGCCCGCAGCCGTGCCGTCGACGGCCACCACCTTCGGGGGACGCGCCCGCGCGATCTCGGAACCCGCCTCGTAGAGGACCGCACCCTCGGCGCCGCTCGTGACCGCGAGTAGGCCGCGTGGCTCGGTCCCGAGCTCGTCGAGCTCGTAGCGGTTGGCCACCAGCAGGTCGGCCTGCGCGACGAGCTCGGCCGGCAGCCGGCGCGCCGGTGCGGCGTTCAGGCAGAAGAACGTCGCCTGATCAGCCGCCGCGGCGACGGCAGGCGTCGGGATCTCGAGCTGGCAGAGCGCCGCGGTGGCCCGCGCGACGTCGACGTGCTCCGGACGAAGCTCGGCGTTCGCGCCGGGGTTCACCACGATCGTGGTTTCGCCCGCCTCGTCGACGGCGATGCTCGCGGTCCCCGTCGGCATGTCTACCTCGGCGACCTCGAGCTCGACACCTGCCGCACGTACCTCTGCGAGCGCGCGGACGGCGTTCGGGTCGAGGCCGACGCATGCCACGAGCCGCACGTGCGCGCCGAGGCGCGCCGCCGCAACGGCCTGGTTGGCGCCCTTTCCCCCGGGCACCTCCTGGAAGCGTCGCGCGGTCACCGTCTCGCCCGGGCGCGGGAGCCGTTCGACGGAGGAGACGAGATCGAGGTTGACGCTGCCGACGACCGCGACGCTAGGACGCGAGCGCACGGAGATCTTCCAGCGCCGCGCCGAGCAGGTTGTCGCGAAGATCGAAGAGGCCCGCCCACAGCGACGAGCGCGGCGGCTCCGCGCCGACGCGCGCCGACGCAGCCAGGCCCTCGAGCGCACGCACGAGCACCGCCAGCTCCATGTAGACCTGCGCCACCCGCGTGGGGGAAGCTGCAACTCCGGCCCGTCGCAGCACCGGGTCCCAGTCCATGAGCTCGGCGGCTCCGGGGCCGCCGTACCACGACCGCCCCTCCGCCTGATCGGCCTCGAGCTCGAGGAGGTACCGCCCGAGCGGCCGGTCGAGGCCGGTCAATGCCGCCTCGACGCGCTCCGCGGCCCGCCGCAGCGCCGCCTGCCTGCGCCCGGGAGTGGACGGCTCCGCATCGCCTCGCGCCCAACGCTCGAGCAGGCGGCAGAAGGCGAGTGCGGCGGCTTCGCAGGCACCGAGCTGAGCCACCAGCCGGCGAGTCGTCGCCTCCTCCACGGGGTGCGCGGCGAGGACGTCGGGCCAACCGGGGGCACCCGATCGAACCGCGTTCACGTCTCGATCACCACCGGGAGGATCATCGGGCGGCGGCCGGTCCGGTCGTAGACGAGCTGGCCGACGCCGTCGTGGAGATGCTCCTGGAGAAGCTTGATCTCAGAGACGTTCTGGTCGAGGCACTCGGCGAGGACACGATCGGCCTCGGCCCGCATCTCGTCGAGCAGCGGCCCCGGCTCCGCGAAGCCGCGTGCGATCAGCTCTGGGGAGCCGTTGATCCGCCCGTTCCCGCGCGAGAGGGTCGCCACGATGATGAGGACGCCGTCCTCGGAGAGGTGCCGGCGGTCGCGGAGCGCGACGTCGCTGATGTCTCCGACTCCGAGCCCGTCGACGAAGGTCATGCCGGCATCGATCCGGTCGACGATTGCGACACCCTCCCGCGAGAGCTCGACGACGGAGCCATTCTCGGCCAGGATGATCGAGGAGGCCGGAACCCCCGCGTCGGCGGCGAGTCGCGCGTGCGCCGACTGCATCCTGAACTCGCCGTGAACGGGCATCACGGCCTTCGGCCGGACGAGGCCGATGATCGTCCGGATCTCCTCCGAGTTCGCGTGGCCGGACACGTGGACCGGCGCGATCTCCTGATGGAGCACCTCTGCCCCCGCCCGCGAGAGCTGATTGATCGCGTCGTGGACGCGCAGCTCGTTTCCCGGCACGGGCTTCGCAGAGATGATGACGGTGTCGCCGCGCTCCACCGTCACGGCCGGGTGGTCGTTGTAGGCGATCCGAGTCAGCGCGGACATCGGCTCTCCCTGGCTGCCCGTACAGAGGATCAGGACCTCGCCGGGTGCAAACTCATCGAGGTCGTTCGGCCGGATCAGGGTGCCGTCAGGAACCTCCAGGTAGCCGAGATTGCCGGCGATGTTGAGGTTCTTGCGCATCGAGCGCCCGACCACCGCCACCTTGCGGCCGACCTGCACGGCGACGTCGATGGCCTGCTGCATCCGGTGGACGTTCGAGGCGAACGAGGCCACCAGGACGCGGCCGTGGCGCTGCGGGATGATCTGGCGGAAGGCCTCGCCCACGAGCCGCTCGGACCCCGTCATGCCCGGCCGTTCGGCGTTCGTCGAGTCGCCGAGCAGGAGGTCGACGCCGCGGTTGCCGATCTCCGCCAGGCGACCGACGTCCGTCTTCAGCCCGTCGACCGGGGTGTGGTCGATCTTGTAGTCGCCCGTCAGAAGGATGCGGCCGGCCGCGGTTTCGAAGAGGACCGCGACGGTGTCCGGCACGGAATGAGCCATGCGGACGAATTCGGTGCGGAACGGCCCGATCTCGACAGGCCCGCCCTCCGGCCGCGCCTCCCGGAGCTCTGCCGCTCGCAGCAGGCCGTGCTCGTCGAGCTTCGACTTGACGAGGCCGAGCGTCAGCCGCGTCGCCCAGATCTCGGGCACCCGAACCTCCCGCAGGAGGTACGGCAGCGCGCCCACATGATCCTCGTGCGCGTGCGTGAGGATCACGGCCCGCACGTTGGCCGCCCGCTCGCGCAGGTAGGAGAAGTCCGGCAGGATCAGGTCGACTCCCAGGTGCTCGTCGCGCGGGAACGCAAGGCCGGCGTCGACGACGACGATCGAGTCGCCGAGCTCGAAGACCGTCATGTTCTTGCCGACCTCGCCCAGGCCGCCGAGCGGGATCACGCGGAGCCTCGTGTCCGGCATCGGTCGATCTTACCGGGGCGAGCTCGCGCACCCTCGTTCTCCCCCGGCCGAGGGAGCGTCTCCCCCGTTCGAGGGTCACGTCGGGCGGCGTCCGGTGCGACAACAGACGTATGGCCTGGCGCCGCACCGGCACCGCCTCCCGCCGCGCGCTGCCCGCGTGCTCGGTCGCGCGGGGCCTGTGGCCGTGCACCGTCACGCCGCCTGGCGAGGAGAGCCACCGCGTGAGTACGTGCCCGCCGGCCCGTCGACCACTCCTTCCGGAATGACGGAGCGGCCGAACCGGGACGCCGGCTCCCCCGTCAGCGTCCTGATCACGCTCGCGGCGGTGGCAGCGAGCGTCCTGATCGTGGCGACGCTTCCGCAGACGATCGACCTCGTCCGGACAGACCCCGCGAAGGGTGGGATATTCCTGGTGCTCTCGCTCGTCCTCCAGCTCTTCTCGGTCGAGGTGTACGGCAAGGGATCGATCGGGGTCTCGGCGATCGGCCTCCTCGCGGCGGCTTTCTCGCTCGGTCCAGGCCCGGCGGTCACGATCGCCTTCGTCGCCGCCTGCTTCCAGTTCGTCCGCAGGCGCGGGGTCCTGCACCGCGCTCTCTTCGACGCGGCGAACTTCTCGCTCTCGACCGGAGCCGCCGCCCTCGTCTACCAGGGTCTGACGAGTCTCGACCGTTCAGCGCTCGCGCGAGTGGGCGCGGCGACGCTGGCGGGCGTCGGGTACGGAGTCGTCAACAACGGCCTGCTCTGTACCGCGATGAGCCTCTCGGAGTCGCTGCCGCTCCGCGAGGTTTGGCGCGAGCGGTTCCACTGGGCGCGCTTCCACGTCCTCGCCTTCGGCCCGCTCGCAGTCGCCTCTTCGATCGCCTACGACAAGATGGGCTTCCTCGGAGTGGCAGCGTTCGCGTTGCCACCCGCGATGCTCGTTCTCTCCGTGCGCCAGTACCTCGACAGGACGCGTGCCGCCGTCGAGGATGTCCGTGCGGCGAACCGCGACCTCAGCCTCGCCAACGGTGAGCTCGAGGCGCGGAACGCCGATCTGCACGAGCTCTTCGAGTTCTCCGGCGGCCTCTCTTCCTGCGCGCACGACCGCGCCGCCCTCCTCGCGTATGCCGAGGACGCGCTCGAGCGGCTCACGGGCGTTGGCGCGCGCGTGGCCGTCGGCCCGAGCGAGAGCGGAATCCCCCTCATCGCAGGTGGCACCTGGATCGGCACGCTGGAGCTCCACGGCGGCGACTCCTTCGACGACGCCCGTTGGGGGCGGCTGCGCGACGCGATCGTGCCGCAGCTCTCGACCGCCCTCGAGAGCGCCGAGCTCGTGGAAAAGGTTCGCAAGACGCACCTCGCGACGATCGCCGCGCTTTCCCGCTCGATGGAGGCGAAGGACTACTACACGGGCCACCACACCGAACGCGTCTCGGCGGTCGCGGTCGCGCTGGCGGCGCGACTCGGCTACGAGGGGCTCGATCGGGACGCGATCGAGGTCGGCGCGCTGCTCCACGACATCGGCAAGATCGGGATCCCCGAGCGCATCCTCCACAAGCCCGGCCCGCTCGACGACGAGGAGTGGAAGGTGATCAAGGAGCACCCCGTCATCTCGGAGTACATCCTGTCCGGGGTCGACCTACCACCGATCGTGCTGCAGATTGCCCGGTCGAGCCACGAGCGCTACGACGGCGCCGGCTACCCCGACGGCCTGGCTGGCGAGCGGATCCCGATGCCCGCGCGGATCGTCCTCGTCGCCGACGCCTTCGACGCCCTCACGAGCGACCGCCCCTACCGCCGCGGTCGCTCCGTCCAGGCGGCGATGGAGGAGATGCGGGCACATGCCGGCTCACAATTCTGCTCGCAGGTCGTCGCCGCCCTCGAGCGAATTTACCGCGAGCAGCCGGGGGTGCTCGGGGCTGTGGTGCTGCGCGCGGTGGAGGCCGGGGCGGCGTAGAGCGGGGGGGAACCCCTGGTTCCCCCCCGAACCCCCCTCCTTCCAAGCGCCTGCGCCGGTCCGCCGGAGCTGGGGTCGGTTACTGCCCTGCCAGCTCAAGCGTTGCTAAACCGTTTGGTGGGGCTCCCGCCGGGCAAGCCCGGCTCCGCCCGCGGATCGCGCTCGCATCAAACAGTCTCCAGCCCTCGCCGCGGCGATGGCGTTGCCCTCTCCACGCTCCGCTCGGACCCGGTCCGCTCCAAAAAGCCGCTGTCCCTGGCCCGCGTCGAGCTGGCGCGTTCTAGACCGAAGCGGGCGCCAGTGCGCCTAGCCGCTCGAGGCAGCGTCGCACCTGTTCCAGCTCCTCCTCGGTCGCGGGGACGAGCGGAAGGCGGTGGCCTCCGAGGTTGTGGCCGAGGAGATTCATCGCGGCCTTGATCGGGATCGGGTTGACCTGGATCTTCAGCAAATCGAGGGCCGGACGGAGCTCCTTGTCGATGCGCCGGGCACCGTCCAGGTCTCCCCGACGGAATCGTGTGACCAGCTCCTTCACCTGCGGGCCGACCACATGGGTGTGGACGCAAACCCCGCCGACGCCGCCGAGCTCGAGGAAGGGCACGATCAGCGGGTCGTCGCCGGCGTAGAGGTCGAGGTCGAGTTCGACGATCCGGCGAGCCTGGCCGAGATCGTCGTTCGCCTGCTTGACCGCCGTCACGTTCGGGATCTCCGCGAGCGCCTCGATCGTCTGCGGCTCGATGTTGAGCACGACGCGCGCCGGGATGTTGTAGACGACGACGGGCTTGTCCGTCGCGGCCGCGACCGCTTTGAAGTGCTCGACGATGCCACGCGGCGGCGGCTTGTTGTAGTAGGGCGTGACGACGAGAACGCCGTCGACGCCCAGCTCGTGCGCCTCCTTGGTGAGGTGCACCGAGTGTGCCGTGGAGTAGGTACCTGTGCCGGCGACTACCGTCGCGCCGTCGCCCACGGTGTCGACGGCGACGCGGACGAGCTCGAGGCGCTCGTCGTCGGTGATCGTCGGCGACTCGCCCGTCGTGCCCGCCACCACCAGACCGTCGGAACCGTGATCGACGAGGTGGACGGCCAGAGCGCGAAACGCCTCGTAGTCGACGTTCCCGTCGCCGTCGAACGGCGTGAGGATCGCCGTCAGCACCTCGCCGAGCATCGCGTTCAATCCTATCCCCTGCCGGAACAAAGTCGCCGGCGGCCCCAGGTACCGCTGTGGCGCCCGAGACCGCCGGAGGTGAGCTCCAGTGCTAGGAGCGGGTTGTGCTTCTGGGCGCCCCGCCGGTGAAGTTCATCTTCGCGAGCGGGGTGAGCTCGACGAGGAAAGCGGCCGCGAAGACCGCCAAACCGGCTGCGATCAGGTCGCCCTGATGGATGTTCGAGAAGATGGCGATGAAGAACAGGACGATCGCGACCAGCAGGAGCAGCGCGCGAATGCCGAATTCCATGTCTCTCCTTGGTGGTGGGAGTGCGTGGAGCCACGCATCGACGATTGTGACTGCCGGGTCGGTCGGCGTCAGAGGAGCGAGTCGAGCCCGACCGTGAGCCCTGGAGGAAGCCCCGGGAGCCGCTCGAGCGCGAGGAGGACACCCGGCGCGAACGCCTCTCGCGACATCGTGTCGTGGCGGATCGTCAGGAGCTGGCCCGCGCCGCCGAGCAGCACCTCCTGGTGTGCGACGAGGCCCGGGAGCCGAACCGAGTGGATCGGGACTCCTCCCAGACGCGCCGAGGTCGCGATCGCGGTTCCGGAGGGCGTGTCGAGCTTGCCCTCGTGGTGGAGCTCGACGATCTCAGCCCGCGGGAGATGGCGCGCCGCCTCCTCCGCGAAGCGCATCATCAAGACGGCTCCCACTGCGAAGTTCGGGGCGTAGAAGACGGCGAGACCGCGGTCGCGTGCGGGCTCGTCCACGTCGTGAGGCTCCCAGCCCGTGGTGCCGACCACGCACGGGACGCCCGCCTCGATTGCCCGCCGCACGTTCGCGACCACCGCGTCCGGACGCGTGAAGTCGACCATCGCATCGGCCTGTTCGAGCTCGACGAGCTCATGGCCGGCGGCCTCGAGGGCGGGCGCCAGCGCGGTGCCGACGCGTCCCCCCCGGCCGAGCAGGGCGACCCTCAACGAACGCGCCGCCTCACGCGGCGAGCGCGGAGCGGATGCGATCGACGCCCGCCGCGAAGACGTCCTCGCTCGGGCCGATGCCCGCCGCCGAGAGACGCTCTGGCGCGAGCAGCTCGTCCGCGAGCTCGGCCACCGCCGCCGGCTCGACCGCCTCGATCTCCCGGATGATGCGGTCGAAGGACAGGAGCTCGGTGCCCGTGACGAGCGACTTCCCGAGCCGGCTCATGCGGTTGGACGTCGACTCCATCGAGAGCATGATCCGGCCCTTGAGGTTCTCCTTCGCCCGTTCGAGCTCGCTGGCGCGGAGACGGCCGGAGGCAATCTCGGCGATCTCCGCGGCGGCAATCTCCAGGCAGACTCCGACGTTCTCGCCGCGGGTCCCGATGTAGACGCCCATCTGACCCGAATCGGTGTAGTGCGAGGCGAAGCTGTAGACGGAGTACGCCATCCCCCGCTTCTCGCGGATCTCCTGGAAGAGCCGCGAGGAGGCCGAGCCGCCGAGGATCGCGTCGAGCAGCGAGGCTGCGAAGCGCCGCTCGTCGTTGCGGGCGATCCCGGGGGCGCCGAGACAGAGGTGGTACTGCTCGGTGTCCTTGCGCTGGAAGCGGAGGCCCGGTGGCGGCTCCTTCACGAGCAGCGGGCGCGCGCGCTTGCGCGCGGCGGGCGGGTGGGGCCGCTTGCTCCGCGCCCGGCGCAGCAGCGCCAGCAGGCGGTCGTGCTCGACGTTTCCAGCTGCAGCGACGACGATGTTGGCCGGGGCGTAGGAGGAGCGGTGGTAGGAGGCGATCGCACGGCGGCTGACCGAGGAGATCACCTCCGAGCGACCGATCACCGGCTTCCCGAGCGGATGCTTTGCGAAGACGGCCTCGGCGACGAGGTCGTGAACGAGCTCCTGAGGCGCGTCCTCGACCATGGCGATCTCCTCGAGCACGACTTCCCGCTCCGAATCCACCTCCGCGAAGCGCGGCGCGAAGACCATGTCCCCCATCACCTCGACCGCGGTCTCGAGATGGCTATCGGGCACGCGCGCGTAGACGACCGTGTGCTCCCGGGAGGTCGCTGCGTTGAGCTCGCCGCCGAGGCCGTCGAAGATCTCCGCGATCTGCTGCGCCGAGTACGAGCGAGACCCCTTGAACAGGAGGTGCTCGATGAAGTGCGTGACGCCCTCCCGCCCCGTGGGCTCGTCGCGGGAACCGACCCCGATCCAGAAGCCGATCGCCACGGACCGGACACCCCGCACCCGCTCGCTGATCACGCGCTCGCCCGACGGGAGCTCGGAGAGGAGGTAGCGCTGCACCGCGCGATCGTAGATCAGCGGTGCTGCAGCGGCTCCGTACGGGCGACGGCGATGCGGCGCCGCCCCCCGCCCGCGCTCCAGGTAGAGGCGAACGCCCCGACGGCGCTCGAGCGCGTCGAGGCGGACCCAGGCGGCGACGCCTGCAACGGCCATCCCGGCGAGGATCCCGGCGAGAAGCGCCGTGAGCGTCCCGTCGAACGCGAGCGCGACGCAGGTCAGGACGGCCACTCCGACCGTGCTCGGAAACACGCCCGCGCGGGCGATCCCGAGCGGCGACTCGAAGACGGCAGCCCGCGGCAGCGGCTCGGGCTCCTCGTAGCGGTGGGCGAAGCGCCTGTCGGCACTGAGGGCGACGGCGGCGCCGAGGGCGCCGAACGAGAACGCCGGCGTCGCGGCCCCTCCCGCGGGCTCAGCTAGGTCGACGCGAGGAGTCCCGCAACCCCAAGCAGGAGGCGGATCGGGGTGAGGACGAGGAGGATGCGGAGGCGAGCCGCGGCGCCGCTGCCGGCGCCGGGCTCGCCCCACTTCCCTTGTCGGCTGCTAGTCGCGCTCGGAGCCCTCGCGCTCGCGGCGCGGCCCGCGGTCGCGCCCGCCGCCACCTCGACCGCCGCGCCGGTCGCCGTCGCGGCGCGGGCGATCCTCCTCGGGGGGCCGAGGAGGCGCGTTCTTCGCGCGCTCGATCAGCTCGTCCGGCTGGACGAGCTTGCCGTCCTCGTGCTTTGCCACGAGCTTGAGGCCGATTCGGCCGCGCGCCTTGTCGACCTCCTGCACGAGTACGTCGAGGACGTCGCCGCGGGAGATCACGTCCTCGATGTGGCCGACGCGGCCCGGGCCGACGTTCGAGACGTGCAGCAGGCCGTCCGTGCCGCGCTTCAGCTCTACGAAGGCCCCGAACTGGGTCGTCTTCACGACCTTGCCGGTGTAGGCATCCCCCACCTCGGGATCCTTGGTCAACGCCGTCACGGCCGCGATCGCCGCGTCGGCCTTGTCCCCCTGCGTCGCGTAGATGAGGATCGTCCCGTCCTCCTCGATGTCGATCTGCACTTCGTACTCGGACTCGAGCGCGCGAATGGTCTCGCCGCCCTTACCGATCACCATGCCGATGTACTCGGGGTTGATCTTCACCGAGGAGATGCGCGGCGCATGCCCCCTCAGCTCCTGGCGGGGCTCCGGGATCGCCTCCAGCATCCGGTCGAGGATGAATTCCCGCGCCTCGCGGGCCTGCTGCAGCGCCGCCCGCATGATCTCCTGCGTGACGCCGGTGATCTTGATGTCCATCTGGAGCGCTGTGATCCCCTCGCGGGTCCCGGCGACCTTGAAGTCCATGTCGCCCAGGTGATCCTCGGCTCCCTGGATGTCGGTGAGGATGACGTAGTCGTCGCCCTCCTTTACGAGGCCCATCGCGATGCCGCTGACGGGAGCCTTGATCGGCACGCCCGCGTCCATCAGAGCGAGCGTCGAGCCGCAGACCGAGCCCATCGAGGACGAGCCGTTCGACTCGAGCGTCTCGGAGACGAGCCGGATCGTGTAGGGGAACTCCTCGGCAGTCGGGATCATCGCCTCGAGCGCGCGCTGCGCGAGCGCACCGTGGCCGATGTCGCGCCGCTTCGGGCCTCGCATGAACCCGGTCTCGCCCACCGAGTAGGGCGGGAAGTTGTAGTGATGCATGTAACGGCGATCCGTCTCGAGCGAGAGGTCGTCGATCCGCTGGCCCTCCTTCGCCGTCCCCAGCGTGAGCAGGGTCATGATCTGCGTCTGGCCTCGGGTGAAGAGGGCCGAGCCGTGGGTGCGCGGGGAGACGCCGACCTCGCAGGAGATCGACCTGACCTCGTCGGTGCCACGGCCGTCGGGGCGGCGCTTCTCGATGGCGATCTTCTTGCGCACGAGGTCCTTGTAGATCGCTTCCGCCGCGCGCTTGACGAACTGGCGCGTCAGAGTGTCCTTCACCGCCGGCGGCTCGCCTTCGACCGTGGCCGGGCCGACCGGGAAGGGCAGCTGAGCCGACTCGACGATCCGGTCGAAGAGGAGGCTGCGCTTCGCCGACTTGAGCTCCTTCGAGTCCTGCTCGGCCTCGGTCAACGCCCGCAGGTCGCTTTCGAACTGCTCGCGCACGGGTCCCTCGACGGCGACGAGCCGCTGCTTCTCGAGCAGCTGCTGGAGGCTCGCACGCACCTGCACCTGACGGACGATGTCCTCCTCGGTCGACTCCATCGACAACGTGGGCGACAGCTGGCCCTGCAGCTCTTCGACGGCGGCGGCGGCCTCGCGGAGGCCGTCCCTCTGGATGCGCTCCCAGATCGTGTGACCGTGCTCACCCTCGAGCTCCTCGGTGAGGCTCCGGTCGAGCCACTTGGCCTTCCCCACCCGACGCGCGAGGTCCTCCTGGGCGTCGCAGATGCGCCGGATCTCCTCGTGTGCCTTTTCGAGAGCCTCGAGGAGCAGGTCTTCGGGCACCTCGTCCGCGCCCGCCTCGACCATCGTCAGCGCGTCTTTCGTGCCGACGACGATCAGGTCGAGCTTCGCGCCTTCCGCGCTCTCCTGGAGCGTGGGGTTGACGACGAGCTCACCCTCGGAGAGCGCCACCCGCACCGCCCCGACCGGGCCGTGGAACGGCAGCGGCGAGATCATCAGCGCCGCCGAGGCTCCGTTGATGCAGAGGATGTCGTGCGCCGTGACGAGATCGGCTGAGAGGATCGTGCAGATCACCTGCACCTCGTTCCGGAACCCCTTCGGCCAGAGCGGCCGGATCGGGCGGTCGATCATGCGCGCGGTGAGGATCGCGCGCTCCGTCGGCCGTGCCTCACGCTTGAAGAAGCCGCCGGGGATCTTCCCGGCCGCGTACATGCGCTCCTCCACGTCGACCGTCAGGGGGAAGAAGTCGGCGCCCTCACGCGCCTCCATCCGGCCCTGCGCGGTCGCGAGGACCATCGTGTCTCCCGAACGGACGACGACGGCGCCGTCCGCCTGCTTCGCGAGCTTGCCGCTCTCGAAGGTGATCTCCTTACCGCCGACGTCGACCGAAACGGTCGCGTCACGCTCGGTAGCAATACTCATGTTCTCGTGTCCACCTTTCGTCTGGGAAGGTGGAGGTTTGAGACAGGCCGGGCGACCCCGGGCTCACTCAAACTTCCACCCTCCACTGAGTCGGGAGCTAGCGCCGGAGGCCCAGCTCCTTGATGAGGGCGCGGTAGCCCTCGAGGTTCTCGCGCTGGAGGTAGTTCAGCAGCCGGCGGCGGCGGCCGACGAGCTTCAGCAGGCCTCGCCGCGAGTAGTGATCCTTCGCGTGCGTCCGCAGATGGTCCGTCAACTCGTTGATGCGACGCGTGAGCAGCGCGATCTGCACCTCTGGTGAGCCGGTGTCGCCGTCGTGGCGGCCGTGCTTGCCGAAGATCTCCAGCTTGGCTTCCTTGGTGAGGGTCAAACCGCTACCTCCAGTTAGTCGTCTCCGCCGTCCCAGCACGCCGCGAAGGAAGAACGCGGGCGGCCGAGGCTGCGGTCTGCGCTTAGGGTAGCAACCGATGGCGCAGACCCGGATCGCGCCGGGGATCGCCGCCGGTCACCCTGCGACCGCCGACGCGGGCCTCGCCGTTCTCGCGGCCGGCGGGTCCGCGGCGGACGCCGCCGTGGCGGCCTCCCTCGCATCGTGCGTAGCCGAGACGGTCATGACCGGCCTGCTCGGCGGCGGCCACGCCATCTACCTCGACGCGACGGCGGAAAGCGTCCGCAACCTCGACTGCTTCGTCGCCGTCCCCGGCCTCGGCGCCGAGCCCCGCAGCCCCGCACTGCACGAGCTGCACGTGCCTTTCGGGGCGGAGCTCGTCCACTACGCCGTCGGGCCTGCGTCCTGCGGGGTTCCCGGGCTTCCGGCCGGTCTCGACGCCCTCTGGAGCCGCTTCGGCCGGGTCTCGTGGGCCGAGCTCTGCGAACCGGCCCGACGTCTCGCCCGCGAAGGCGTGAACCTGCCGCCCGCGCACGCCGCCTGCCTCGCGATGCTCGCCCCGGTGCTGACGATGAACGAGGGCGCGCGGATCTACGCACCCGGCGCGCGACTCCTGGAAGCGGGCGACCGCTTGGAGCAGCCCGGCCTCGAGCGGGCGCTGGCGACTCTGGCGAAGGAGGGCGCGCGGAGCGTGTACTCAGGGTCGCTCGCGGAGGCGCTCCTCGACCTCGTGGAGGAGCGCGGGGGGCTCGTCACCCGCCTCGACCTCCGCGGCTACGAGGCTCGCTGGTCCGAGCCGGTGGAAGTCTCGTACGCCGGCGCGCGCTTCCTCACCCGCGGCGGCCTGTCGGGCGTTCCGGCCGCGCTCGGCTCGCTGCCCCGGCTGCGAGGCCTTGCCGCTCCTGAGCGCACGCTTGCCCTTCTCGAGGCGCTCGCGCCCCTGCCGGGCAGCGGCCACACGACGAATCTCTGCACGGTCGACCGCGAGGGCAACGCCTGCGTCCTCACCACGAGCCTCGGCCTGGGTTCGGGCGACTACCTTCCCGGCCTCGACCTGCACCTCAACAGCATGCTCGGCGAGACCGATCTCCTCGGCGGTGCACAGGCTCCCGGTGAGCGGATGGAGAGCATGATGGCGCCGAGCGTCGCGCTCGACGCCGAGGGACTTGCCCTCGCCGTCGGGGCCGCCGGCGGCACCCGCTTGCGCACCGCGCTCGTCGGTGTCGCAGCCGCGATCCTCGACGAGGGGCTCCCGCCACAGGACGCGATCGAGCGGCCGCGGGTCCACCGCGTGGGCGGGATCATCCACGCCGAGCCCGGGGCGGACGAGCAGGCGCTCGCGGCGCTCGAGCGGCTCCGGCTGGAGGTGCGGCGCTGGCCGGCGCCGCACCACTACTTCGGCGGCGTCAGCGCGATCGGGCGCTGCGGCTTCGGAGCGGATCCCCGTCGAAGCGGAGCTGCGCGACCGCTGGCGTAGGAACCGGTCCCCGCGCCTCAGCCCAACCGACGTACCCACAGGTCGGACAGCCCGGGTTCGTCCGCGCGGTTCCGCCGTCCGCAGGCTTGCCGTAGGTCGCGCCACAGGCAAGGCACCGGACCTGTTCGACAGCGATCAGCCGCGTGGACGAGCTCGCGTCGGGTTCTGCCGGCACGTCAGAGGAGTACCCACTCCCGGGCGAAACGCGCACCGGCTTTACAGGGTGCTAACAGCCGTCGGCGCAGCAGCCGCCGCGGTGACCCCGGCGGTCAAGCCGGAGGGCGAACTGCGTCGCGCGTCTGCGCCACGTCCCGCGCGATCTGCGCGACGAGCTCCGCCTCGTCGCGGAACGCCCGCTCGTCCCTCAGCCGCTGCCACAGCTCGACCACCAGCCGCCGGCCGTAGAGGTCTCCCTGGAAATCGAGGAGAAACGCCTCCACCCTGCGTTCCTCGCCGCCGTAGTGCGGGTTCAGGCCGATCGAGACGGCGGTGCGGCAGCCGAGGGCGGCTCCTGCGTAGATGCCGTACGCGGGGACGAGCAGCTCGGGCGGGGTCGCGAGGTTCGCGGTCGGGAAACCGAGGGTGCCGCCCCGTGCGTCCCCGGCGACGACGATTCCCTCGACCTCGACCGGGCGTCCCAGGAGCTCCGACGCCGTGGTGATCTCCCCCTCGCGCAGGAGCTGCCGGATCCGCGACGACGAGATCCCATCCGCAAGCTGCACGGCCCGCGTCGCGAACCCGAGCCGGGCGAGGAGCGGGAGGTCGCCGAGGCGGCCGCGCCCGAAGCGGAACGAGGCGCCGGCAACGATCGTCTTGGCCCCGATGGGCCGTAGGACGCGCTCCGCGAACTCCTTCGGCTCGAGGCGGGCGACGTCGAGGTCGAAGCGGACGACGAGCACGTCGTCGACGCCGAGCGACTCGAGGAGCTCGAGACGCCGGTCGAGCGTCGACAGGAGCTCGACCTGGTTCCCGAGCGCCACTCGCGGGTGCGGGTCGAAGGTGACGACGGCTGCCCGCGGCCCCTCCTGCAGGGCGGCTTCGACTACGCGCCGGTGACCCAGGTGCACGCCGTCGAAGGTTCCGATCGCGACAGCCCGCGGAGCCGGCTCGAGCTCGCCTATCGAGTGCGCGACCTTCACGGAAGAACCGTCGACCCGACCGCGACGAGCTCCCCTGCGTGCACGAGCCGCACCGGTTCGCGCCCGCGCGTTCGGCCTTCGCGAATTGCCCGCGCCTCGTCGGCTCCGACCTCGACCGCCGGCAGGAACGCCAGCGCCTCGTTCGGGGGCAGGATCCGCTCCTCGTCGGCGTCTTCGATGCGAAACGGGCCGACCTCCGTCCGCCTGAGCGTCCGGCAATGGCCCCCGAGCTCATGCGCGAGCGAGCGCACGTACGTCCCCGAGCTGACCCGCAGGTCGAGACGCGCCACGCCGTCCTCGTAGCCCTCCAGCTCGAGCGAGTAGACCGTCGTCCGCCGGACGGGCATCTCGACCTCTACCCCTCGTCGGTGGAGCCGGTATGCACGCTCGCCGCCGATCTTGACCGCCGAGGCTGCAGGCACCCGCAGTGCGATCTCGCCGCGCAGCCGCACCAGCTGCGCCTCGAGCTCCTCCAACGGCGGAGCCGCGTGCTCCCCGAAACGGGCTCCCTCGGGATCCCCGGTCGCCGTTCGGGCCGTGAGGTCGACTTCCGTGAGGTAGCGCTTGTCGAGGCCGACGAGGTACTGCGCGAGGCGGGTCGCGGCGCCGAGGAGCACGAGCAGGAGACCCGTCGCGAACGGGTCGAGCGTGCCGGCATGCCCGGCGCGCGCCCCGGTCGCCGCCCGCAGCCGCTTCACGACCGAGAACGAGGATGGCCCGCTGGGCTTGTCGACGAGGACGAGGCCCGATGGGCGCAGACCTCTAGGAGGCACCCGTCCCCGGGCGCGCCGTCTCCTCGCGGAAGCCCTGGTGGATGAACTCGGCGATCTCATCGATCGAACGCTTGCTCGAGAAGCCCGCCGCTTGGCGGTGGCCCCCGCCGCCGGAGCGTCGCGCGATCGCCGAGACGTCGAGCTCGTCGACCGAGGAGCGAAGGCTCACCCGGCGCTCCTGCGTCCCCGGGCCGAGCGGCTCCCGGATCAGCGCCGCGAGCTCGGCACCTTCGACTGCCCGCAGGTAGTCGATGATCCCTTCCGAGTAGGTTTCGCTGGCAGCGAGCTCGGCGAAGTCGCCGCGCAGAAGGTGGGAGATGACGAGCCGCCCGCCTTCCAGCACCTCGGCGCGCTCGAGCGCCCGCGCGAGCAGCTTGAGCTTCGCGAACTCGACGTTCTCGTAGACGCGCTGGAAGACCAGGTGGAAGTCGGCACCCGCCTCGATCAGCTCCGCGGCCAGCCGCAGCGCCTTCGGGCTCGTGTTCGAGTACGAGAACTGCCCGGTGTCGGTGACGACCGCGATGTAAAGCGCCTCGGCGATCTCGGGCGTCAGGTCGACGCCGAGCTCGCGGAAGAGGTCGCGGAGGATCTCTCCGGTCGACGAGGCGTCCGGGACGATGAGGTTGACGCGACCGAACCGGCTGTTGTCGTGGTGATGGTCGACGTCGATCGTGAACGGGGCCCCCTCGAGGAGATCGAGGTCGGGGCCTATGCGCCGCTCGTTCGCGCAGTCGACCGCGAAGAGGACGCGCTCGCAGGCGTCGTCGGGAAGATCGCGGTGCAGGTCGCCGAGCTCCATGAAGGAGTACTCCCTCGGGAGGGGAGCCCGACCGTGGAGGTACATTACCGCGTCCTTGTCGAGCGCCTCGAGCGCGAGCTTCGTCGCCAGGATCGACCCGAGGGCGTCGCCGTCGGGGTTCTCGTGCGTCACGAGCAGGAACTTGTCGTGGCTCCTGATCGCCTCCGCGACCTGCTGAAGCTCACTCATCGTCGTCTGGGGCGAGCTCATCGATCAACCGGGTCATCCGCACGCCGCGCTCGACCGACGGATCGTATTCGAACGCCAGCTGCGGAGTGCGCTTCAGCCGGAGCTCGCGCGAGAGTCGCGCCTGGAGCACCCCATGGGCCGCGGCGAGCCCGGCGAGGCTCAGCTCCCGCTTTCGCTCCGAGCCGAGGACGCTGACGAAGACACGAGCGCTCCGGAGGTCGGACGAGGTGCGGACGCCGGTGATGGTGACGAACCCGATCCGCGGGTCCTTCAGCTCCGGCAACGCTTCCGAGAGGACCTGCCGCACGGCTTCGTTGACGCGGCGCATCCGGTCAGGCATCGAGTGTCACCACCTCGCGCTCGGAGCGCAGCAGCTCGTACTCCTGCCCGTTCAGATACCGCTCGGCGCCGTCTAGCAGCTCCTCGACGTCACGCGCACCACGTGCCACGCAGGCGAGCGTCAGCCGCGCTCGTTGCCAGAGCTCGTGGTGGTCGACCTCCGCCACCGAAGCGCCGAAACGGTTCTGCAACTGCGCCTTTGCCGACTTGACGAACCTCCGCTTGCCCTTGAGCGACGCGCTCTCCGGGAAGTGGAGCTCGACGCTGAGGATGCCGACGAAGCCGGTCGCCATTGACGTATTGAACCTGAGTCGTGGGGAACCCCTGGTTCCCCCATGATCAGTCGAGCCTCTCGCCACTTGGGCGATCGGCGCTTCGCGGGCGGAGCCGGGCTTGCCCGGCGGGAGCCCAACCGCGAGTTAGGCAACAGCGGGATGCGGCTATCGGCGACCGGCCCCAGCCACAGTCCACCCACCGCAGCCGGTCGCAAGGAGGGGGGTCCGGGGGGGAACCAGGGGTTCCCCCACGTCTACTCGAGGCGCGTGCGCTCGACCTCGCGCGTCTCGTAGACCTCGAGGACGTCGCCTTCCTTCACGTCGTTGAACCCCTCGAGCAGGATCCCGCATTCGAATCCTTCGGCGACCTCGCGCGCGTCGTCCTTGAAGCGTTTCAGCTGCGCGATCGAAGTCTCGTGCACGACGGCGCCGTCCCGGACGATGCGAACCTGCCCGTTGCGGCGGACGACGCCTGAGGTGACCATGCACCCGGCGATCGTTCCGAGCCGCGAGACGCGGAAGAGCGTGCGCACCTGGGCTTCGCCGATCGTCTCCTCGCTCTGGACCGGCGAGAGCATCCCGACGAGCGCCTGCTCGATGTCGTCGGTGAGCTGGTAGATGACGCGGTAGGTGCGGATCTCGACTCCCTCGCGCTCGGCGCGTACCCGCGCCTCGGCGCTCGGGCGGACGTTGAAGCCCACGACGAGGGCGCCGGAGGCCGCTGCGAGGTTGACGTCGTTCTCGGTGATCCCGCCGACGCCGGTGTGGATGACGTTGACCCTCACCTCGGGGTGCTGGATCCTGCCGAGTTCGCCGACCAATGCCTCGACCGAGCCCTGCACGTCGCCCTTCATGACGAGGTTGAGGTCCTGCACGATTCCTTCCTGCAGGCGCTGGAAGAAGTCGCCGAGGCCCGCCAGCGTCGGGGCGCGCGTGGCGAGCTGCTCACGCCGGCGCCGTTCGTCCCGGATCTGGGCGAGGTGGCGCGCCTGGCGCTCGTTCTCGACCACCCGGCAGAGCTCGCCGGCCTGCGGCGGCCGGTCGAAGCCGAGGATCTCCACGGGGTCGCCAGGCCCCGCGTCCTTCACCTTCTCACCGCGGTAGTCGTAGAGGGCGCGAACGCGTCCCCAGGCGTCCCCGGCGACGACCGCGTCGCCGACACTGAGGGTTCCGCGATGGACGAGCATCGTCGCCACCGGCCCGCGACCGACATCGAGGCGTGACTCGATGATCGGCCCGGATGCCTCCGCCTTCGGGTTGGCACGAAGATCGACGAGCGCATCGCCGACGAGCAGGATCTTCTCGAGCAGGTCGTCGAGGTTCTCCTTCTGCTTCGCCGAGACCTCCGAGAACTGAGTCTCCCCGCCCCACTCCTCGGGCTGCAGCTCCTCGGCGGCGAGCTCGCTCTTGACGCGATCCGGATTCGCGTCCGGAAGGTCGACCTTGTTGACAGCCACGACGATCGGGACTCCGGCCGCGCGCGCGTGCGAGATCGACTCGCGCGTCTGGGGCATCACCCCGTCGTCCGCCGCGACGACGAGCACCGCCACGTCCGTGACCTTCGCTCCGCGGGCCCGCATCTCGGTGAAGGCCGCGTGGCCCGGCGTGTCGAGGAAGGTGATCTTCCGGCCTTCGTGGTCGACCTGGTAGGCACCGATGTGCTGGGTGATGCCGCCCGCCTCGGTCTCGACCACCGACGTCTGGCGAATGGCGTCGAGGAGCGTCGTCTTCCCGTGGTCGACATGGCCCATGATCGTCACGACCGGGGGCCGCGGCACGAGGTCGTCGTCGGAGTCCTCGAAGGCCTCCGGCTCTGCGTCCTCCTCCGCGGCGTGCTTGATGTTCACCTCGCGGTCCGGGGTGAGCTCCCCTGCGATCAGCGCCACCTCCTCGTCGCTCAGCGACTGCGTGATCGTCACGATCTTCCCGAGCCCCATCATCACCTTGATGATGTCGGGCACGGTCTTGCCGAGTGCTGCGGAGAGATCCTTAACGGTGACGCCCGACTGGACGGAGACCGGCCCGGTGGGCGGTGCTACCTCGCGCCGCTCCCTCGGGCGGGCGTCGGCACGCTCCCGGCTCTGCCGCGAGTCGCGGGGGCCGCGCGGGCCTCCGCTGTCGATGACGACGCGCCGGCGCCGGCCGGGGCCTCCGGGGCCGCGCGGGCGCATGGGTCTGTTCGGGCGGTCAGCCATCAGCGGCAGTGTAGAGCCGCGACAGCTCGGGTTCGACGCGTACCGCAGCCTTCAACGCGCGGTTGAACGCCCGCCGCGAGAGTGCGCGCTCGAAGCACTGGAGGCGGCGGCACGTATAGGCGCCTCGACCCGCTCCGCTCGGCGCGTGGAGGAGCGTGCCGTTTGGCGCGACGAAGCGAAAGAGGCTGCTCTTCGCCGCGGAGCGGCCGCAGCCGGCGCAGCGCCTGAGCGAATCGCTCACGCAGCGGGAGTTCCCTCCTCCTGCGCCCGGGCCTCGACGGCCTCGCCGCCCTCGAGATCTTCGACCTCCTCGACCTCCTCGGCGACCGCGATCGCGCTTCCGGAGAGATCCTCGCCGCGCGCCTCGCGCGCCGCCAGCTCCTGGTGCCCGGGGACGCCGCAGAAGCGCGAGCCCGGCAGCGTCGTGTTCGGGCAGCGCTTGCCGTTCGAGAGGATCGCGGCGCAGCGGCCCGTGAACTCGGTGTCGGCGCCGCCCCCGTAGGCGGCCTCGGCTTCGGCTTTCGCGAACTCGCTGTCGGACTGGATGTCGACCTTCCAACCGGTCAGCCGCGCCGCCAGGCGAGCGTTCAGACCCTCCTTGCCGATCGCGAGCGCCAGCTGATCGTCGGGAACGATCACGGTCGCGTCGCGCGAGGCGTCGTCGACGAAGACCTCGCGCACGCGCGCCGGCGAAAGTGCCTTGGCCACGAATCGGGCCGGCTCGGAGTTCCAGGGAATGATGTCGATCTTCTCGCCGCGAAGCTCCGAGACGACCATGCGGACGCGCGAGCCTCGCGGGCCCACGCAGGCGCCGACCGGATCGACCCCCTGCGCATGCGACTCGACGGCGATCTTGGAGCGGTAGCCGGGCTCTCGGGCGACGCCGCGGATCTCCACGAGCCCGTCGGCAATCTCCGGCACCTCGAGCTCGAAGAGCGTCTTGATCAGCTCCGGGTCACGGCGGGAGAGGATCACCTGCGGCCCTTTCGTGCCGGACCGGACCTCGGTGATCACCGCCTTGATCCTGCTGCCCTGCTCGTAGCGCTCGCCGTCGACCTGCTCGGAGCGCGGCAGCAGAGACTCGACCTTGCCGAGGTCGACGAGAACGTTGTTGCGGTCGCCCGCCTGCTGGACGATGCCGGTCACGACCTCGCCGACACGGTCGACGTACTCCTCGTACATCATCTCGCGCTCGGCCTCGCGGATGCGCTGCAGGATCACTTGCTTGGCGGTCTGCGCGGCGATCCGGCCGAAGTTCTCGGGAGTGACGTCGGCCCGCTTCACGAGGTGCTCGGGAACCCCCGTCCAGTCGATGTCGAGATCGTTGTCCAAGAGGAGCGTGTGGGATCGTTCGCCGTTCTCCACCTCGAGGCGCTCGAGCTCGTCGAGGGCGCGCTCGCGCGCCTCGTCGATCAGCCGCTCCTCGATGTCGGCAGGGAGCTCGATCGAGAAGACGCGGAAGTCGCCCTCGGTGCGGTCGAGCTCGACCGTGGCGTGCCGCGAGGCGCCGGGGGTCTTCTTGTACGCGGCCAGGAGTGCGTCCTCGAGCGCCTTGATCAGGGTGTCCGACTCGATCCCCTTCTCGCGCTCGATCGCATGCACCGCCTCGATGATCTCTCGACTCATCTCGCCTACCCTTCGTAGATCAGGTTGCCCCGCACGATTGCCTCGTACGGGATGTTCACCTCGCCGCCGTCGACTCCAACGGTCACGCCCGCCTCACCCGCCCGCTCCACTACCCCGCGGAAGCGGCGCCGGCCGGCGATATCGGGCGACGTGCGCAGCGCGACCCGTCGGCCGACGGCGCGCTCGAAGTGGGCCGGCGCGCGCAGCGGTCGCTCGATTCCGGGCGAAGAGACATCGACGGCGTACTGCGCGAGGTACTCCCGGAGCAGGGTCGTGACGCGCTCGCAAAGCCCGTGGTCGACACCCTGTGGATGATCGACGTAGACCGTGAAGCGGTCGGGGCCCGCGAGCTCGACCGCGAGCACCTCGACCCCGGGAAGGGCACGCTCGACCCTCGCGGAGACGTCGCGATGAAGGCTGCGCTCCTGCTCGTAGACGTTCGGCAAAAGGATCCTCCTAAAGAGAAATGGGCGCCGCGCGCCCATTTCGCCAAGCCGGTGAAATGTGGTGTTTGCAAGATAGCAAGCAGCGGGTGCGGGAGGAGCGGTGCCCCCGGCTATCGTCACTGCATGCGCGAGAGGGCGGCAGCGAGCCTTCCCGGCGAGGACCTGGTCCGTGCGGGCATCGCCGACCTCGCCTCCGGTGTCGAGTCGCCCGAGGCGCTCCTGGTCTCGATCGGCGCACGCCGCCTGACGCGCGTCGGGATCGACGTGCCTTCGCCCCTCGACCACGCGGAGCACCGGCTCTACCGACTCCTCGCCTCGGCCGATCCTGACGGAGCGCACTCGCGCTACAACGCGCTCGTCCGCCGGCTCGTCAGCTTCGAGCGCGCGGCGGAATGCGCGAGCTAGCGGACGCAGAACGCATCCGTAGCTTCATGCGCTCTCTCGGGCGCGAGGCGGGCGAGGAGGCAGCCGTCTACCTGACGGGCGGGAGCACCGCCGTGCTCATCGGGTGGCGGTCCTCCACGATCGATGTCGACCTCACGCTCGTCCCGGAGAGCGACCGCCTCCTTCGTGCGCTGCCGGCGATCAAGAACACGCTCCGCGTCAACGTGGAGCTGGCGTCGCCAGCGGACTTCGTGCCGGTCCCGGCGGGCTGGGAGGACCGGAGCCTCTTCATCGCTCGCGAGGGGCGCCTCAGCTTCTATCACTACGACCCGTACGCGCAGGCGCTGGCGAAGGTCGAGCGGCCCACGCCCAGGATCTCACGGACGTGGCGGCCATGGTCGCGGCCGGGCTCGTCGAGCCGGAGCGGGCACGGGCGTACTTCGAAGAGATCGAGCCGGCGCTGTACCGTTTCCCCGCGATCGACCCGCCGTCGTTCCGAAGCCGGATCGAAGAGACGTTCCCCGCCGTTACGGAAGGATGATCGTCACTGGTCCGTCGTTGACGAGCTCGACGGTCATCCGCGCGCCGAAGACACCGCGGCCCACCGGCACGCCCTCGGCCGCGAGAGTCTCGCAGAAGCGCTCGTAGAGCGGCTCGGCCGCTTCCGGCGTTGCGGCGCCCGCGAAGCTCGGCCGGTTGCCCTTCGTCGAGTCGGCGATCAGCGTGAACTGGCTGACGACGAGCGCGGCACCGCCCGTCCCGAGCAGGCTGCGGTCGAACCTGCCCGCCTCGTCCTCGAAGATCCTCAGCCGCGCGATCTTGCGGGCGAGCAGCTCGGCCGCCTGAGCCGAGGCGCCGGACGCGACGCCGAGGAGGACGCAGAGACCCTCGCCGGTCTCGCCCACGACCTTCCCCTCGACGGTGACACGCGCGTGCGAGACGCGCTGCACGACCGCCCTCACTCGAGGTCTTTGATCCGCGAGGCGTAGCGGCGGCTGTCTGGGCGGAGCGATCGGGCGAGCTTGTAGTGCCCGTTCGCCTCGTGCGCGCGGCCCTGTTTCTCGAGGCAGCGCCCGAGCGCATAGTGGGCGTAGTCGTCGGTCGGCGAGAGCTCGAGCACCTTCCGGAACTCGGCTTCCCCCTCGGACCAGCGGCGGAGGCGGAAGTAGGCGATCCCGAGCGCCTCCCGGATCGAGGCCTTCTCGGGCTCCCGCCGCTTCGCCTTCTCGAGGACGACCGTCGCCTGCGCGGCCATTCCGTCCGCCAGCCGCGCCTTGCCCTGCTGAAAGAGGCTGTACGTGCTTTCGCTCATCCTCGGAGGTAGGCGAAGTTCTCGCGGACGAGATCGGCGGGGCTCGTCAGGTCGCGCGTGCGGCCGATCTCCACCGCCGCGATCTCGCCGCCCGCGTCGATGACGTTCTGGAAGGCGGCCGCGACCTCGTAGGGCGGCCGGAACGGAGGCCGTGTCACCGCCTGCAGCTCCCGCGACACCGCCTCCCCGACGAGCATCAGGGGAGCGGCCGTGAGCTCGCCCCGCCCGGCCGCATCGCGGACGCGCACGACCCTCGTGCCCTCCACGCGGATCCGCGTATGGTCGGGCCTCCCCGGCTGCCGGCGCACCGCGATCGCGCCTGCGATCGTCTCCGGCTCGAGCGCAGCGAGGAAGCGCGTGACGTCACCGGGCCAGTAGACGGTGTCCGCCGCCGTGAGCAGGAACGGCGCCTTCGCCTGAGCCCGCGCGACGGCATCGGCCGAGCCCAGACGCTCCGGCTGCGCGACGAAGCTGACCTCGAGCGGGAACGCCCGGGGGTTCCCGAGAAGTGCCTCCACCTGCTCGCCGAGGTGGCCGACCACCACGGTGACCCGCTCGACCGCGGCCTGGGCGAGCTCCCGCAGGAGCGTGGCGATCACGGGCCGCCCGTCGATCGGGAGCACCGGCTTCGGCCAGCGCTCGGTCAGCGGTCGCAGCCGGACGCCCTCGCCCGCGGCCATGACAACCGCGTCGACGACGCGCCCGGCCGTCACGTCGGCCGGCAACCGAGCGCGACGAGCCCGTCCGCAAGGCCCGGCAGCCGGTCCGCGAGGTGGTCGAGGACGCGAGCGAACGGGGCACCGTCGAGGCTTGCAATCGGCCCGAGCCGCTTGCCGAGGATCGCGACGTCGACGAGCCCCGCCTCTTCGAGGAGCGCCCGCAGCTGCTCGGGGCCAAAGGCGCGCACATGGCCGAGGTCGCCGCCGAAGGGATGCCTGTACTCGAGAGCGTCGGGATACCGTCCGGCGAGCAACGTCAGGCGGTGCTTCCACCAGAGGATGTTCGGCGTCGACAGGACGACTGCGCCGCCCGGCCCCAGCACACGCGCGATCTCGCGCAGGAAGCCCTCGGTGTCGACGACGTGCTCGAGGATCTCGCCGGCCAGGACAATGTCGGCCTCGGCGTCCGCGAACGGCAGCCTCGCGACCATGCTGCCGTCCTCGAAGCGGTTGATCTGGTGGTGCCCGGCTCGAGGCCGCGGGCGCGCGCGAGCCGCGTCTCGTCGGGGTCGATCTCGAGGCCGACGAGCTCGGCCTGCGGGTAGCGACGGAAGCGCTCGAGGAGGAGCCCGCGGCAGCAGCCGAGGTCGATGATCCGCTTGCCGGAGAGGTCGCCGAGACGCTCCCGAAGAAGCCGATGCATCTTGGTGTAGCGGTGCTCGTTGTCGAGGAAGAATGGCCGCTCGTAGCCCCAGCCGGCATCGAACGGCACCTCGAAGAGCGCAGAGTCGATCACGCGGTACGCGGACGAACGGCGCCGGCCCGGAAGCGAGCCGCGACCTCGTCGAGGATGGCGGCCGCGATCGCCTGCTTCGGCGCTTTCGCGAGCCGGCGCTCGCCCTCGCGCGAAACGAGCACGACCTCGTTGTCGGCCACATCGAAGCCGATGTCCTCGCGCGACACGTCGTTGTAGACGACGAGATCCACCCCCTTCGCGGTGAGCATCCCGCGCTTGCGCGCGAGGCCTTCCTCCCCGATGTCGGCGCCGAAGGCGACGAGGATCTGGCCGTTGCTGCGCCGCTCCACGAGCGCGCGCAGCACGTCAGAGGTGGGCTCGAGCGTCACCGTCCACTCCCGATCGTCCTTGTACCGCTTTCCGGCGACGAGATCGACTGGACGGTAGTCGGCCACGGCGGCGGCCATGACGACCGCATCCGCACCGTCCGCCCGAACGAGCGCTTCCCGGAGGAGATCGCCCGTGGTGGGCGTCGCGACCACCTCGACCCCGGCCGGGGGCGGCACCGAGAGGTTCGCGGCGAGGAGGGTGACGGAGGCTCCACGGCGCCGCGCCTCCTCCGCCACCGCGACTCCCATGCGTCCCGAGGAGCGGTTCCCGAGGAAGCGGACGGAGTCCAGCGGCTCCCGAGTCCCCCCCGCGCTCACGAGCAGGCGCCGTCCCGACAGGGAGTCCGCGGCCTCGAGCAGCGCAACGCATTGCTCGAAGATCGTCTCGGGCTCGCTCATGCGGCCGGGGCCGACGTCGCCTTCGGCGAGCTCGCCGGACTCCGGCCCGACCACGACCACCCTCCGCTCCCGCAGGAGCGCGAGGTTGTCCTGCGTCGCCGGGTGGGCCCACATGCGCACGTTCATGGCGGGGGCGACGAGAACCTTCCCGCCGAAGGCAAGGGCGGTCTGGGTGAGCAGGTTGTCGGCGAAGCCGTGGGCGAGCTTCGCGAGCGTGTTGGCCGAGAGCGGCGCGATGGTGAGCAGGTCGGCGCCCGCAAGGTGCGGGTAGAGCTCCCGCGGAGCCTCGCGCCTCGCGAGCGCTTCGAAGCTGTGACCGGTCACGAACCGCTCCGCACCGGGCGTGAGAATCGGCGTCACCTCGTGCCCGGCTCGCACGAGGAGCCGGCAGAGCTCGCAAGCCTTGTAGGCCGCGATCCCACCGGTCACCCCCAAGAGAACGCGAGCCATGAGCGCATTGTGCCCTGTCCGACGAAGCGCGAGTCAGGACGGGCTTCACGCAGCCCGAGCGGGTTCACCCGCGTGAGTTCCTTTCTACTTCAGCCTGTCAGTGCGAACACAGTCCGCAGGCGGAGCCGGGTCTGCCCGGCGGGAGCCAACTGTGGGAGGCCCGTGCACCGCGAAGAAGGAGGGGTCCAGTAGGGGAACCCTGGGTTCCCCCTGTTATCGGTTCCCCTGCTATCGGTAGGCGTACTTGATCTTGCCCTCGCAGATTTCCTCGAGGGCCATCGTCAAGTAGTTCTTCGAGCGCGACTCGACGAGGGGCGGTAGCTCGTCGAAGGTTCCTTCGCCGAGCTGGTGGTGGTAGTTGTTGATCTGCCGGGCGCGCTTCGCCGCCACGATCACGAGGGCGTAACGCGAATCGACTTGCTCGAGCAGATCGTCCACGCGGGGATAGATCACGGAGCCATGGTACCTGCACCGACGAGAGCTGCGGCGACGATCTCCGCCAGCTCACCCGCGGCGCGGTCGACGTCGTCATTCAAGACCACTCGGTCGAACTCGCCGGCCTGCTCCAGCTGCCGGCGCGCGAGGCCGAGGCGCTGGCCGATCTCGCCGTCGCTCTCGCTCGCGCGCAGGCGCAGGCGCCGCTCGAGCTCGGCGATCGGAGCCGTGATGAAGATCGTGAGCGCGCCCGGAACCTCCTCCTTGACGGTGAGCGCGCCTTCCGTTTCGAGCTCGAGTACGCAGGCGTGCCCGCGTCGGCGTGCTCGCTCGATCTCGGCACGCAGGGTCCCGTAGCGCCGGCCCGAGACGTAGGTGACGTGCTCCAGGAAGTCACCGCCGTCGACGCGGCGTGAGAAGTCCTCCTCGGTGAGGAACCAGTAGTCGCGCCCGTCCCGCTCGCCCGCCCGACGCGGTCGGGTGGTGGCGGAGACGGCAACCTGGAGCGCCGGTACCCGCTCGATGAGACGATCGATGAGCGTTCCCTTTCCTGCGCCGGAGGGCCCGGTGACGACGAAGACCGGTTTCTCCGACACGCCGGAGAAACCTAGACGGTTTCCGCCTGGTGGCCCAGGGTACGGCGAGCCCGCGCGATCAGCGGTGGAAGAGCCCGACAAGCTCGGCCCGCTGGCGCTCCGACAGGCCGCCTACGGTCTTGGACTGGCTGATCCGGCACTGGTTCAGGAAGCGCGCGGCCTTGACGCGGCCGAACTTCGGGACGGCCATCAGCATGTCGAACACCTTCGCCGTCGAGACGAACTCCGGCGGGTCGTGGAGGATGACCTCGATGTTGGCGCGCCCCTCCTTCAGATCCTTCTTCAGCTGCGCCCGTCTCACCCTGATGTCGTTGGCCCTCTTGAGGGCCTCCATGCGCTGATCGAGCGAGCGGAGCGGGGCTTGGGCCTGGATCTGGGTCGGCACCATGGCGGGCCAGTCTAACAGCTTGAGTCAGGCGTGCAAACGCGATCTTTGTGGCGGTTTTGCAGGTCTTTTTCCGACGACTTCCGTCGAGCGTTCGTCGAGCTTTCGTACCGTGCGCGGCTTCTCCGGGTGAGCGATCCCACGTGCCTCGTCGGCATGGCCGAAGCCGCGTGCAGCAAGCTCGGAAGCGAGCTCGGCGCGGATCCGGGCGGGCGCGAACGGGTCGGAGAAGAGGACGGTGCCGAGCCCGATCATCGTTGCTCCCGCGGCGATCAGGTCGAGTGCGTCGCCGCCGCTGGCAACGCCGCCCATGCCCACGATCGGAAGGTCGGTGGCAGCGCGGCACGCGAGGACGGCGGCGAGAGCGACGGGTCGGAGCGCAGGCCCTGAAAGCCCTCCGGCGCGCGTGCCGAGCACCGGCTGCAGCGTACGCCGATCGAGCGCTGCCCCGCGCATGGTGTTGACGAGCGAGAGGCCGTCGGCACCGGCGGCGAGGCAGGCCCGCGCCGCCTCGGCGATGCTCCAGGTCGCGGGCGAGAGCTTGGCGTAGAGCGGCAGTCGCGTCACGGCACGGCAGGCGGCGACGATCTCGGCGGCCGACTCGGGTGCCTCGTCGACGTTCGGGCAAGAGAGGTTCAGCTCGATCGTCTCGACGCCGGCGCACGCGTCGAGCGCACTGCAGCTCGACGCGTACTCGCGTGCGGCGAAGCCGCCGACGGAGACCCACAGGGGAACACCGAGCCCCCGCAGCCGGGGCAGCTGCTCTGCAGCGAAGGCCTCGATGCCCGGGTTTGCGAGGCCGATCGAGTTCAGCATCCCGACGTCTGTTTCTGCGATGCGCACGCCTCGATTGCCCCCCCGCGGCAAGGGGGTCACCGTCTTCGTCACGAAGGCGTCGAGCTCACGGGCCACCTCCGGCGCCGCCAGCGCATCGAGGCAGCCGGAGGCGTTCAGGAGCACGCTGCCTCCGATCGCGTCGCCGAAAAACGCCCCGCCGGCGGAGCCGGGCTTGGCCCGGCGGGAGCCGAAGCACGGCTCGCCCGGTCGGGGAAAGAGGGAGCGCACGGGGAAGCCATGGGTTCCCCTGCGATCAGCACCGGCCCGTCGATACAGAGCCTGTGCAGTGCTCCGTCGATCTCGACGGCGCAGCCGTAGCAGGCGCCGTAGCCGCACGCCATCGGCGCCTCCCAGGCGAGCTGCGCCCCGGGAGCGAGCGCACGGACGGCGTGAAGCATCGGCTCAGGTCCGCAGGCGAGCACGTCCCAGCCGGGCTCGAGCAGGTCCGTCACGAGCAGCGGCTCGACCACGACCTCCGCCCCGGGGACGAGCGCGGCCGCCTCGGCGTGTCGTGCGCTGCGGAAGCCGAGGATTGCGCGCGCTCGGCCGAGGGTCTGCGAGAGGTACGGCAGCGGGGCCACACCCACCCCGCCGCCGACGAGGAGCGGGCGCCTCACGTCCAGTCGAAACCCGTTCCCGAGCGGCCCCAGCACCCGCAGCTGCTCGCTCGGGTCGACGGCGCAGAGCGCACGGGTTCCCGGCCCGACCGGGTCGATCAGGAACCCCAGCTCGCCGCGCGGGGCGAGGCAGACGCTCATCGGGCGGGGCAGCAGGCGGCCGGGCGCCTCGACCATGAAGAACTGACCCGGCACACCGGGATCGAGGCCGCTGCGGGTCACGCGAAGCAGCGTGTAAGGCCCGACCGGCTCGGCTGCGACGACCCGAGTGCTAGTTCGCCGCTTCTGCACGGATGCGCTCCTGGAGGGTGACCGCGGTCTCCGTGCGGGCGTTCGCGATCGCGTGCACGGCGGCGGCGGCGCCGGAGATCGTGGTGATGCAGGGGACGCGGGCGACGAGCGCGGCCTCGCGGATCAGGTACCCGTCGCTGCGGGCGCCGGACCCGCCTTCCGGCGTGTTCACCACCAGGTCGCAGCGCCCCCGACGCACGAGGTCGACGATCGTGGGCCCCTCCGCCCGCTCCGCCACCTTCCGCACGCGCTCGACCGTCAGTCCGGCGGCGGCGAGGGTGCGCGCGGTCCCGTCGCTCGCCAGCAGCTCGAAGCCGAGCCCGGCAAGCGCCGCGGCGACCGGGACGAGAGCGGGCTTGTCGGCGTCGCGAACGGAGAGGAACGCGGTGCCGCTCGCCGGGAGCGCGCGGCCCGCCGCCCGCTCGGCCTTGGCGAAGGCCGTCGGGAGGTCGGCCGCCGTCGCCATCACCTCCCCGGTCGCCCGCATCTCCGGGCCGAGCACCGGATCCGCTCCCGGGAACCGCGCGAACGGCAGCACGGCGGCCTTGACGCTGACGGCCTTCGGGGGATGCTCGGGGGGCAGCGCGAGCTCGTGGAGCCGCGCACCGGCGGCCAGGCGGCAGGCGGCAGCCACCAGGTTCACACCGGTCGCCTTGCTGGCGAAGGGGACGGTGCGCGACGCACGTGGGTTCGCCTCCAGCACGGAGACCTCCCCTTCTGCGATCGCGAGCTGGACGTTGAGGAGGCCCACGACCCCGAGCGCGGGGCCGAGCCGGCGCACGATCGCCTCCAGCTCGCGGGAAGCGGACGGCGTCAGCGACGGGGCCGGCAGCACGCACGTGGAGTCGCCGGAGTGGACGCCCGCCTCCTCCACGTGCTGCATGACCGCCCCGATGTAGGTGTCACGCCCGTCGCAGAGGGCATCGACGTCGAGCTCGATCGCATTCTCGAGGAAGCGGTCGACGAGCGTCGGGCCGTGCGCGGCGTGGAAGGCGGCGAGGACCTGGCTTGCCCGGTAGCAGACGCGCATCGCCCGTCCGCCGAGCACGTACGACGGGCGCACGAGCACCGGGTAGCCGATCCGATGGGCGATCTCGCAGGCCTCGGTGCCGCTCTCGGCGATTCCCCAGGCGGGGCACAGGACGCCGAGCGAATCGAGCAGCGTCCCGAAGCGGCGCCGATCCTCGGCCAGGTCGACGGCCTCGAACGGTGTGCCCATGATCGGGAACCCCGCCTCCTCCAGAGCCCGCGCGAGCTTCAGCGGCGTCTGACCGCCGAACTGGATGACGACTCCCTCGGGCCGCTCGCGCTCGCAGACCGCCAGCACCTCCTCGACTCCCAGCGGCTCGAAGTAGAGCCGGTCGGAGGTGTCGTAGTCGGTGGAGACGGTCTCCGGGTTGCAGTTGACCATCACCGCCTCGTAGCCGAGCTCGCGGAAGCTCTGAGCGGCGTGGACGCAGCAGTAGTCGAACTCGATCCCCTGCCCGATCCGGTTCGGGCCGGAGCCGAGGATGACGACGGTGCGGCCGCCCGGGGGCAGCGCCTCGTCCCGCTCGCCGTAGGTGGAGTAGAAGTAGTTGGACGCTGCGTCGACCTCGCCCGCGCAGGAGTCGACGCGACGGTAGACCGGGTTCACCCCGAGCTCGCGCCGGCGCTCGCGCGCCCGTGCCTCGCTGGTTTCGCAGCGCACCGCGATTGCGGCGTCGGAGAGGCCGAGCCGCTTCAGGCGCAGCCAGTCGGCCTCCACGAGCTCGTCGAGGCCGGAGATCCCGTTGAGCGCCGAGCGGATCCGGGCGATTTCGCCGGCGAACCAGGGGTGCAGGCCCTCCCCCGGCTCGTCGATGCTCGCCCAGGGCGTCGCGGCTCCGGCGTCCAGCTCACGGGAGCGCATCGCCTTCAGGAAGGCTTCCGAGAAGCTGCGGCCGATGCCCATCGCCTCCCCCACCGACTTCATCTGCGTGCCCAGGGTCGGGTCCGCCCCGGGAAACTTCTCGAAGGCGAAGCGGGGAAACTTGACGACGACGTAGTCGAGCGTCGGCTCGAAGCTCGCCGGCGTGGTTCGCGTGAGGTCGTTCGGGATCTCGTCGAGCGTGTAGCCGACGGCGAGCTTCGCGGCGACCTTCGCGATCGGATAACCCGTTGCCTTGGAGGCGAGAGCCGAGGAGCGCGAGACGCGGGGGTTCATCTCGATCACCCGGAGCTCGCCCGTCCGGCGCTCCCGCGCGAACTGGATGTTCGAGCCGCCGGTCTCGACGCCAACGGCGCGGATGACGGCGATCGCGGCGTCCCGCAGCTCCTGATAGGCCTCGTCGGAGAGCGTCATCTGTGGCGCGACAGTCACGGAGTCGCCCGTGTGCACGCCCATCGGGTCGAGGTTCTCGATCGAGCAGACGACGACGACGTTGTCCGCGCGGTCGCGCATCAGCTCGAGCTCGAACTCGTCCCAGCCCCGGACGGAGTCCTCCACGAGCACCTGGCCGATCGGGCTCTCCCGCAGGCCGCGCTCGACCTGGGCGAGCAGCTCCTCGCGCGTCCAGGCGAAGCCGCCCCCGTGCCCGCCGAGCGTGAAGGCCGGCCGGACGACGGCAGGGCCGCTTCCCCGCACCTGCTCGAGCGAGGTGACGATCTGCGAGGAAGGGACCTGCAGCCCGACGCTCTCTACCGCCTGCTTGAAGAGCTCGCGATCCTCCGCGCGCGCGATCACCTCCAGCGGGGCGCCGATCAGCTCGATCCCGAGCTCGTCGAGGATCCCCGCCTCGCAGACCTCCCGCGCGAGGTTCAAGGCCGTCTGACCGCCGAGCGTCGGCAGGAGGGCGTCTGGGCGCTCGCGGCGCAGGCACTCGGCGAGGCCCTCGAGGTCGAGCGGCTCCAGGTAGGTGCGGTCTGCGAAGCCGGGGTCGGTCATGATCGTCGCCGGGTTCGAGTTGACGACGATGGTGCGGAAACCGTCCTCGCGGAGCACCTTCAGCGCCTGGCAGCCCGCGTAGTCGAACTCGCACGCCTGGCCGATCACGATCGGCCCGGAGCCGATCAGGCAGATCGAGTGAAGGTCAGGCCGCCTGGGCAAGCCCCTCCACCCAGTCGGAGAGGATCGGCCAGGCGTCGTGCGGGCCGGGGCCCGCCTCTGGATGGAACTGGGCCGAACGCGCTCGCAGCTCCGGCAGCTCGAGCGCCTCCACCGTCCCGTCGTAGAGCGAGATCGCCGCCGCCTCGTCGCCCTCGGTGGGCGCGACCGCAAAGCCGTGATTCTGGCTCGTGACGAGCACGCGGCCGCTGCGGCGGTCGAGCACCGGGTGGTTCGCGCCCCGGTGGCCGAAGGGCAGCTTGAACGTCTCGAGGCCGGTCGCGAGAGCGAGCAGCTGGTGGCCAAGGCAGACGCCCAGGACGGGCGTGCGCCCCAGCAGCTCGGCGAGCGTCGCGACCTCCTCGCGCAGCGGCTCGGGATCGCCAGGCCCGTTCGAGAGGACGACCCCGTCGTAGCCCGCGAGCTCGTCGGCGTCGACGTCGTGCGGGTAGACCGTCACGGCCGCACCGGCCGCGGCGAGCCGTCGCAGGATCGAGCGCTTGCAGCCGTAGTCGACGACAGCGACTCGCGACGCGCCGGCATCGGTGAAGGAGTACGGGGACGGCGTCGAAACCTGGGCCACGAGCGAGCGGCCGGTCATCCCTGGCTGGGCGCGGACGACTCGCAGCGTCTCCTCGACCGAGGCCTCGCCGGCGACGAGGGCGGCGCGCATCGCGCCGCGGTCGCGGAGGTGGAGGACGAGGGAGCGGGTGTCGACACCGGTGAGCGCCGGCACGCCGTGGCCGGCGAGCCAGTCCGTCCAGGCCGGCCCACGGGCCTCGCGCATCACGACCGCGCTCGCGTGCGGGCGCCGGGACTCCGAGCGGCCAAGCGCGACGCCGTAGTTGCCGACCATCGGGGCCGTGAAGCAGACGATCTGCTCCTCGTAGCTCGGGTCGGTGACGAGCTCCTGATAGCCCGTCATCGCGGTCGCAAACACGGCCTCGCCGAGGGCGGAGCCCTGCGCGCCCACGGACTCGCCGTGGAAGGTCGTGCCGTCCTCGAGCACGAGGAAGCCGGTCATGCCGCGTAGGCTAGGGATCCGTTCGCGACTGTGGCGCGCACGCGCCCCTGGAGCGTCTGCCCGAGGAGCCACGAGTTCGCCGAGCGCGACCGGAAACCCCGCTCCTCGACCCGCCATCGCTCGCGGAGATCCAGGAGGACGAGGTTGGCCGAGGCCCCGACGGCGATGCGCGGCGGCTCGAGCCCATAGGCCAGCGAGGGGCCGGTCGACATCCGCTCGAGCAGCGTCCCGAGGCGCAGCAGGCCCGGCAGCACGAGCCGCGTGTGCAGCGCTGCGAACGCCGTCTCGACGCCGGTGACGCCGAAGGGAGCCGCCTCGAAGGGCACCTCCTTCTCGTGTCGCGCGTGCGGAGCGTGGTCGGTCGCGATCGAGCCGATCGACCCGTCTCGCAGCGCGGCCAAGAGCGCCTCACGGTCTTCGGCGCTTCTGAGCGGGGGATTCATCTTGAAGTTCGGATCGAGCGAGCGGACCGCCTCGTCGGTGAGGCAGAGGTGGTGCGGCGTCACCTCCGCGCTCGCGCCAAGGTCGGCCGCTTGGGCGCGGAGGAGCGCCTCCACGGATTCTCGCGCGGACAGGTGAAGTAGGTGTATGGGCCGCTCCTCGTAGGCCGCGAGCGCCAGGTCGCGCTCGACCATCAGGCTCTCCGCGACGGACGGGTAGCCGGAGAAGCCGAGCTCGGCCGAGATCTCACCCTCGTGCACCTGCCCGTTCCCCGACAGCGAGAGCTCCTCGCAGTGCAGCGCGAGCGGGCGATCGCAGACCGAGCTGTACTGGAGGGCCCGTCGCATCAGCGAGGCGCGGGCGACGGGTCGGCCGTCGTCGGAGAATCCCGCGGCGCCCGCCTCCGCGAGCTCCGCCATCTCGGTCAACTCCGCTCCGTTCTGGCCCTTCGAAATGGCCGCGAGGAAGCCGACGGGGACCTCTGCCTCGGCACGGGCGCTCTCCACCAGCGCGCGCAGGACGGCCGCCGAGTCGACGACGGGGTCGGTGTTCGGCATCGCGAGGATGGCGCAGAACCCGCCCGCGGCGGCCGCGGCCGTGCCGGACGCGATCGACTCCTCGTCCTCGCGCCCGGGCGCCCGCAGGTGGACGTGCGGGTCGACGAAGGCCGGTGCGAGCACGAGGCCGGTGCCGTCGAGCACGCGGTGGCCGTTCGCCTCGACCGAAGGACCGAGCTGCGAGATCACCCCCCCGTCGATGCGCAGGTCGAGCCTCCCGTCGAGCGCGTGCGCCGGGTCGATTACGCGCGCGCCTCGGACGACCAGGTCCTCGCGCGGGCGGCTGCGTGCGTGCAGCATCAGGCCACCTCGACGGCGGCGCGCGCCGACTGGATTCCCACCGGGCCGACGGTCAGGAGGTCGTAGAGCACCGCCATCCGCACGACGAGCCCCGCGCGTACCTGAATCTCGATCAGCGCGTCGGCCGCGTCGGCCACGCGCGGGTCGATCTCGACGCCGCGGTTCATCGGGCCGGGGTGCATCACCTTCTGCCCCGGCCGCAGCCGCTCCGGCGTCACCCCCCAGCGGGCGGCGTACTCGCGCAGGCTCGGCACGTAGTTCGCTCCCTCCTGCATCCGCTCGCGCTGCATCCGCAGGACGTAGACGACGTCCGCGGCTCCGATCGCGCCGATGTCGCTCGTCGTCTCGCAGCCCATCGCCCCGATCCCGCGCGGGAGGAGCGGCGGCGGCCCGACGAGGGTCACGTGCGCGCCCATCAGGCGCAGGGCCTGGATGTTGGAGCGCGCGACCCGGGAGTGGAGGACATCGCCGACGATCGCGACGTGCAGGCCCTCGATCCGCCCGAGCTCCTCCTCGATCGTGTACAGGTCGAGGAGCGCCTGCGTCGGGTGCTGGTGCTTGCCGTCGCCCGCGTTCACGACGTGCGCGTCGGTGAAGCGTGCAACCAGCTGCGGCGCCCCGATCTGCGGGTGGCGGATGACGATCACGTCCGGGTCGTACGCGCCGAGCGTGAGTGCCGTGTCCTTCAGGGACTCCCCCTTGTCGACCGCGGAGCCGGCCGCCTTGATCGACATGGTGTCCGCCGAGAGCCGTTTCGCGGCGAGCTCGAAGCTCGAGGACGTGCGAGTCGAGGACTCGTAGAAGAGGTTGACGATCGTCCGTCCGCGCAGGGTCGGCAGCTTCTTCAGCTCCCGCTCGAGCGAGCGGGAGAAGCTGCGCGCCGTCGCGAGCAGGCGCTCGACGTCGTCACGCTCGAGATCGGCGATCGAGATCAGGTGCCGGCTCGGCGCCGGCGGCTTCGGCGGGAGGGCCTCCCGCATGACGCGGAGCTCAGGCATCGGCAGTCTCCTCGGGGCTGGACGGGACGAGCAGGACGCGGTCGACCTCATCGACCTCGACGAGCTGGACGTGGATGCGCTCGTCGCGGGCGGTCGGCAGGTTCTTGCCGACGTAGTCGGGGCGGATCGGAAGCTCCCGGTGGCCGCGGTCGACGAGCACGGCGAGCTCGACGCGAGCGGGCCGGCCGTAGTCGAAGAGCGCGTCGATCGCGGCTCGGATCGTCCGGCCCGTGTAGAGGACGTCGTCGACGAGGATGCAGGTGCGGCCCTCGAGCGCGAAGTCGAGCTTCGTCTCCCGGACGAGCGGCTGCGGGTGCAGGGGCGCCTCCCGGCCGCGCACCTGGACGTCGTCACGATAGAAGGTGATGTCGACGCTCCCGAGCGGCAGCTCGACGCCCGCGCGTTCCTCGACGAGGCGCCGCAGGCGCTGCGCCAGCGGGACGCCGCGCGTGTGGATGCCGACGAGGGCGACGCGGTCGAGGTCCGCGTGGCGCTCGATGATCTCGTGCGCGACCCGCGAGAGCGTCCGCTCGAGCGCCTGCGCGTCGAGGAGCACCCGCTCCGACGAGACGCCGAGACCGCTCAGGGCGCGCGCAGAGTCGAGGGTGGGGGTGCGGGGGTCATCCGTGCTCCTTTCCGGCCTCACTGGACCGGCTTAAAGGGTCGGGGCCGGAGGATACGGCAGCGGGCGGATGGCGGCCCGGAACCCGACGGAGACGAGCAAGCTGACGCGCCCGTGACGCTGGCAGCGTCGCCGCCCCCGGGCCAAGGACACGACCGCCCCGCGGCTTTTTCGGAGCCCTAGCCGACTAACAGCACTCCCTGGCGTCTCATCGGTTGATGCGTGCCTTCTTCGGCGCCGCTGCTGTCGCTGTCGCCGGTGTCGGCTGGCTCTCAGCCGGCTGCGGAAACGAGGCCACGGGTCGAGCCGCGGAGCCCAAGCACTCCTCCTCGATTCGCGTTGTCGGGCCGATCGGCCGCGGCGCCGACCAGTACTGGCTGTTCCGGCCGGGCGGGCCGCCGAAGGCGGTCGTCGTCTGGATGCACGGCCTCGCGACGAGTGAGCTGACGCCCGTGAACCACCGGCCCTGGCTCCTGCACCTCGCACGCCAAGGCGACGCCGTCGTCTACCCGCGCTACGAGGTCTCGCCCGGCGCCTTCGGCGCGATCCGCCACGCCGCCGCAGCCGTCGGCGCGGCGAAGCGCCGGCTCGGCAATCCCCGCGTCCCGACCGTCGTGATCGGCTACTCGCGCGGCGGGCGGCTCGCGGCCGAGTACGCGGCCGTCGCGCCCGCCTTTGGCACCGCTCCTGCCGCGGTGCTGAGCATCTTTCCCGGCCAGGCGAACCCGCGCGCGGAGGAGCGCATCGACCTGCGCTCGCTCGACCGCAAGACGAGGATTGTGATCCTTGTCGGCGACCACGACAATCGCGAGGGAGCGCGCGAGCTCCTTCGCCGCCTCCAGGCCGCCGCCTTTCCAGCCTCACGGGTGCGGGCGATCCTCGTGCGTTCGAGCGCCGGCTTCGTCGCCGACCACCTCTCGGTGTTCAGAACCTCCGCGCCGGCGCGGCGGGCCTTCTGGGCTCGCGCCGACGGCCTCGTGAAGGAGGCGGCGGGGCTAGCTTCTTGAGCAGCAGGGCGGGTGCTGTTAGCGTGGCCGGAGATCAGCATGGAGTTTCGGATCCTGGGCCCGCTCGAGGTCCTGTCGGACGGACGAGCGCTCGATCTCGGCGGGTAGAAGCAGCGCACGCTTCTGGCTCTGCTCCTGGTGGAGGCGAACCGGGTCGTCTCCAGCGACAGGTTGATCGACGCGCTGTGGGACGACGAGCCGACGGCGACGGCGCACAAGGCTCTGCAGGTGTACGTCTCGCAGCTCAGAAAGGTGCTCGGCAGGGAGCGCGTGCAGACGAAGATGCCCGGCTATCTGCTGCGGGTCGAACCCGATGAGCTCGATCTCGCGCGCTTCGAGCGCCTGCAAGAAGAGGGGAAGCTGCAAGAGGCGCTGTCGCTCTGGCGGGACACCCCGCTCGCCGAGTTCGCCGACCAGCGCTTCGCCCAGGCGGAGATCGCTCGGCTCGAGGAGCTGCGCGTTGTCTGTCTGGAAGGGCGGGTCGAGCGCGATCTCGCCCTGGGGCGCCATGCGGAGCTCGTCGGCGAGCTGGAGGCTCTGGTCCGCGAGCATCCGCTGCGGGAGCGACTCCGGTCGCAGCTGATGCTCGCGCTACCGGTCGACGCGTCAGGCGGAGGCACTCGATGCCTACCAGGCCGCCCGTCGCGAGCTCGTCGACGAGCTGGGCATCGAGCCCGGACGGCAGCTGCGCGAGCTCCACCAGGCAATCCTTCGGCAGGCTCCGGAGCTCGACCTCGCCCCCGCGGTCGAGCCGCCGGCGCAGCCCTCAGGAACCGCATTCCTCGGCCGCGAGGCGGAGCTCGCTGCGCTGCGGGCCGTCTCCGTAGAGCTTTTCGAGCGCGTCGACCGCCAGCCTGTGGAGCCGACCCGCACCACTCGATCGCCGGAAGCGACTTCGACAAGGGGCTCCGCTACGCCCGGCGTGCGGGAGATCGGGCGCTCGAGCTCCTCGGGTACGAGGAGGCTGCGCGCCTGTACGGAATCAACCGGAAGCGCGCCCCTTCGAGCTCGACCGAGGACGGCTCCGGGAGCCCGGGCAGGAGGTCGCGCAGCTCAGGCAGGATCTGCGCTAGCTCGGCCGCGCCCGCGCCGAGCTCCGCGCGCAGGGCCTCGCGGGCGGGGGACGACGATCGACTCGTACCGCTACTCGAGGAGGGACTCGCGGCACTTCCCGCGGACGATGTCGAGCTACGGGCCAGGCTCCTCGCGCGCCTCGCGGGCGCGCTTCGCGACGAGCACTCGCGCGATCGCCGCGACGCGCTGAGCAGGGAGGCCGTCGAGCTTGCGCGCCGCGCGGGGAACCCGGCGACGCTCGCGTACGCGCTCGACGGCCGTGTCGCCGCCATCGTCGCGCCCGACACGGTCCAGGAATGCCTCACCCTCGCCGGCGGCTTCGCGACGTGGCCGAGCGGAGTGGAGAAAAGGAGCGGCTCGTGGCAGCGCACGTGTGGCGGGTCATGGTGCAGCTCAAGATTGGAGACGTTCACGCGGCAGAGGTCGATCTCGCCGCAGCGAGCTGCATCGCCGACGAGCTGAGACAGCCTGACCGGCTCTGGGAGGTCATCGGCGTGAGGGCGATGCTGGCTTTGGCTGCCGGCAGGTTCAGCGAGGCCGAGAAGCTCGTGCCCGAGGCGCTGGCGCTCGGCGAGCAGGCGCAGCCGCACGGCGCCATCCCGATCTACTGGGTCCAGCGATACACCCTCTGTGGTTTCCGGGGAAGCATCGAGGAGGTCGAGCCGGAGATCCGCGGCTTGGTCGCGAACTATCCGGCTCGGCCCGTCTTCCGCTGCGTCCTCGCTCACCTCGACGCGCAGCTCGGTCGGATGGCAGAGGCGCAGCGAGCGCTCGACGACCTTGCCGTAGAGGACTTCTCGGCTCTACCCTTCGACCAGGAGTGGCTCTACGGGACGAGCCTGCTGGCCGAGACGTGTGCGCTCCTGCACGACACCGTGTCGGCGACAGCTCTCTACCGGTTGCTCCTTCCGTGGGCATCGTTCAACGCGGTCGATCACACCGAGGGAATCAGAGGCTCCATCGCGCGCTATCTGGGCCTTCTCGCGACGGTGACGACGCGCTTCGAGGACGCGGAGCTGCATTTCGAAGATGCCATCGCCGCGAACGCCCGGATGGGCGCCCGCCCGTGGCTCGCGCACACCCAGGCGGACTATGCGCGGATGCTGCTGGAGCGCGGCGATGCGGACGGCGGCAAGAGGGCTCAGACGCTCCTCCAGGAGGCTCTCACGACCTACCGCGAGCTCGGCATGGACAGCCACGCGGCGAAGGCCTCGGCCCTCGCCGCGGAAGTCTCCATCACGAATCGCGTCAGCTGAATTAGCGCGCGCAGCGCGCTCGTCAAGGTGATTGATCGGCTCTCTTGATCAATCACCTAGATCTGCCAGGAGCCGCCGCGCAGAACCGGCACCCGCTCGCCCTCGCGCGTCAGGCCCGTGACGTCGACGTCGTCGCTTCCGATCATGAAGTCGATGTGGATGGCGCTGCGGTTCCGCCGCTTCGCGTCGCCTTCGTCCAGCCCGAAGTCGAAGCCGTTGCCGACGGCGATGTGACTGGCCGCATTCTCGTCCAGGAGCGTGTCGTAGAAGACGGTGCCGAGCTGGCCGATCCGGCCCTCCCGATCGACGAGCGCGACCTCTCCGAGCCGTGCCGCGCCGTCGTCCGCAGCGCAGCGCTCGCGCATCACCTCGGCGGCCGACTCGGCCTCGATCTCGACCGCTCGGCCTCCCTCGAAGCGCATCCGAAGCCCGCGGACGATCGTCCCTCCAGAGAGTACAAGCGGCTTCGTCGAGCTCACGACCCCGTCGGCGCGCCGCGGGTCGGGTGAGGTGAAGACCTCCTCGGTCGGAAGGTTCGCGATGTGCGCGAGGCCGTCCACGCGGGTGAACTCGGCCGTCGTCCATGTGCCGCTCGGGAAGAGCCCGATCGTCAGGTCGGTGCCCGGCCCCTCGAAGTGCAGCGTGTCGAAGCGCCGCTCCGTCAGCCTCGCGGCGACCTCGCCCAGCGTTGAGAGGCGCCCGCGCCACGCCTCGAGCGGGTCGTCCTCGTCGAGGCGGCAAACCCGGACGATCTCGCTCCAGAGCCGCTCGAAGGCCTCGGCGGGCTCGAGGTCGGGATAGGCGAGCGCCGCCCACTCCGGCGTCGGCGCCGGACCGATCGTCCAGTTCGTCGAGCGCTCGTCGATCAGCGTCAGCACCTCCTCCAGCCACGGCAGCCGGTCCCGCCCCGCCCGCACCGGGTCGAGCCCGTCGAGCGCGTCGGGGTGGACCGGGCCGCTCAACGACACGCGGGCGCCACGCTCCCGGCCGAGCTCGAGCAGCCGCTCGCCGTACCAGGAGGGGACGAACTCGAGCGTCTCGTCCGGCGCGTGCTCGACGCGGGCGCGCTTCACGAACGGGTCGTAGTAGACGACGTCGACGAAGCGCGCGCCCGCCCGGTAGGCGCTCACCGTGACGGCACGGGTCAGATCCTCCTTGCCGAGCTCCGACGAGACGGACACGATCTGGCCCGGCTGGACGTTCGCTCCGACATGGACGATCAGCTCCGCAAGCCGCTCGAGGCGACGGCTGCCGCCGTTCTCTGCTCCCACCGTCAGGGAGCGTAACCGTTTGCCGCCGAGAACTCGCGCAGTGCCTTCAGGTATGCCTTCCCGCGCGGCCAGAGGCTGTCCCCGCGGCTCACGTCGCCGCGCCTGTAGGCGAGGTCGAGCGCTCGCCAGGCTTCCTCGGGGCGCCCGAGCAGGAACTGGTCTGCGACGAAGGCGGCGAGGATCCCCCGCAGGTCGGCGTCTCGCTCGGCGCGCGCCTTCAGGTAGGCACGCCACTCGAATGCGGCGTCGGCGGCGATCACCTTCGGGAACGAGCGCGTCACGTCGACGAGCTCGCCGCCCTCGAACTGGCAGATGCGCGGGGGTTCGGCGCTGAAGACGTAGGCCGCGAACGCGTAGGCGAACCTGTCGTCGGCGCTGACGAGCTCGGGGCGGCCGTCGCGATCGAGGTCGGCGAGGCTGTAGCCCGGGTTGCCCCAGAACCCCACGGTGCGCAAGTAGCGCCGCTCGCCGGCGAGATACCGGAAGATCAGCGTGTACGCGCAGCAGTGCGCGCCACCGGTGTAGAGGTCGAACGGACCTCGGGCTCACCATCAGCATCGAGGTCCCGGATCCGGATCGGAGATCCCTCGCCCGTCAGGAGCACCCCGCTGCTCGGGCAGTCGCGGCAGTTGACGCGCGCGAGCGGCGTGTCGAGGGCGAGCCGCCCTGATCGGCGGATGCGCAGGCGCACACGATTGAGCGCGTAGGCTCGTTCGCGGTAGGCGATCTCCGCTTCGACGCCCCCTTTCGTGCCTTCCGGGTCTCCACCACGTTCCGGTTGACTTCGAGCTTCACGCAGCGGAGAACGCCGGTGTTGCCGACTGCGTCGTCCGAGACGCGGAGGCGCCACCTGCCGTACGCGCCCGCGCTGTTCAGCGCCGAGAGCTTCTGCTCGGGCTCGTACGAGAAGTTCGCGAAGGGAGCGGTGCCCTTCGCGATCGGGTCGCCGTAGTCCGAGTCGAAGACGGTCAGCGGTCCACCGCAGCCGCGTCCCCTGCCGTAGTCGGCGCCGCTCCCGCCGCGCTTGCGGCTGAGCAGGATCGTCCGGCCCCCCGGGCTGATCAGCGAGAGCGTCAGCTCGCTGTCCGCCGGGTGCTCGATCCGGAGGGAGACGACTACCTTCGAGACCGGGCCGCTGTCCCGAACGAGGATGGACTGGTCGAGGAAGCCGTCGTCCGGGATCGCCCGGTGCAGCGCGCCGGTCGAGTAGGTCCTCGTCGCCGCGCGCGCCAGCGAGGGCGAGAATGCGACCAGCACGAGCAGCCCGAGCGCAAGGCGCCTCACGTCGCGGCCACCGCGATCAGCATCTCGTCCGGTGCGACGACGGGATCGGCCAACTCGGCTTCCGCCTTCTTCAGGCCCGCGCGGAACTCCTCCTCCGGCACGAGATCGAACGTGGCGCTCTGGCGTCCGCGGATGCGGTCGAGGGCCGCGACGCGGGTGAGACTTCGCGGCGCGCAGAAGCGCGTGACGCGGGTCTCTGCGAACCCTGCGTCAACGAGGTCGAGCTCCAGCGTCTTCGCGGACGGGAACCGCCTCAGGTCAGCCGCGAGCATGGACGGGAAGAACCGGTTGAGCCAATAGCCCTCGAAGGTCGCCGGATCGAAGCCGGCGACGACGAGGAAGCCCTGCGGCTCCAGCGCTCGGCGGCATTCCGCGAACGCCTGAGGGCGGTCGACGAGGTGGGCCGAGAGCACCATGGTGACGCGCTCGAAGCTCCCGTCGTCCACCGGCAGGCGCTCCGCCGTCCCCTGCTCGACCCGCAACCGGGCGCCGGTGCGCCCGGCCGCGACCGCGAGCATCCGTGGCTCCGGATCGATGCCGCAGGCCTCGCACCCGAAGCGGTCGACGAGCTCCGAGGCGAAGCGCCCGGTGCCACAGCCGGCGTCGAGGACGCGCCGGCCGGCGAGGGCTCCCCGAGCTACCAGCTCCTCGTGGAGGCCCGAGATCGGTGGATGCCGTTCGTCGTAGGTCGCGGCGCGAGGGCCGAAGTCAGGCGTCGGAGCTGAGCCATCGCCGTAGGTCATCGCTTGGTTCCCGTGCCTCGCCGCCTCGAGCTGCGCCTCCCAGCGTGCCGTCAGGCCGGCTCCCGCACGCGCTCCGCTCGCGGCTGCAGGGCCCCTCCCTTGATCCGCCGCGGCGGGCCACGCTCCGGGAAGGGAACTTCGATGACGTCGAAATCCTTCGGCACGACCGTCTCCGGGAAGACGGCGCGAGCCTCGCGCGCCGCCTCGGGGCCAAAGTAGCGGTTCGAGAGGTGCGTCAGCGCCAGGAGGGCGACGTCGGCGTCGCGGGCGATCTCCGCGGCCTCGAGCGCAGTCGAGTGCGACGTCTCGCGCGCCCGGTCGCGCTCCTCCTCGCAGAAGGTGGCCTCGTGGACGAGCAGATCGGCACTGCGCGCGGCCTCCAGCACCGCCGCGGAGGGCGCTGTGTCCCCGCTCAGAACGACCTTCCGGCCCGCGCGCGCGGCTCCCAGAACCGCACCCGGCTCGACGGTGCGCCCGTCGGGGAGGCCGACGGACTCGCCCCGCTGGAGCAGGCCGAAGAGCGGCCCCTCCGGCACGCCGAGCGCCCTCGCCGCCGCCAGGTCGAAGCGGCCGGGCCGAGGTTCCTCCGTGAGCGCGTATCCGATGGCCGAGACGCGATGCTCGACGCCGAACACGGTAAGGCGGTGGTCGCCCCGGTCGAGGACGTCTCCGGGGCGGAGCTCGACGAGCTCGAACGGGTAGGTGAGCCGGCCGAAGATGCGGCGAAGCGTGCCGAACAGCTCGCGCAGCCCGGGAGGTCCGTAGATCGTGATCGGCAGCTCCCGTCCCCGGAGCGAGAACGTCTTCAGCATGCCCGGCAGGCCCAGGTAATGGTCCGCGTGGTAGTGCGTGAGGAAGACCTCGCGTAGCTCGGCCAGGCCGACTGTCGAGCGCAGGAGCTGGCGCTGGGTCCCTTCCGCACAGTCGAAGAGCAACCGGTCCCCCCCGCGACGGATCAGCGTCGCCGCCGGCGCACGGTTGCCCGTCGGCATCGAGCCCGAAGTCCCGAGGAAGACGATGTCCAGGTCCACCAGGCGATTGTAGTTTCGAGCGATCGCATGGCCCGTCCCGCCTGGAGCTGCGGATCCAGCCCGCAGGCAGAAGGGCCTGGGAAAGAAGGCCGGCTACGGGATCACGAGCCGTTGCCCCGGCCGCAGAACCTGCCCGGCTCCTGGGTTCCGAGCTTCGAGCTTCCAGACCCCCTCGCGCGGGTCGCCGCCGTAGAAGCGCGTCGCGATCGACCACAGCGTGTCGTGCGGGCGGACGACGTACGTCTCACGAGTGGCGTGGCCGCTCGACGTGCGGGCGACGACGGCGAAGGCCACGATCGCCAGCGTGATAATGAGGAGCAGCTTCCCGAACATGTGTTCGTAAACCTAACACGAACATGGGTTCGCGTCAAGGAAGCTCAACGAGCTCCGGTCGCAGCTTTCCTTCCTCGACGTCGAGGACCAGCAGCGCCCGCGCCCCGGCTCTCCGGCGCTCGGTCGGGCTGCCGGGGTTGAGGATCCAGGTCGCACCCTCGCTCGAGAGCTGCGGGACGTGGGTGTGCCCGTAGACGACCGCGGAGCAGCCGGGAAACCAGCCGCGAAGTCTCTCCTCGCGTCCTACACGGGAGCCGGCGATGTGGACCATTCCGACGCGCGCCGCTTCGATCTCGAGCACACGCCGCTCCGGGAGCACGGCCTGCAGCTCGAGATCGTCCATGTTCCCGAAGACCGCCTCGACGGGCGCAAGCGCGCGAAGCTCCTCCAGCACGACGTGGCTCGTGAAGTCGCCGCAGTGCAGGATGAGCTCGGCGCGCGCGAGCTCCCGAAGGCACGCATCGGGGAGGCGCCGCGCGCCGCGCGGCAGGTGCGTGTCGGAGATGAGGGCGACGCGTGTCAGCCGGCGGCGTCGGAGAGGAAGCAGCCGTCGCGATCGAGGCCAGGCGCGCCGCGCGGCGAAGCACCGCTGCAGACCATCCCGCGCTGTATACCAAAGCCCATCGGAGTGCCCGGGAAAGCGATCAGCCCGTGAGCTCGAACGGCTCGCTCGTCGCCAGCAGCGAGCGCTGCGGCCCGAGCGTCGCGCGCACGAGAACGGCGGCCACGTAGGAACCGGGCGCCACGGAGTGCAGGTCGAAAGCGAGCCTTCTCGCGCGGTAGGCGCGGACGAGCCTCCTCGCCGACGCCCGAACCGTGGCGGGTCTCCCCGCGAGCGCCGCCTCGATCTCCTGACGACCAACCGTGGCGGGGAAGATCCCGCCGGTCGCCGTCACGTCCTCGGATGCGCCGGCGGCTGCCGACCTGCCGTCGGCGGAGAACGTCACGTCGCCCCCGAGCACGGACGATGCGTGGTGCCACGCGTGGGGGCGCCCGCCGCAGCTCCCGCCCGTGGACGCGATGGCGGCTCGGACCGCGTCGTAGGAGGGCCGCCTCGTCCCGTCCGCGCGTAGCAGGCCGCTCTGGAAGCGCTCGAGGCTCGTCTCGTCGCGGAGGTGGAAGAAGAAGAGGTCGGAGATCGCCGGATCGCACTCCGCGAGGCTCACCGCCGCTACATAGAGCCGCGCCTGGGCCGCCTCGCTGACGGTGCGGACGTTCTCGCGGCCGGTGTAGATGCGCCGCACGCTCGAGATCACCTGCACCTGGCGGCCGTACTCGTCGAGGTTGAACGTGAGCGGCGCTCCGACGGCGCGAGGCGAGTCGCTCTCGGCGAAAACCGGCTGTGCCGTGCCGTGAAAGCCGTCCCACACCGCCTGCTTGATGCGGTCGAGGTTCGTCAGGCCGGCACCCGGCCACGAGTACCCGCGCGAGAACGGGTCGTCGTTCGACTGCGGGTAAGGGTGGTATCCGAGCTCGTCCATGATCGGCCTGCTGCGGCCGCTGCGCCGGTACTCGGCCGCGAGCTCTGCGATGAACCTGACGGGGGAGCGCGACACGTTGTCGCGCGCCCGAGGATCGTCGTTGCCGCGCGGGGAGAGGCCGAGGCCGACGACGGTGATCGTCGGGTCGACCTCGTTGAGCGCGTCGTAGGAGGCGGCGAGTACGCGCTCGAAGTTGACGGCGCCGACCGCGCGATAGCCTCCGCGCCCGTTACGCACGAACTGCGGCTGGAGGAAGCGCGGCTGGTTCGGCTCGTTCCCGACGATGAACGCCCTCACGCTCGGGTAGCGTCGGGCCAGGGACTGGAGGAACTGGGCAAAGAGCGAGATCCTGTTCTGCGTGTCGACGGTGAACGCCCTCGGTTGCGCCGGGTAGACGCTGAGGACGACGTCGACGCCGCGGAGGGCCGCGATCGGTACGGCCCGGTCGAGGAACCCACCGTCGCGGATCGTGAACCCGCGGTTCCCGTCGGTCGGGTCCCAGAGGACGGTGACGCGGTTCTCGGTGCCGCCGAAGTCGCTCAGCGCGGCGAAGAAGTTCCCTCCGCCGTCGTCTGCGTACTTGCCCGCGTCGTCGGTGACGCCGAAGGAGAGGCCGGCTGCAGCCCCGCCCGCGCAAGCGAGCGCCAGTGCGGCGAGCGCCGCCAGCGTGACGATGTACATCCGGGCCGCAGACATTGAAAAGGGCGCCGGGCTCTTCGCCGGCGCAGGCCGGATGGTAGTGGATCGCCCAGCAACGTTTGCCGGCTTCTGGCCCGCGACCAGCGGCGTCAGGGGGCGTCCTCAGTCACCCCTGTGTGCCCGCATCCCAGAGGCGCCCTGCGTGCTTGCCGTGGCTTCGGCGCTCACGACCCAGAAAGTCCGCCGACCTGCCGGGCACCCCCCCTAGCCCGGTACGCGATCGAGCACCGCGCGCAGGAGCCGCCCGGCTCCGAAACGGACAGGATCGTCCGCAGGGAGTCCCGTCTCCGCGGCGGCCGCGTCGATCGCGGCTCGGGCAACCTCCTCCGCGAGTCCACCGGTGTTGAGAGCGACCGCCGCGACGCGGGCGGGTCGGCGTGGCAGCGAGATGCGCTCGTGAAGCTCGACGAGCTCCGCGAGGCCCGGCAACGGGTGGCCGGGGTATCCCTCCACCTCAGCCGTCCCCGCCTTGTGGCAGAGCACGAGCACGTGCGGCACAGAGCCGTGGAGCAGCCCGAGGGCGACGCCGGAGTAGGCCGGGTGCGTGAGCGATCCCTGGCCCTCGACGAAGAGCAGGTCGCCGCCGCGCCGATGGCCCTCGACGAGGAGCCGCTCGGCCGCTCCGGCCAGGAAGTCGGAGACGACGGCATCGATCGAGAGGCCCCACCCGGCGATCGCGACACCCGTCTGTCCGGTGGGGACGAAGAGGGAGGCGAGGCCCTGCCGCCGCGCCTCCGCGTCGAGCTCGAGCGCGACCGTCATCTTCCCGATCGCGCAGTCCGATCCGACGGTGAGCACGATCCGCGCCTCCAGCTCGAGGTTCTCGCCTGACGGGACATCCAGACCCTCGGGCGGCCTGCGCAGGTCGACGAGCTTCACTCCGTAGCGCCCGGCGAGAGCCGAGAGCTCCTGGTCGTCGGACAGGTACTCGTGCAGGCCGTTCTCCACGTCGAGTCCCTTGGCGATGCAGCTTCGAAGCAGCTCGCGCCAGGCCGGCGGGAACCGCCCGCCCTGGGTCGCGACACCTACGAGCGCGGTCGTCGGGCCGAAGCAGAGTGCCTCGTTCACGCTCGCCACGATCGGCAGGCCGTCCTCCATCTCACCTGCCCGGCCGGAGTCGAGGATCGCGACGACGTCCTCGCGCCGGTACCGGATCACCCCCCGCGCGGTCTTGCCGTAGTGCGGGTCGCCGGAGTGGCTCTCAGCGAGGATCAGGTATCGCTTCTCTGACACCGAGGCCGGGCTCTTCCGCGAGGGTCTGGACGCCGTCCACGAGCTCCACCCCGGGCCACGGATCGTGGCGCAGCAGCAGGTTTCCGTCGAGATCGGCGTAGTCGCAGCGGGTCGACACGAGGCAGGCGGCGGCGATGCCGAGACCGGACTCGATCATGCAGCCCACCATCAGCCCGAGGCCGAGCTCGCGGGCCCGCTCGGCCATCGCGAAGGCCTCGGTCACGCCCCCGCTCTTCGCCAGCTTGACGTTCACCCCGTGCCCGAGCTCCGCGCAGCGCTCGAGGTCGGCGCGGGTGTGGCAGTCCTCGTCGAGGTAGATCGGGATCGGCGAGCGGCGGCGCACTTCGGCGCCGCCCGGGTCTCCCTCCGGGAGCGGCTGCTCGCAGTACTCCACCCCGAGCGCCGCCAGCTCGGGCAGCGCGTCGAGCGCCTCCTCGAGCGTCCAGTACTCGTTGACGTCGACCTGGAGGGGCAGGTCCGTGGCGGCCCGCACGGCTCGAACCCGGTCGAGATCGAGCCCGTCGCGTCCGCCCAGCTTGAGCTTCAGGCGCCTGAACCGTCCGTCCGCGGTCGCCGCTCTCGTCCGCCCGGCCATGTCGTCGGGGTCGCCGAGCCAGACCGTCCACGAGGTCGGCGGGCCCTGCCGAGCCGTGCCGAGGAGCGCCCAGGCGGGCCGCGGCTCGTCCCGCCCGCGGGCCCGGAGATCGAGCAGCGCCGCGTCGAGCGCCGACTTCGCCGCGAGCTCCCCGGGCAGCTCGAAGATCCGCTCGAGCGGCGCGTCCCACGGGTCGTCGCCGAGGAGCTGGCCGTGCTCCCGGACGAAGGCGAGCGCCGAGGCCGCCGACTCGCCGTAGCGCTCGATCGGCGCCGCCTCGCCGTGGCCTGTGAGCCCCTCGTGGCGGAGCTCGACCCAGACGACCTCAGCGGTGTCCTGCGACTCGCGCGAGATGACGAAGGTCTCCGCGAGCTCGAGCGTCGCGATCCGGGCCTCGACCTCCACGTCGATACACTAGATCGCTCCCCGCGCCCGTAGCTCAGGGGATAGAGCGCGCGCCTCCGGAGCGCGAGGTCGCAGGTTCGATTCCTGCCGGGCGCATCCTGACTGGGCAGAACTCGACTGCGCGGAACTGCTTCGGCAGCCGCACTGTCGCGCCACATAGTGGTGTATAGTGACACCATGGGAAGGACGCAGATCTACCTGGGCACAGACGAGCTCGAGCTCCTCGACCGCGTCGCCCGCGTGACCGGCGCCTCGCGCTCCGAGCTCGTCCGGCGCGCCGTACGGAGCACCTTCGGAGAGCCGACGAAGGGCGACAAGCTCCAGGCGCTCGCCTCCAGCGCGGGCTCGTGGCGGGGCCGCGACTTCACCGGCAGCGACTACGTAGAGGCGGTTCGCGGCGACCTCTCCGAGCGTCTCGGTCGTCTCGGGCTGGAGTGAAGCTCCTCGACACGACGGTCGCCATAGACCATCTGCGGGGCGATCAGGCCGCCGTCGACCTCCTTCGAGACCTCGTCGAGAACGACGAGGTCCTCGCCGCCAGCGAGGTCGTTCGGTTCGAGCTCGTTGCGGGAGTGCGAGACGACGAGCTCCCGGCCCTCGAGCAGTTCTTCTCGGCAGTCTCGTGGGTTGCGGTCGGTGAGGATGTCGCTCGCGCGGCCGGCGACCTGGCGCGCGCACACCGCCGCGCTCACAGCGGAATCGACGACGCGGACTACCTGATCGCCGCTACCGCGCTCCTCCTTGAGGCCGACCTAGTGACGACCAACGTGCGCCATTTCCCGATGCTCCCAGACCTCCAGCCCCCCTACTGAGGCCTTGGCTACGAGAAGTGGTCCGCCGCCGGCCCTCCTCCACTCCCGTCGGCCCACCCCTTGGGCTGCGCTCGGGCTCAAGCTACGCCGGCGGACGCTTGCCTCCGCCCATCCCGACGAACGACCTTTCCTCACGTCCTTGCCGCCGGACGACCGGGCTCGGCGCAGGACGCCGGGCGTGGGGGCGGCTCGCGCGGCCCCCACGCCTACGTCCTACGGCGTGGGATCGGGATAGGACCCGCCGAAGATGTCGCTGTTGCCGAAGTTCGGCGCGCACTGCTGCTGTGGGGCCGGCCTCGGCACGGTCGTGTCGCCGGTGCGCAGGGCCATCCGCCAGGCGTCGATCGCGGGACAGTCCGCCGCTCGCCGCGTGTCGTTCCAGACCGCCGCGCCGTAGCTTCGCGTGGCGGCCGCGTAAACGTAGTCGCCGAGGAACTCGCCCTCGAGGTCGTTCTGGCTCGACCCGCGCGGATCCCCAGGCGGGCCCCGGTGGAGCTCGCCGAAGGCGCCCGTGGCCGTGGCCGGATTGGACGACGAGTCGGCGTGGGTGACGACGCCGACGAGCGTCCGCAGGTCGGTTGTGTTGGCACGGTAGGGCGTCGTGAAGGCGTTGTAGACGACGTAGACGTCCGTCCCGTTCGGCGAGATCGCCGGTGCCGCGTACAGCCCTCGATCGCCCCGCGCCTCGATCGGCCGCGGCGTGCTCCAGGTCGACCCGCGGTCCGTCGACTCAGTGAAGTAGACGTGCGGCGCGGCCAGGTCGCCGCTCACGTAGGTGAGCACGATCCGGTCGGTTGCACCCGCTCCGTCGGGGGCGCCGTTCGCGATATCGACGCTGGGGGCTGGCGCGAGGTCGCTGCGCGCGCCGGCGATGCCGTCGATCACAGGACGGCCGAGCACCGGGTCGAGCGTTCCCGGCTGCGTCACGGGGCCTGCCACGGGCTGCGGCTTCGACCAGCTCGAGCCGCCGTCGAACGAGCGCGACACGAACTCGAAGGCCTGCTTTCCCTGCGAGGAGAGGGTGCCGACGCCGAAGACGTAGGCCGTCCCCCTGCTGTCGGTGCGGATCGTGCAGCCGTCGAGCGGGTTGCGCTGGGCGTTGTTCGCGGCGGCGGTGATCTGGCGCTGCGTCCAGTTCTGGCCGCCGTCACGCGAGGCGGCGACGATCAGCGGCGCCGGAGCGGCGTTGCCCTTCTCCTGACCCCGGAAGGCAGCCCAGCAGAGGTAGACGGTGCCGAAGAACGGGCTCGAGGAGACGTTGTCGGCCCAGATCTGCTCCTTGTCGGAGAAGGTCGTCGAGGACTGCTTGCTGACGAGGACGGGTGCGCACGGGTTCGAGCCCGAGCCCACGCACCAGGCGCTCTTGTCGCCGCCGGCCGCGGCCTGGACGTCGTCCGTTCGCGAGACCGCGATCGCCTCGAAGCCCTTGAACGCCTGCTCGTCGCGGGTGGCACCGAGGTTCGAGGTCAGGTTCGCGTAGTAGAGGCGAGACCCGTTTGTCCACTTGAAGCCGTCCGCTCCGGGCCTGGGCCCGAAGGCGACGGCGGGGTCGCCGTCCGAGACGAGCCCGTTCTCCGCGTACCAGGGCAGCGTCCCGATCCGACCAGGCTGCGCGTCGCAGTTGTCGGCGGGGTTGCTCGGGTCGCTGCCGCCGGCCGGGTCGACCACGCCGAGGCAGCTCCTCGCCGTGAGTCCGGTGTACGACGGCTGCGTCCAGGTCGTGCCGCTGTCGAAGGAGAAGTAGACGCCGGAGACGCCGACTCCCGACGTGAACGGACAGGTCGTGTCGCTCCTGTTGTTGCAGGCCTCCATGTCGACCTCGTCGTTGGCTCCAGCCGCGAGAATGGCCGGCCGGCTCGCGTCGATCGCGAGCGCGGGCTCGTTCTGCTTGTTCTGCGAGAACGGGCTCGAGGGGCTGTTGACCGAGACGAGCGTGTCGGCGCTGAACCCCAGGGCGACACCGGCGAGGATCGCGACGGCCGCGCCCGCCAGCGCCGCGATCGTGAGACGCTTGCTCATGCTTCCCCCTTGCTGGTCGAGGAACTCGGGCCGGTGCGAAACGGGAGCCGGAAGGAGATCAACCGCTCCCCCACCGACGGGAGTGCCCGGGAGGCAGCCGTCCTAACCCGCGCGGAGCGGAGAGCTGCGAGAGCCGACCGGCAGCGCCCGCTCCCTCTCGACAAGCTCCGGCAGATCCACCATACTCGCCGTCGTGGTGAAAGCCCCCTTCCTGCTCGCAGCCGGCGCCGCGGCGATCGTCGCGGCGAGCGCGGGCTCCGCCGCGGGCCCGCCGCCGCCGCCGAAGGCCGCGGGAGGGCAGGCGGTGGCCGTGCTCGCGCGCGGGGTCCCGACTCCGACCGCGTTCGCGTTCGGGGCGGGCCAGGTCTTCGTCGCAGCCGCCGGCGACGAGCAGCACCCGAAGATCACCGGCGGCGTCTACACGCTGCGCGGAGGCCAGGCCGCCAAGTTTCCCGGCTCGCCGCGGGCCGTCTTCGGCCTCGCCTTCGGCAAGGGGACCCTCTACGTCTCCACCGGCAGCGCGATCCTCGCCTGGAGCGGCTGGAACGGGAGGAGCTTCAAGCAGAAGCGCGTCGTCACCCGCGGCCCGGGGAACTTCTCCGGCTTCAACGGCCTCGCGCTTGGCCCCGACGGGCGGCTCTACTCCGGGGTTTCGCTCGGCAACAGGAAGACCGACGACTTCCAGCACGGCGCCACGAGCTACGCCAACGGCTTCCTGGCGATCGACACGCGTACGGGCAGGCTCGAGCTGATCGCGACCGGGCTGCGTCAGCCCTGGCAGGCGGTCTTCGTGCCCGGCCTGCGCGGCGCGGTGGTGGACGATCTCAGCCAGGAGAACCTCGGCAGGAAGCGCCCGCCCGACCGGATCGTCGTCGCGGTGCCCGGCTCCGACTTCGGCTTTCCCGACTGCCCCGCACAGCCGAAGTCCTGCGGGCAGTACCCGAAGCCGTTCGCCGTCTTCCCGGCACATGCCTCGCCGACCGGCCTCGGCCTCGTCGGAAAGAGGCTCTACGTGGGGCTCTTCGGCGGCACCGGCAAGGGCCCCGAGGTCGTCGCGATGTCGAGCAAGGGCGGCGCCTACAGGCCGTTCCTGACCGGGTTCGTGGCGCCGGTGGTCGGCGTCGGCGGCCATGCCGGCCGACTCTACGTCGGCGACCTGACCGGCAGCATCTACCGCGTCACCCCGTAGCGCCGACGCTCGCCTGGCGCGTCTAGATCCGAACCCCGCCGTCGGCTGGATCGCGAGCTGCGAGGACACCGAGGGCAACCCGTTCAGGTCTTCCAGGAGGACGAGTCGATCCCGATGGCGGAGGGAGATCCCGAGGCCTGAGGCTCCCCCGCTCTCGCGTTCCCGGCCGCCGGGGCAGCGCGGGCGGCCAGGTGCGCGAACACGATCGCCGTGTCGGAGCCGCCGCCGAAGGGCGGTCGGCCGGCGAGGCATTCGTGGAGCAGGCAGCCGAGCGAGTACAGGTCTGCACGCCCGTCCAGCTCCTCGCCGCGGATCTGCTCGGGAGCGACGTAGTCGACTGTGCCCAGCGAGCGCACGCCGCCCCCCGGGGGCGGCCTGCTTTGCGAGGCGTAGGGGGAGCCCCAAGTCTGCGAGGTAGCAGTGGCCGCGGCCGTCGATCAGGACGTTCGAGGGCTTGACGTCCCGATGCGCGAGGCCGCGCTCGTGTGCAGCGTCGAGCGCGTCCGCCAGCTGGTCGACGAGCATCAGGGCGCGCTCCGGCTCGAGCGGTCCCTCGGAGGCCAGGAGCCGCTTCAGGTCGGTGCCCTCCACGAGCCGCATCGCGATGTAGAGCCGGCCCGCGACCTCGCCCGCCTCGTAGATCGGGACGATCGCCGGGTGGTCGAGCGACGCCGCGAGCCTCGACTCGCGCAGGAAGCGCTCCCGAAAGCGGGAGTCCCGGGCGAGCTCCGGCGCGAGCAGCTTGAGGGCCACCTTGCGCTCGAGAGCAAGCTCGTGCGGCCGGTGGACGACCCCCCATCCCGCCACGGCCGATCAGCGCCTCGACCCGGTAGCCGCCCAGCTCCGCGCCGACCGCGAGATCGGGCTCAGCCGCCGCCAAGCGGCCCGGGCCTTCGCGTGCTGCGCCTCCCGTCATGCTCCTCCTGCGAGCCGACGATACGACCTTTCTCCCGGCTTGGCGAGCGGCTGACTCGAGCGCGGCGGATTACACGGTTCGCCCGAGGCAGGACGCTCTGTCTCGAGTCACGGCGAGCGACGACCGGGCTCAGCGCTTTTGCCGCGGCCAACGACCCGCGGGAGCGCCTCCACCAGACGCTCGACGTCCTCGCTCGTGTTGTAGCCCTGAAGGGAGATGCGGATGAGCGGGCGCCCCTCCCACTCCCACACCGGGACTTCGATCCCGTGCTCGTCCATGAGCCGCCGCTGGACGTCCGCCGGGTCGCAAGCGGGCAGGGGCAGCGCGACCATCTGCGCGTACCACTGGTCGTCCTCGCGGCTCAGCGGCTCCAGCCCCCACCACTCGAGGAGCGCGCTGCGCGCCTCCGCCGCGAGCTCGTGGCAGCGCGCGCGTACGGTCGGCCAGTCGTGCTCCCGCTGGAAGTCGATCGCGGCGGGAACCGACAGGATCGCCGCGGGATCGTGGGTTCCGGGCCAGTGGCGACGCGCGCGGAAGCTCTGCTCCGGCGCGAATCCCCAGGAGACGATCAGCGGCTCGATCCAGGCCTGGTGCTCCGGCCGCACCCAGAGGAAGCCGCACGCCTTCGGTCCGCAGAGCCACTTGTGGCAGTTGCCCGCGTAGACGTCCGCCCCGACCGCCTCCACGTCGAGCGGAATCTGCCCGGGGGCGTGCGCGCCGTCGACCAGGGTCAGGATCCCGGCTTCCCGCGCCCGCCGGCACACCTCGGCGACCGGGAGCACGAGGGCGGTGGGCGAGGTGATGTGACTGATGAAGAGCACGCGCGTCCGCTCGCCGACACCGCTCCAGATCGCCTCGACGGCCTCCTCCGGCGATCCGGCGGGCAGGGGCAACGGCCGGCGGACGTAACGGGCGCGGCTTCGCCCGCAGAGGAACTCCCAGGTCAGGTCGAGGGCCCCATACTCGTGCGTCGTCGTCAGGACCTCGTCCCCCGCCTCGAATCGCGGCGAGCGCGCCACCATGTTCAGGCCGGTGCTCGCGTTCGGCACGAACAAGAGGTCGTCCGCGCGGGCTCCGACCTCCTCGCCAAGCCTGCCTCGAACCTCCGCCAGCAGCCCGTCCAGCCGCCGCAGGAGGAACTTGACGGGCGCCCGCTCGAGCTCCCGCTGCCACTCCTGGTGGCGCTCGAACACCGGCCGCGGACACGCCCCGAACGACCCGTGGTTCAGGAAGACGACATCGGGGTCGAGCAGGAAGAGCTCCCGCAGGGACACCGACGTACTCTCGCACCTGTGGCGGAGAGAAGGCTTTCGACGCTCTACGGAGTAGGATGGGAGGTGCGAGCGATGAGACCGGACGACCCCCTCAGTACCGATGCCGAGCCTGCCTCGCATCAAGCGCGCACGGACGCCCGGCGACGAGATCGCCGCCGGCGTCGCCGAACACCGGCTGGCTGAGCTCAGCGCCCGCGGGCTCACCTGGCTCCATCTCGACGCGCCGAACGCCTCGGAGGCCGAGGAGCTGCGCGAACGCTTCGGCTGGCACCCGCTGGACGTCGAGGACGTGCTGTCGCGCCGGCAGCGGCCGAAGATCGACGAGTACGTCGACGAGGGCTACCTCTTCGCGGTCCTCCACTTCCCGTTCTACGACAAGGCGGTGCAGCGGCTGAACGCCGCCGAGCTCGACGTCTTCCTCGGGCCTGACTACCTCGTCACGCTTCCGAACGTCGAGCTGCTGCCCGTGACGCGGCTCTTCCGCCGCTGCCAGGAGGACGAGGACTACCGGGCACAGCACTTCGCCTCCGGCTCCGGGCGCCTGCTCTACGAGGTGCTCGACGACCTCTTCGACTACTGCTTCCCGATCCTCGACAAGATCGGCCACAAGCTCGACTCGATCGAGGAGGACATCGACGAGGGAAGCTCCGAGGAGATCGTCCGCGACATCTCCAGGGCGAAGCAGGAGATCATCTCCTACCGGAAGATCATGAAGCCGCAGCGCCCGACGCTGCGCCTGCTCGAGCGCCACATCGGCCGCTTCCTGCCCGAGGAGCTCGACCTCTACTTCGACGACCTCGTGGACGCCTCCGAGCGGATCTGGGACCTCCTCGACAACTACAAGGAGGTCGTCGAGGCGCTCGAGCAGACGAACGAGTCGGCAATCGTCCATCGGCAGAACGACGTCCTGCGCGTCCTCACCGTCTTCAGCGTCATCCTGCTGCCGCTCACGCTCATCTCGGGGATCTTCGGGATGAACGTCCACTTTCCGGGTTTCGGAACCGCCGAGGCCTTCTGGAGCATCGTCGGCCTGATGGTCGCGACGATCGTCGGCCTCATCGCCTTCTTTCGCTTCAAGCGCTGGCTCTAGCTCCTTGTCCCGGCCCTGAACGCGCCGGAAGGGGCCCTGAGCATGGCTCTCGGGACAAGCAGCTCGATTGGGTCGAACGGCTCGGTTCTCTGAGGTTCACGCGGGTGATTCCTGCCTAAATCTGGGCAAAAGCAGCAGACATCACTCGAAAGAGGGGTGTTCATCCCGTAGGTGCGGTCGATTCCACATCCGTAATCGCATCCTCGGAAGGAGCAAACGCGTGATTACCAAGCTGCGCAATCGCATGACGAGTGACGAGAAGGGTTTCACCCTGATCGAGATGCTCGTCGTGATCATCATCCTCGGCATCCTGCTCGCGATCGCCGTCCCGGCCTACCTGAAGTTCAAGGACCGGGCGAACGAGTCTGCGGCGCAGGCCGACATCCGGGCGATGGTGCCCGCAATGGAGGCGTACAACGCCGACAACAACGGCTACGCCAGCATGACGATCGGCGGGGGCACGGGCCTCCAGGCCGTGTACGACGCGGCCCTCAAGGGAGCCCCCACCGTCACGATCCTGTCGAAGTCGCAAGCGACGTACTGCGTCCGGTCGATCGTCGGCAACGCCACCTACTACAAGAGCGGCCCCGGCGGCGACATCCAGAAGACAACCGCCTGCACGTAGACCTCACCGCTCTCGACGGGGAGTCGCGAAGGGCGCGGGAGACCGCGCCCTTCGCCGTTCTGGTAGAAGCGCGGATCGTGACGAGGCCGCTGTGGGCGCCGTGGCGCCTCGAATACGTCGAGGCTGCGGACGAGCAGAGCGGGTGCTTTCTCTGCGAAGCGGGCGTGGGGCCTGACGACGAATCCCTCCTCGTCGTCCACCGGGGCCGACGGGCGATCGTCGTGCTGAACAAGTTCCCCTACTCCTCCGGGCACCTCCTCGTCGCTCCCCACCGGCACGAGGGGGAGTTCGGCGCGCTGTCCGGCGAGGAGGTGCTGGAGATCCATCGGCTGGCGTCGGAGGGTATCGCCGCGCTCGCGGAGGTCTATTCCCCGCAGGGGTACAACCTGGGCTGGAACCTGGGGCGGATCGCCGGCGCGGGCCTTCCGGACCACGTCCACCTGCACGTCGTGCCGCGCTGGGCGGGCGACACGAGCTTCATGCCGGTACTCGCGGACGTGAAGGTGCTGCCGGAGCACCTTCTCGAGACGCGTCGAAAGCTCGCCGAGCAGTGGCCGCGGTGAACGGCCCGCTCACCCTTCCGGGTGACGCCCGGTCGGGTGAACGTGCCGATGATCGAGACGCGGGACGTTCACAAAGGCTCGCGCGTGAACCGGAAGGCACAGGATGTTCGCAGGCATACGAAAGCGCACGGCGGCGGGAGAGGGCGGTTTCACGCTGATCGAGACGCTGCTCGTCACCGTCCTGATCGGATACCTCCTGGCGATCGCTGGCCCCGCGTACATCTCCCTCCGCGACCGCGCCAGCAAGTCGGCTGCGCACACGAACATCCGTACAGCCGTGCCCGCGATCGTCGCGTACGGCGCCGACAACAACGGGTACGCGAACATGCACATCGGCGGCGCGACGGGCCTCCAGACCGTCTACGACACGAAGATCAAGAGCGCTCCGACGCTGACCGTCCTCTCGTCCAACGCGACGACCTACTGCGTGCGCGCGACCGTCGGGACGGCCGTGTCCTACAAGCCCGGCCCCGCCGCGTCGATCGCCAGCTCGCCGGCCTGCACGTAGCCCCGGCTACGGCCCCCCTTCCCTCGCCCCTCCACCCGCCCCGGTCGCATCGGTCGCGCTCCGCAAAGCCGCCGGTGTGGCTCTCGGGGGACGCGCCCGCTTCAAGGCCGACGCGGGGCAGCGGCGTAGGAGCCGAGCACGCGCGTGAACGTCGCGTGCTCGCTCAGCGCGGCGAGCGCCTCGACCATCTCGGGCACGTGCGCCGGTGCTTCCACGTCGGCGTAGAAGACGTATTCCCAGGGGCGGCCGGGCCGCGGCCTTGACTCGAGCTTGGTGAGGTTCAGGTGGCGCTCGGCGAACGTGCCGAGGCAGCGGTACAGCGACCCGGAGACGTGGCCGACGCCGAAGACGAGCGACGACTTGTCCGGCTCGCCGAGCGGCTCCGGGTTACGGGAGAGGGCGCCGAAGCGCGTCGAATTGTCGGGATAGGTCTGGATTCGCTCGGCGAGCACCTCGAGCCCGTAGAGCTCGGCGGCGCGCCGAGAGGCGATCGCGGCCGTCCGCTCGAGTCGTTCCTCCGCGATCCGCTTCGCTGCGCCCGCCGTGTTGTACTCGGGCCGCCCGTCGATCTCGAGCGCGTTGAGGAACTCCTCGCACTGCGCGATCGCCTGCGGATGCGAGATGACCTCCTGCAGATCGTCGATCGCCGAGCCGGGGAGCGCGAGCAGGCAGTGGTCGACCCGCACGACCGTCTCGCCGACGAGTCGCAGCCCGTGCCGCAGGAAGAGGTCGTACGTCTCGTTGATGCTCCCCGCCTGCGAGTTGTCCATCGGCACGAGCCCCCAGGGCACGCGGCCGACCTCGACTGCTTCGAAGACCTTGCGGATCGACGGCAGCGGCCGGTGCTCCGCGTCGGGGAAGAGCGCGAGCGCTCCTTCCTCCGAGAACGCGCCCGCTTCACCCTGGTAGGCGACGACGTCCACTGGCAGAGCTTACGAACGCGACTCGGCTGCCGCCCCGCCCTGCCGAAGCTCAGGATGGCTCGCGCCGGCGGTCGACGCACGCCCTCGCCCACGCGAACCTCGACACCGCAGTGCGGGTCGTCGTCGACCTCGAGGCTCTGCGGCAGCGCCTCGCCGAGGAGGCGGAGTCTGACGGCCTGCTGCCCGTCCCGTACGCCGCGCCGGGCGCCTGCCCCGCTTCCAGCTGAACGAGGCACCTGAGGAGCGGCGCTCTTCTCGAGAGCGGACGATGGGGCTCGAACCCACGACCCTCAGCTTGGGAAGCTGATGCTCTACCAACTGAGCTACGTCCGCGCTCCCCGATTGTAGCCCGGTGCGGTTCGGTATCAGGAGACGTGTCCGCAAGAGCGACTTGCGGACGCTGTTACCTGTTCCCACTATAGGCAACGTGACCCGTGCTGCTCTGCTCCTGGTTCTCGTTCTCGCGATCGGCGTGATCGCCGCACGCGTGTTCAGGCGCCCGCCGATCGTCGCGACCAATCCGTACTGCCGCATGGGAAGCCCGTTGAGCGGCATCTACCACCCGGATCGCCTCCGAGTCCGCAGCCGCTGCCGTACGGCGACCGGCGTCGTGGCAGCCGTCAAGTTCGAGGACTTCGACGGCGACGTGCACATCGACCTCCGCGTGGACGACGCCGACCGGTCACTCCTCTCGCCCGGCAATTCGCACGTCGGAGGCAGCCTCGTCGTGGAGGTGATCCCCCAGGACCGCCTGCACGTCGCCGTGCCCGAGGTGGGCTCGCGCGTCACAGTCGTCGGCCCGTGGGTCGAGGACACGACGCACGACTGGCAGGAGATCCACCCTGCCTGGTGGATCAGCGCGGGCCGGATCGTGCCGCCCACGCCGCGTGAACTCGCCCGCGCGACGTTACTGCTGAACGGAGGCGGCGGCGGCGGCGCCGATCCCGGGTGAACCCTCCCGCGCCAGAGGCGATAATCCTGGCCCGGAGTTTCGCGAGACGAGGAGGATGCGATGGCCGCAGAGGGACTCGAGGCGACTGCCAGGGCGCTCGTTGCGCCCGGGAAGGGCATTCTCGCCGCCGACGAGAGCGCAGGGACGATCAAGAAGCGCTTCGACTCGATCGGGGTCGACTCGACCGAGGAGAACAGACGGGCATACCGAGACCTCCTCTTCACGACGCAGGGCGCCGAGGAGTTCATCAGCGGCGTCATCCTCTTCGACGAAACCGCGCGCCAAGCATCGTCGGACGGTACTCCGTTCCCGAAGCTCCTCGCCGGCCACGGCGTCATCCCCGGGATCAAGGTCGACAGCGGGGCGAAGCCTCTTGCAGACGCGGCCGGTGAGACGATCACGGAGGGCCTCGACGGGCTTCGCGAGCGGCTCGAGGAGTATCGCGGGCTCGGCGCTCGCTTCACGAAGTGGCGCGCCGTGATCACGATCGGCGACGACATCCCGAGCGACTACTGCATCTGGACAAACGCCCACGCCCTCGCCCGCTACGCCGCGCTGAGCCAGGAGGCGGGCCTCGTTCCGATCGTCGAGCCCGAGGTCCTCATGGATGGAAGCCACACGATCGAACGCTGCTACGCGGTCACATCCCGAACTTTGCAGGCCGTCTTCACCGAGCTCTTCGACCAGCGTGTTTCGTTCGAAGGGATGCTGCTGAAGCCGAACATGGTTTTGTCGGGCAAGGATCGCGGGCAGGATGCCCCGCAGGAGGTCGCGGAGGCGACACTGCGCTGCTTCCGGCGTGTGGTTCCCGCCGCCGTCCCGGGGATCGTCTTCCTCTCGGGAGGTCAGAGCGACGAGCAGGCGACCGCGAACCTGAATGCCATGAATGCGCTCGGTGATCACCCGTGGCAGCTGAGCTTCTCGTACGGACGAGCGCTGCAAGCACCGGCCCTGGCGGCGTGGGGCGGCGCCGCCGACAACGTCGAAGCGGCGCAGAAGGCGTTCTATCGGCGCGCCAAGTTCAACGGAGCGGCCCGGTCGGGCGCCTACGCGCCGGAGTGGGAGACGGCGGGCGTCTCGTAGCCGGCTACCGGTATGCGATGTTCGAGAAGCGCGTCAGCTTCTCGAAGGCGTGCTGCGCCTCGATCCGGCGCACTGTGCCCGAGCGGGAGCGCATGACGATGGAGTCTGTGACCGCGCCCTCCCTCGTGTAGCGAACCCCGTGGAGCAGCGCCCCGGTCGTCACACCGGTCGCCGCAACGAAGCAGTCTTCTCCCGCGACGAGATCGTCGGCGGTCAGGACGCGGTCCAGGTCGTAGCCGTCCTCGACGAGCCGGCGCCGTTCGTCATCGCTGCGCGGCCAGAGCTTCCCCTGGATCGAGCCGCCGAGGCACTTGATCGCGGCGGCGGAGATGACGCCTTCCGGCGTCCCTCCGACTCCCATCAGGAGGTCGACGCCGGTCCCGCCGCGGGCCGCAGCGAGTGCGGCCGCGACGTCACCGTCGGGGATCAGGTTGACCTTCGCGCCCACCTCCCGCAGGGCAGCGATCAGGGCCGTGTGCCGATCGCGGTCGAGCACGACGACCGTCACCTCCCCTGGGTCGATGCCCTTGGCGGCAGCCACGCGCCGGACGTTCTCGGCCGGCGGCGCGTCGATGTCGATGGCACCGGCGGCCTCCGGTCCGCAGGCGATCTTGTCCATGTACACCGCGGCTCCCGGAAAGAACATCGAGCCCCTTTCGGCAACCGCGATGACGGCGATCGCGTTCGGCTGACCGAGCGCCGTCAGCCGAGTCCCCTCGAGGGGATCGACGGCCACGTCCACCTCTTGCGGCCCGCCGGCCCCGACCTCCTCGCCGTTGAAGAGCATCGGCGCCTCGTCCTTCTCCCCCTCGCCGATGACGACGACCCCCGACATCTGCACGGTGTCCAGCATCAGCCGCATCGCGTCGACCGCAGCCTGGTCGGCGGCCTCCTTCTCCCCCCGCCCGATCCAGCGCGCGGCGCCCATCGCGGCCGCTTCCGTGACGCGCACGAGCTCGAGGGCGAGATTGCGGTCGGGCCGTCCGCCGGCGGCCCACTTCTCTCCGGCGGCGGGACTGGGCGCGCTCGTCACAGCCGGATCCTAGATGACTGATCGAGAAGCCGAATCAGGCATCTAGTGCGGCCTCTCATAACGTTCGACCGGAAACGAAGGGCAGGTGGAGGCCGCACTACTCGGCCGCTTCGCGGCCGCCGGCCGCAGAGCGGTCGGAATAGTGCGGCGTCGGCGAACCCTCAGTTTCGAGCGAAACGTTGGGAGACGCCGCAC